>JAOMCN010000027.1 GCA_028345065.1 Rhodospirillales bacterium
GCTAACCGTATATGGTGATCGCGGCGATTGTGTCGCTGGAGCATTGATAATTGAATATATACGGCTCGCTGACCGGTCTTATGTTTTTCGAGATGCAACAAATAATCCAGTAGAAGTTCTTCTTGGGTTTCAATTAACGGTTTCATGTTTTGCTTTGGAGCCCGCATATCTAATTTAATGGCAATTTTGCGATAAATGATTGTAGACCGAGAATGTGAAATGGTTCATTATCATTTCAAGATATTTTTGGCCGGCTTGGAAAACTCGCCCAAATTGATCAAAAAGTTGATCTTTCGGAAGTCTCGTGTGATTAAAGTTCTTTAGAGAATTTTTTTTATTTTCATACGGCATGAGGTCGGTTGGAGTTAATTAATAATACCCTCCTAGGCTATAATGTTTAACCAACGGTGAACCCGGATGCTGATGTAAAAATTATAAGTTATCAACGGGGGTGCCGGGTGTTAGCGTTTGTTGGCCAGAAAAAGATCCACGCTATATCGAAGACGGTAAACAGGGACAAGACTGGGGCTTTAAATTGAGTATTTCGAAGAAAGTGCTTGTAACGGGTGGAGCTGGGTTTATCGGCTCTCATCTTTGCGAACGTTTGGTTGCAGACGGTAATGATGTGATATGTCTCGATAATTATTACACAGGAACAAAGATTAATGTCAAAAACCTAGCGGAATTGCCAAATTTTGAGCTGTTACGGCATGACGTGACCTTCCCACTTTATGTAGAAGTGGATGAAATTTTTAATCTCGCATGTCCTGCTTCGCCCATCCATTATCAATTTGATCCTGTTCAAACTACAAAGACGAGCGTGCATGGTGCTATAAATATGCTTGGTTTGGCAAAGCGGACTGGCGCAAAAATACTCCAGGCTTCAACAAGTGAAGTCTATGGGGATCCAAAAATTCATCCGCAAATGGAGGAATATTTGGGTAACGTCAATCCAATTGGTCCTCGAGCGTGTTATGATGAAGGTAAACGATGTGCGGAGACGCTGTTTTTTGACTACTATCGCCAACATGAAGTTAACATACGGGTGGCACGTATTTTTAATACTTATGGTCCCCGGATGCATCCCAATGATGGACGAGTAGTTTCAAATTTTATTGTTCAGGCCCTGTCGGGTAAACCTCTGACAGTTTATGGTAATGGCAGTCAGACTCGTTCATTTTGTTTTGTTGATGATCTCGTAAACGGATTGATGTCACTGATGAAGGCGCCCGATGAGATTGTAGGACCGATTAACCTTGGTAACCCTGCCGAGTTGACTATTTTTCAACTAGCTGAAATGGTTATTGAAATAGTTGGGAGTAAATCAATTATCGAGTACCGTCCACTGCCACAAGATGATCCCATGCAAAGGTGTCCCGATATTAGTCGTGCTAAAGATAAATTGAATTGGATTCCCACGGTTGAAGTGAAGAAAGGTCTTCAGAAGACCATTGATCATTTTACCTCAAATGTGCAGTAAACACCGGTAATCTAATTGGCGATGTTGCAACATATTTTAAGTAATTTAATAAAATCATCTTAAAACCATAACTCAAACGCTATTTGGCCTTATTTCCCATCTTTGCTTACAACAATGTTATTTTTGACTAGTGGTTTAGCGTAATTTTGCTGACAAATAATCCAAAATAATTTGCTATTGAAACCCTTTATTAACCCAATTTAGTCCACTTTCACCCATTGACGCCCATTTTTACCCATGATATCCCATATAATTAAATGTGATATCGCCGGTGAGTATAGGGTGATACGGAGTGTTTAGTAGTTCATTAGGGTGAGTCTGGGGCTTCGCTTATGGAGCTTTCAACAATGTACTGAGGCGGGAATGGCTGCGTTAATTGGCAGGCATATCAACAGGATTGATAAAAAGGGGCGAATATCCGTCCCTAAGCAGTTCCGTGATGCACTTTCGGATCAAGGTTTTCCCGGAATATATGTTTATCCATCTTTCAAAAATCCAGTTATAGAGGCTTGTGGGGAAGAATTTATTCAACGGATTGTTGCGAGTCTCGACGACCTTGAGCTCTTCTCAGATGAACAAGATGATCTGGCGTCTACTATTCTCGAAAATTCCCATCAGTTGCCTTACGACACTGAAGGTCGAATAGTTTTGCCAAAAGCTATTTTAAAACATGCTAATTTAAAATTTGAGGCTGTATTTGTTGGTCGTGGCAACCGCTTCCAGGTATGGGAACCTTCAGCTTACGAAATTCACAATAGTAACTCCTTTTCCCGTGCCCGAAACCGGGGCGCTACTCTGAGGTTACGAGCAGGAAAAGAAAGCGAGTTAGACCAATGATTGATAATATGGGCAGCGGTCATATACCCGTTATGATCGGCGAAGTTCTTGGCGCACTTAGGCCCTTTGACGAAGGTTTGTTTGTAGATGCTACTCTCGGTCGAGGTGGTTATTCCGAGGCGATTCTCAAGACTGCAGCAGCGAGAGTTATAGGTATAGATCGCGATCCCGCAGCGGTAATATTTGGGGAGCAACTAAGTCGTAAGTATGGTGGACGTTTAACAATTTTAGAGGGCCGTTTTGGCGATATTGAAGGGTTGATTAAGGACAAAGGAATTTCGGAGGTAAATGGAATTACTTTTGATCTCGGCGTTTCGTCAATTCAGTTGGATGAAGCTAATCGTGGCTTTTCGTTCCGATTTGACGGACCTTTAGATATGCGAATGAGTTCAGAGGGTACGACAGCAGCCGATTTGATTAATAATACATCAGAGCAAGACCTTGCTGAAATCATCCACAAACTTGGTGAGGAGCGGCAAGCACGCCGCATCGCGAAGGCAATCGTGGAGGCTCGTTCAAAAACATCTATCAAAACTACTAGTCAGCTAGCCAAAATAGTTCGCGGGATCGTTTGGAAATCAAAAGATAGGATTGATCCGGCTACACGAACATTCATGGCACTCCGTATACGGGTGAACGACGAACTTGGCGAACTTAGGCGTGGATTGTGTGCAGCAGAAAATATTCTTGCCCCGGGCGGGCGACTTGCCATTGTGGCCTTCCATTCCCTCGAGGATCGTATTGTGAAAAAATTTCTGCGTTCTAGAAGTGGACGGTCGGGAAGAAATTCACGTCATGTTCCTGATGTTCAAGTCAAGCAACCTGCTCCGAGTTTTAGATTGTTAAAAATTGGCGCTATAAAACCACAGTTATCAGAAATCTCTCGCAATGCACGCTCCCGGTCGGCAAGATTGCGCATTGCGGAGCGAACTGATTCGCCTTCTTGGTCGTGCAAAGCTGCAGGTAACCAGAATTACGGCTGGCATGATTTAGGAGGCCAAAAATGATACGCAATACAACAGTGCTAGCGATTTTAATAGTCGCGGTAACGGGTGCTGCTTTGTTTTACTTGAAGCATGAAGTAACAAATCTGGAAGATGAATTAAAAACATTAAATCGCTCGATCGTCGCTGAGCGTGAGGCTGTCCACGTCTTAAAAGCAGAGTGGAGTCATTTCAATGATGTGGACCGTCTCAAGGGCTTATCGATGAGGTACCTTGAATTGCGGCCCACTGAACCTAAACAACTAAAAGAGTCTAGAGGTCTTTTTAATATCCAAGTTGTCGATGACCCTGACCTAGAAGTAATTTTCAAGCCGTGAAATTCGACCAAATAATTCATCCATACTCTCCGGTTGCTAAAGATACTGGTCAACATGGAGTAGTTCTCCCAAATCGTTTGGAGTTTGATGGTGCTCGCAAACAAGCGTTGGAAACCGGTCGAAATCGATTGCTTGTTACAGGGGTTCTCTTCGCTTTAGCTTTTATGATAATTGGTGGCCGGGTGGTTCAACTATCACTTAACAATAACAGTGTAGATGTTGCTTCGAACAAATTGGTGCATGTGGACAAAATCCTGAAAGTGCGGGCGGATATAACTGACCGCAATGGTATACTAATAGCTACAAGCCTGCCGACAGCCGCGTTATATGCTAACCCCCAGCAAATCCCTGACCTAGATGAGGCTGTCGTCAAACTTTCGTCAGTTTTACCCGGTCTCAACCCAAGCAAGCTGTATCAATTACTATCGAAAAATCAAAAATTTGTCTGGCTACATCGAAATTTAACTCCAAAATTGCAGTTTGCGGTTAACGCTTTGGGTATTCCCGGCCTTAATTTTCAGCGGGCAGAACGGCGTGTCTATCCGCACGATTCTTTAGTATCGCATGTGGTTGGCATGACCGATATAGATGGAAAAGGGTTGTCCGGTTTAGAGGGGTATTTTGATAATCAACTAAGAGATCGAAGACAACCTCTTCGCCTATCCCTGGACGTACGAATACAGTCCCTCGTCAGGTCTGAACTAGCAAATGCTATGGAAAAATTTTCAGCCATAGGAGCTGTTGGAATTGTATTAGATGTCAATACAGGCGAAGTAATTTCAATGGTTTCTTTGCCGGACTTTAATCCAAATAAACCCATCACCGCGGCAGGTGTCGCGGGGTTCAATCGCGCCACCAAGGGTGTTTACGAAATGGGTTCAACGTTTAAGTTGTTCACTTCCGCTATGGCATTGGATACGGGAAGGGTACGTTTAGCTGATCGTTTTGACGCTAGAAAGCCAATCAAAATATCCCGATTCACAATTTCAGATTATCATGCCAAGAATAAATGGCTTACGGTTCCGGAGGTGATTGTTCATTCTTCTAATATTGGGGCCGCTAAGATAGCGCTGGAGATTGGAACAAATACACAGAAACGATATCTTAAACGGTTGGGTTTGCTTTCGCCGGCAAGAATAGAATTAATAGAGGTAGGTGCACCTTTATCGCCGGATCTCTGGCGCAAAATCAACACTATGACTATTTCCTACGGACATGGTATTGCTGTAAGTCCCCTACAGCTTTCACTAGGTGTTGGCGCGCTGGTCAATGGCGGAGTTCTGTTGAAGGCTACGTTATTGAAACTTGGCAAGGAATCAAAACTTGGGGGTACTCGTGTCATTAAAAGCAAAACCTCTCGAGTAATGCGTGACCTTATGCGATTGGTAGTGCGCCAAGGATCAGGAAGAAGAGCGGAGGTGCCCGGCTATTTCGTGGGTGGTAAAACAGGTACCGCAAACAAACCTGGCAAGAGGAAGAAAGGTTATCAAAGACGGAAAATTATTTCGTCATTTGTTGCGGCTTTCCCTACCAATACACCTAAATACGTAGTGCTTGCACTTCTTGATGAGCCTAAGGGTATTAAGGAAACTCAAGGATTTTCTACTGCCGGTTGGGTGGCAGCGCCGATCGTTCAAAAAATAATTCGGCAGATGGTACCTATCGTGGGTATGGAACCATCTACCAAAACAGAAAAAGAGATAGTACCCGGAAATGTGCTTTTTATAACTCCATCTGTTCAATCCCCCCAAAAACCAACTTCAGCTCGTCGGCAATTATCTGATCTTGAAAAGAAAGTGGACGAGTTATTATTTTCAACTAACAAGCGCCGAGGGCGATTGGTTGCAACTAATTAAACTAGCGCTCGGAGATCGACGAAACCAAATGCAGATCGCAGGATCAACAGACATAAACATATTTGGATTGACGGCCGATTCCCGCTTAGTTGAACCTGGATTTCTTTTTGCTGCCTTGGAAGGGGGACAAACCGACGGCCGAAAATTTATACCCGAGGCCGTCGAGCGAGGAGCCGTTGCTATACTTGCTCCTTTGGGCACCAAATTAGACGCGCACTTAGGATTGCAAAAATCGGTTAGTTTGATTTCCTGTGATAATCCACGCCTTGCATACGCTGACATTTCAGCACGATTTTTTGCTTTTCAACCTAAAACTGTGGTGGCTATCACTGGAACTAACGGAAAATCATCTGTAGCGGATTTTGTTCGTCAACTTTGGACTTTAGCTGGGGTGCCAGCGGCCAGTCTTGGTACGCTGGGGTTGGTAACTCCAAGCGGTAGCGTTTCCTGTAATTTGACTACTCCCGATCCAGCATTACTGCATGACAAATTGAGCTGTCTCGTTCAGGACAATATCAATCACCTAGCCCTTGAGGCTTCCAGCCATGGCTTAGCCCAATATCGTCTTGATGGTGTTCGTATTCCGATAGCAGCATTTACAAATCTTAGTCGTGATCATTTAGATTACCATAGCACCTTAGAAAATTATTTTTCTGCAAAAGCTCGACTGTTTTCCGATATTCTGTCAACTGACGGTACGGCTATTCTCAATGGGGATGACGCCTGTTTTGAGATCCTGAGGAGTACTGCGCTGGATCGAGGAGCCGATGTAGTAAGCTATGGCTGGAAAGGTAAAAATATTTGCATATGTGATCTTTGGCCGGAACCTAGTGGTCAACGTTTGGAGTTGATGATCGATGGTGCACGGAAGTCCATTAGATTGCCATTGATTGGAGACTTTCAAGCCATGAATATACTGTGTGCCCTTGGCATTGTTTTGATGGCTGGCGGTGATTGCGACGTTACGGTTGAAAATTTGGAAACCCTTAAAGGCGTAACTGGCCGTCTAGAATTTGTGGCAAAATTATCTAATGGGGCGGCTATCTATGTTGACTATGCACACACCCCAGACGCATTAAAAAATGTTTTGACCTCAATGCGTTCTCACACCAATAAAAACCTTCATGTGGTATTTGGTTGCGGTGGGGACAGAGATCCAGGTAAGCGTGCCGAGATGGGTGCTATTGCAACATCCTTTGCGGATAAAATTATAATTACTGATGATAATCCGCGTAAGGAGAATGCAGCCTCGATCCGTCATCAAATATTGGAAGCCTGTGACGGCGCTTTGGAAATTGAGAGCCGCGAACAAGCAATTTTTGAGGCTATTTCCCTCCTAAAATCAGGAGATTTATTAGTTATAGCAGGCAAGGGACACGAACAGGGACAAATTTTTAATTCCGTAACAGTACCCTTTAGCGATGCGGAAGTTGCAGCAAAAGCTGCACTCAATCAAATTTCTTGTGTGACATTGTCGTGATACCTCCAGTGGATAGTTTGTGGAAAGCCGTTGATGTGGCCAATGCTACGGGTGGCAGAGTGGATTCCGATTGGCATGCAACAGGTGTTTCAATTGATAGCAGAACTATAAGGTCTGGTGATCTATTTATTGCCCTACGCGGACCTAATTTTGACGGTCACGATTATGTGATTGATGCGCTTGGTCGGGGTGCTTCAGCTTCATTAATCTCGTGCAAACCAAAGGGACTTAAAAAAGGCGCCCCCCTGCTAGAGGTGAAGGATACATTTTCTGGGTTGAACCTGCTTGGTATTGCCGGTCGGGCACGTTCGAAAGGTAGGATTATTGCCGTTACGGGTAGCGTGGGTAAAACGAGTGTAAAGGAGACTATCGCCAAGTTACTCAGTCGACAGGGAAGTGTGTCTTTTAGTCTGGGTAGTCTTAACAACCATTATGGAGTGCCACTTAGTCTTTCCCGCTTGCCAGAAGAGTCTGAATTTGGGGTATTCGAGCTTGGAATGAACCACGCTGGGGAATTAACCAATCTATCACTTATGGTTCGGCCGTTAGTTGCCGTTGTGACAACGGTAGAAATAGCTCACTTGGAAAATTTTGAATCGCTCGAGGATATTGCGCGGGCTAAGGCAGAGATCTTTGGTGGTTTGCAAAATGGGGGCGTGGCAATTTTAAATAGGGACAACCTAGGATTTGGGATATTAAAAAACACAGCGGATTCTGTAGGGGCAGATTTTTTGACTTTTGGTTCCCATAAGGATGCGGATTTTAAATTAACTTCCTTTACGCTCGGGCCAACAAGCTCCAAAGTGCAAGTAAGATTTGATAATGCCGAGTTAAATTATAAATTAAATATTCCCGGATACCACTGGATCCAAAATAGCCTGGCAGCATTAGCGGCTATCCACTCCGTGGGTGCAGACGTTTTTGAAGCAGCTCGGTCAATAGCAAGTATTAGCCCACCCAAAGGAAGGGGGCTTCGCCATCGCGTTCGGGCTAATAATTTTGATTTTGAATTAATTGATGACAGCTACAATGCGAACCCGGTCTCCATTGCAGCGGCGCTAGAGGTTCTTTCTAGGGCTAGAATAAGTTCTGCAGGACGCCGTCTCGCTGTACTGGGCGACATGTTGGAGCTGGGTGGTAAATCTCGTGCCCTTCATTTGAAAATTGCTGGCGAGGTTACCAATAATAAGGTTGATCTAGTCTATGCGGTAGGCCTCAGAATGCGAGATATGTTTGACGCATTGCCCGCAGCTAAGCAGGCGTATTGGTCGGAAACTTCTGAGGAACTTTTGAGTGTTATAATTTCCCATCTTCAACACGGTGATGTGGTTTTGGTCAAGGGATCGCTAGGCGCACGTATGGGCTTGATTGTGGATGGGCTGTTAGCTTTGGGCGTGGAAGGATAAAAAGCGGAAATGCTATTCAATTTCTCAGCTCATTTTGTTGACCAGTTTACTGCTTTAAACGTGTTCCGTTACATAACCTTCCGGACAGGGGGAGCGATGCTAACGGCGTTGATTGTTAGTTTCGTATGCGGGCCATACATCATTCGATTGTTGAAGTCCTATCAAACCGAGGGACAGCCAATTCGCGAGGATGGACCAGAAGGGCATATTCTGACAAAGGCAGGCACTCCGACTATGGGCGGTTTTATGATTCTATTGGCGTTGGTATTGGCGACCTTACTTTGGGCTGATTTGCGTAATGGGTACATTTGGGCCGCCCTTGTCGTCACGGTAGCATTTGGCCTAATCGGATTTTTTGATGATTACGCCAAAGTATCGCTGAATAATAGTAAAGGAATTCCAGGTAAACTGAAACTTTTCCTGCAAATGGTATTCGCGTTGGCAGCAACCATATGGATAATGAGTTTAACTAGTTCACCGTTGGCAACCTCACTTGCTCTTCCGTTTTTTAAAAGTGTTTTAATTGACCTTGGTTGGTTTTTTGTCGTCTTTGGCATTTTGGTCATAGTAGGTGCCTCAAATGCGGTAAATCTTACGGATGGCCTGGATGGACTGGCCATTGGGCCAGTAATGATAGCTGCTAGCGTATTTGCTATAATTTCCTATCTAGTAGGTAACTCAATTTTTTCGGATTATCTCCAAGTCCATTACGTGCCGGGGGCCGGCGAGCTTATGGTGTTCTGCGGTGCTCTGGTAGGTGCAGGCTTGGGGTTTCTTTGGTTTAACGCTCCGCCTGCCATGGTGTTTATGGGTGACACGGGTTCACTTTCAATGGGTGCTGCCTTGGGGTCGGTTAGCGTCGTTACCAAGCATGAACTGGTACTCGTTATTGTCGGTGGTCTTTTTGTACTAGAGACAGTTTCAGTCATTGTTCAGGTTGTCTCCTTCAAGTTAACGGGGAAGCGGGTATTCCAAATGGCGCCTTTGCATCATCACTTCGAAAAGAAAGGGTGGGCTGAACCTACCATTGTAATACGATTTTGGATCATTGCTATGATCCTGGCGTTAGCAGGTCTTGCGACCTTGAAACTGCGATAGGAGTATTAGGTGTGATTTCGGTTGGCTCCTTTCATGACAAAACAGTAGCAGTCATGGGCTTGGGAAAGTCAGGGCTTTCAACCGTTCGTTCTTTAAACTCTGGCGGTGCGGAGGTTTGGGCATGGGATGACGCGGAAACGCAGCGCAATGTGGCAAAGGCAGAAGGTTTGAAAGTGGTTGACCTTTATAAATGCGATTGGCAGACACTTGGAACTCTAGTCTTGAGTCCCGGTATTCCGCATCAGTACCCTGACCCTCACGCTATTGCTGCAAAAGCCCGTGATAGTGGCTGTGAAATAATTTGTGATGTTGATTTACTAGCTAGATCTGTTCACGAGGCTTTCTACGTCGGGATTACAGGAACAAATGGAAAATCTACGACAACTGCACTGCTTGGGCATGTTTTGGCTTCAGCGGATAAAAAAGTCGAAATCGGGGGTAATTATGGTATTCCGGCATTGGAACTCGAGCCTCTGGGTTCCGATGGCATCTATGTGCTTGAGCTTTCATCCTATCAGTTAGGGCGCATTCCATCGGTGGAGTTAGATATTGCGGTGTTACTAAATATTAGTCCCGATCATCTCCAACGGCACGGTGGTATGGGAGGTTATGTGGCATCCAAGATGTCCATATTGGACCATATCACCCCCGGCGGTGTTGCAATCATTGGTATGGACGATTCCCATTGCCGGGGGATTAGTTTGGATTTGATGGTGAGTAGTGCAGTTTCCAGTCGCAATATAATTCCCATTTCAGCAAAACATCGTGTCGCCGGTGGTGTATATGTGGAAGGCTCGAACCTGATAGATGACATTGATAACGAGTGTTTACCAGTATTAAACCTTGCTAATCTTTTGACACTGCCTGGTCTCCATAACTGGCAAAATGTCGCCGCTGCATTTGCCCTTGCCCGAATTTTAGAGGTATCAAAAGAAAAAATTACACAGGCTTTTCATAGTTTTCCTGGATTACCGCATCGGCAGGAATTAGTCCGTACTATTGGTGAGGTTCGCTACATCAATGACAGTAAGGCTACAAATTGCGAAGCGGCGGCAAAAGCGCTGGCTTGTTATGAAGCAATTCACTGGATTGCTGGCGGTAGACTGAAGGAAAACAACCTGTCTATTTTGAAAAATCAATTGGCCAGTGTCCAACACGTCTACTTGATTGGTGAATCTGAGAACTACTTCTCGGCTGAGTTCGCGAGTAGTGTGGAGATTACTAGTTCGAAAGATTTAAAAACAGCCGTACGGCAAGCGCATGAGAATGCTCAAAATCATGCCCATCCATCTGTAGTTTTGTTATCGCCTGCCTGCGCCTCCTTTGATCAATTTGAAAATTTTGAAGCTCGTGGTGAAGGATTTCGCGTTGCAGTGGAGCAATTGCAATGACGACGTTTTCTCGTACCGATATGAGTTTACTTGGCCAATGGTGGCAGACTGTGGATAGATGGACTATAGCTGCTATCATCACGCTGGCGACTTTAGGGGCGTTCTTAATTATGGCTGCCAGTCCCCCCATCGCAGAGCGGCTTAGCCTCGACACATTCCATTTTGTTGGTAGACAGGTAACGTTTCTCCCTTTGGCTATGATTAGTATGTTTGCGGTTTCATTTCTTAGCCGAGTAAACATTCGCCGATTATCACTTCTTGTTTTCAGTTTTGCCGTAGTTCTTATGATATTTACATTATTTAACGGGGTCGAAATTAAGGGAGCCACGCGATGGGTCAATGTTGTGGGAGTGTCGTTACAGCCATCTGAGTTTATTAAACCAGCTTTTGCTGTAATCGCTGCGTCGATGTTTGCAGCTTGGCGTTTGGATGAGCGCTTCCCAGGATACTTGGTAGTGTTGGGTCTTTATGGTGTTGTGGTTCTGCTTCTCATCGCCCAACCAGATGTAGGGATGGCAATTCTCATATCCTTTGTCTGGGGTCTACAGTTCTTTCTCGCAGGACTGCCAATGGTTCTAGTGATGGGGATCGGCATTGTTTTCATTTTTGGTGGTTTTGCAGCGTATTTCCAATTCTCCCATGTTCGAGAACGAATTGATAGGTTTATCGATCCTCAAAATAGTGACGTCTATCAAGTAAGCCAATCCCTTGAGGCTCTTAAAAAAGGTGGTGTCTTTGGGAGAGGACCCGGTGAAGGACATGTGAAGGAAAACCTTCCTGACGCCCACTCAGATTTTATTTTTGCGGTGGCGGTTGAAGAATTTGGAATGATTGCGGGACTGCTAATCGTTTCAGTATTTGGTTTTATCGTACTGCGGGGATTGATGCGGGTTTTCAAGGAAACGGATTTGTTTGTTCAATTAGCGGTCACTGGTCTCCTGGCTCAGTTTGGTCTTCAGGCGATTATTAATTTAGCTTCCACACTGAATTTGATGCCAACCAAAGGAGCTACTCTTCCTTTTGTTTCCTATGGCGGATCCTCTCTACTCGCACTCTCCATCAGTATGGGAATGGTGCTATCTCTGACACGGGAACGACCTAATTCAAAATTTACTTCAAGGACCGTTTGGGAACGCAGCAAGTTATGATACGTCCTACCCATAACAGTATTCCCTTAGTAGTGTTGTCGGCGGGCGGTACGGGTGGGCATGTATATCCAGCTGAAGCCCTCGCAATGGAACTGAATAACCGGGGGTGTCGCCTGGCGTTGGTGACCGATTGCCGCGGCAGTAAATTGGGAGGAAGGCTTGGAGAATTAGATACTTATCGCGTTCGCTCAGGTGGCATATCTGGCAAAGGGTTATTTGCCCGTATTTTAAATATAGGTGAAATTACGATTGGTGTTTTGCAATCTTGTTGTTTACTGGGTCGCCTTAACCCCTCTGTGGTAATCGGATTTGGTGGCTACGCCTCTTTACCGATGATGTTAGCAGCTAATTTTTCTTCCACCGCTACCGCGATTCACGAACAAAATGCTCTACTAGGCCGTGCAAACCGATTGCTTTCAAGGAAAGTGCGTAAGATCGCGACCTCATACAAACAAATGCAACATATGCCAAAATCTGCGCGGGGGAACGTCGTGTACACAGGTATGCCGGTACGTAATAGTGTGGAGGCGCTGCGAGAAATGCCTTACCCTGAGCTAAATGAACGTAATATAATTGAGCTACTCGTCTTTGGGGGTTCTCAGGGGGCTTCAATATTCAGCCGCGTAGTTCCGGACGCTATTAAGCAACTTGATCAAAATCTGCGTGGTCGTTTAAATCTAGTACAGCAGTGTCGTGTTGAGGATTATGGGCATTTAAAGTCGGTATACAATCAGTTGGGACTTCAGGTTGAGCTTGCTGTATTTTTTGAAGATTTACCTCAACGAATGGCAAAGTCCCATCTAGTAATTTGTCGAGCTGGTGCTTCAGCTATTGCGGAACTGACTACTATTGGAAGACCGGCGATTTTAGTTCCCTACCCACATGCTGTTGATAATCACCAATCCGGCAATGCTTATACACTCAATGAAGTGGGAGGTGGCTGGCTAATTCCAGATGAAGATTTTACGCCGGCAAGCCTTTCTTATCGCCTTGAAACACTATTTGAAATGCCAAAAACTCTTAAAAATGCAGCACGCGCCGCCAAGCAGGCTGGGGAAACCAATGCGACAGTTAGACTAGCTGAAATGGTAATTGATCTTATACCTAATCATCGCGATCAATGGGATGCGGGTGGTGTCGCATGAAAGTCCTGCCTCTCGATATGGGTTCCATTCATTTTGTAGGGATTGGTGGAATTGGAATGAGCGGAATAGCAGAAATTTTGTATAATCTGGGTCATTCGGTCCAAGGTAGCGATATCTCTGAGGGTGCCAATGTGAAACGTCTTAGGGCTATGGGGATCAAAATCTATCTAGGCCATTCTGAGAAAAATCTTGGCGATGCCGAAGTTGTAGTGATTTCATCAGCGGTAAATCCAGACAATCCAGAAGTTGAAGGGGCTCGTCAACGTTTAATGCCAATCGTGCGTCGGGCAGAAATGTTAGGTGAGTTGATGCGTTTAAAATGGTCTATTGCGGTTGGTGGAACACATGGTAAGACGACAACAACATCTATGATTGCTGCCCTCTTGGATGCAGCAGACTTAGATCCCACAGTCATCAATGGCGGGATTATAAACGCTTGGGGCTCTAATGCTAGATTGGGCAAGGGCGACTGGATGGTCGTGGAAGCAGACGAATCTGATGGCACATTTGTAAAACTACCTGCCACTATAGCCGTGGTGACCAACATCGATTCCGAACACATGGATCATTATGGTTCCTTCGAGGCTCTTCGGGCTTCGTTCGATACGTTTGTGGAAAATGTACCATTTTATGGATTTGCCACGCTTTGTGTTGACGATGCTGAGGTTCAAGCAATGATACCGAGAGTAACAGACCGTAAAATTGTTACTTACGGGCGTAGTCCCCAAGCAGACATCTGTATGATCAGTGTTGAAACGTCAGAAAATGGTTCTTGCTTTGATGTAATCATTTCAGATCGCACTACTCAGACAAAAAGAACATTAAGTAATATATATTTGCCTATGCACGGTGCCCATAATGTTCAAAATGCGTTGTCTGTAATTGCCATTGCCAATGAAATGGGTATTGCCGACAGTATACTTAAAAAAGCTCTTGGTGGGTTTGAAGGTGTTAAACGCCGTTTTACCAAAACCGGCGAGGTAAATGGCATAAGTATCATTGATGACTACGCACATCACCCGGTGGAGATCGCCGCGGTTATCAGTGCGGCTCGTGGGGCAGCTCCTAACGGCCGGATTATATCGGTTGTGCAACCGCACCGCTACTCCCGATTGCGGGATTTATTTAATGACTTTTGCACCTGTTTCAATGATGCAGACGTGGTTATCGTTGCGGAAGTATATTCTGCTGGTGAAGAGGTCATTGAAGGGATTAACCAAGAAACTCTGGTCGAGGGGTTACGTTCACATGGTCATCGTCACGTGGAATTATTGAAATCAGAAGAGGTTCTTGCCCAGCTTATAGATAATATCTCCATTCCGGGTGACATGGTCGTGTGTCTTGGTGCCGGGAGTATAACTAATTGGGCTAATGCTCTGCCAGAGGAGTTAGCAGCACTCAGGTCCCCTTCATATCAGGTCTGTAGATAATGGCTGTCAGAAAACGGCATCATCATTTGCTCGCGAAGTTACCTAAGGTAAGAGGTCGACTTAGCGCAGATGTAGATCTTGCCAAGCTCACCTGGTTCCGGGTAGGTGGCCCAGCAGAGGTTCTCTTTAGGCCAGCCGACGAAATTGATTTAATCGAATTTCTCAAAAAATTGCCAAAAGAGGTGCCTGTAACAATTCTGGGTGTGGGTTCCAATACTCTGGTGCGGGACGGTGGAATTCCAGGCGTATCCATTCGATTAGGAGCAGGCTTTAATAATATTACGGTTACGGACCAAACAGTGATAGCCGGTGCCGGGATACCAAATCTGAAGCTTTCAAACGTGGCGAGAGACAAATCTTTAACGGGCATGGAGTTTTTATCTGGGATACCCGGTGGTCTCGGCGGTTCTATCCGCATGAACGCGGGAGCCTTTGGCAGTGAGGTGAAAGATCTGGTGGAAAATGTTAGGGCAATCACTCGTTCTGGAGAGCGAGTGTCTCTTTCTTTAGAGCAATTGAATTTCGGCTATCGGCAGACAGATGTTGCTCAAGAACTCATTTTTGTCGAGGCAAGATTAAAAGGAGTAATTGAAAATCAGGATAGTATCATCAAGAAAATGTCAAAAATTCAAGCAGATAGGAATATTAGTCAGCCTGTCAAACAGCCCACCGGTGGCAGCACCTTTATTAATCCGCCCGGGGAAGCAGCTTGGGAACTTATCGATAGGGCAGGTTGCAGAGGGTTGGTGCGCGGCGAAGCACAGGTTTCGATTAAACACTGCAATTTTCTGATTAACTTGGGAGGCGCTACAGCGGCTGATTTTGAAGGACTCGGTGAGGAAGTGAGACGGCGAGTATTTGACATTACGGGGACCAAACTAGAATGGGAAATCAAACGCGTTGGAGTTCATGAAAACGGCGATTTCGGGGAGGTTGGCCTGTGAATGGTCACGTTGCAGTGCTGATGGGTGGTTGGTCCAAAGAGCGGGAGGTGTCACTTGTTAGCGGAGCAGCTGTAGCAACCGCTTTAAACGATACGGGTTTTCAGGTGACAGAAATTGACGTGCACCAAGATGCGGCTGCACTTCTTACTCAGCTTTACCCAATACCTGATAAAGTATTTAACGCCCTTCATGGCCGATTTGGAGAAGATGGTTGTGTCCAAGGGCTCTTGAATATCTTGGGCGTACCTTACACCCACTCAGGTGTATTAGCATCAGCACTTGCCATGGACAAACCTATGTCCAAGAGAATCTTTAAGGAAGTTGGTATTACGGTGGCAGATCATCAGATATTAACACGGGAACAACTATCCCAAACAGTCTTTGGTTCCAAGCCTCACGTAATAAAACCACTAAATGAGGGCTCTAGCGTGGGTGTTAATATAATTTGTGAAGGCGACAGGTATACGTCCACGGAAAAGGAGTGGTCATTCGGTAGCCATGTAATGGCAGAACAATATATTCCTGGCCGTGAATTAACTGTTGCTGTAATGGGTGAGCGGGCTCTTGGAGTTACTGAAATCAAGACAGGGCGCCGTTTTTATGACTACGACGCCAAGTACTCGGACGGTGGCTCCATTCATCAGGTGCCGGCGCAGTTGCCGCAAGATATATACGATGAAGCTATGCGCATATCTGTTTTAGCGCATAAAACACTGGGGTGCCGGGGTATTTCTCGTGCAGATATGCGATACGATGGTAAAGATCTTTACCTTCTTGAAGTAAATACTCAACCCGGAATGACGCCAACTTCACTTGTTCCCGAACAGGCTTCCTATGCAAATATTTCTTTCGAGAACTTGGTGGTTTGGCTAGTGGAGCACGCAGAATGCGACGGTTAAGAATATTTGCTTCCAAGACCAAATTAAAGCGTGGTCAACCACGGCGCAGAGCGCGGCCTATTTGGCGCCAACCAACATTTTGGTCAATTATATTTTTGTTGGTTGGTACTGCTATTGGTTTAGGTTGCTTGTGGATTTGGAAAACTGGCTTGTTTCATGAACTGGCGGGAAAAACCAGGTGGCAATTCATAACTGGTTCCGCAAAATACGGATTTGCCGTGAGAGAGGTCTATGTCAAAGGTAGGATTGAGACGAATAAGGAATTGCTTCTTAATACGGTACGCCTTAAGCGAGGAACGCCTATCTTGGCGTTTGATCCCGAAGCTGCCCTAGAGCGTGTAACGGCATTACCTTGGATCCGTACAGCAGTAATTGAGCGCCAGCTTCCCGATGTGGTCTATTTATCCTTGGTAGAACGAAAGCCCTTAGCTTTATGGCAACACAAAGGTGATTTTACCCTCATTGATACCAGCGGAGAAATCATTCCGCTGAATAATATTGGTAAATATAACAATCTCAAAATAGTGGTGGGCTGGAATGCACCAAAACATGCTTCGAATCTTCTTGGTATATTATCGGTGGCCCCAGAATTAGCTAAACGTGTTAAAGCAGCTGTCCGAGTAGGTGATCGTCGTTGGGACATCAAAATGGATAATGACTTGGAGGTATATCTCCCAGAGTTGGAGCCTGTCTCCGCTTGGGTTCGACTAGCTGAATTGCAGGAGCTTCATGATCTTATGGAAGGAGATGTTGCCATCGTGGATCTCCGATTGCCGGGTCGAATAATCTTACGCCAGTCGCCTAAAACAGAAGAATACATAGAATTAGAATCCAAGCGAACATCCAAGCAATCTAATCTTAAATCACGCTGGGACACATAACACGAGTAGTATGGTAAAGAGAACAAAACTCATTAACGGGACAAAGAGCGGGTTAGTCACCGCCGTTGACGTAGGTTCAACAAAGATTGCCTGCTTTATTGTTCGGTCACAAGGACAAGGTAAGTTAGAGGTAGTTGGTATTGGTCACCAAGTATCTAAAGGTATGAAGAATGGCAATATTGTTGATATGCTCGCTGTTGAAGAATCAATTCGTGCTGCGGTCGAATCGGCAGAGCAGATGGCCGGCGAAAACGTTCGATTCATAACGGTATGCTTTGCCGGTGGGCAACTACATTCAAAGTTAATTTCTTTCGATGTTTCCATTGCGGGGCATGAAATTGGTGATGCCGATCTCCAGCGTGCTTTGGACCCTGCTTGGCTCTACGCCCAACAATCTGCGGATTGCGAAGTTATTCACACTTTGCCGGTGGGTTACAGCATTGATGGTAACAAGGGTGTACGTGACCCGCGAGGAATGTATGGGGATAAGCTCGGTGTGAACATGCATATTATTACGGGCGCTAAATCAGCAGTACGTAATTTAGAGTTATGTGTTCAAAGATGTCATTTAGATGTAGAAAAATTTGCAATTGCACCCTATGCCGCTGGGCTTGCTTGTCTGGTGGAAGATGAAAAAGATCTGGGTGCGATCTGTGTGGATATGGGTGGTGGAACTACTTCAATCTCCGTATTCCTGGATAATCAGTTGATGTTTGCAGATAGCATCCCAATAGGTGGTGA
Organism: Rhodospirillales bacterium; assembly: GCA_028345065.1. Taxonomy (GTDB): domain Bacteria; phylum Pseudomonadota; class Alphaproteobacteria; order Rhodospirillales; family UBA2165. The sequence continues at coordinate 18,058 of JAOMCN010000027.1, forward strand.
TCATGTTACTAAAGATATAGCACGAGGACTTTCCACCCCGTATGCTTATGCAGAACGCATGAAAAATCTTTATGGTAGTGCCATCCCGACGGCATCTGATGACCATGAGTCGATACGTATTCCGCTGGTTGGTGAGAATGAAAATGAATTGAGCCAAGTTCCGAGGTCTATGTTGGTTGGAATTGTACGTCCTCGGCTTGAAGAAATTTTTGAACTGGTATGGTCTAAACTGAATTCGGCAGGCTTTCATAAAGTTACCGGTAGGCGGGTCGTTTTGACGGGTGGAGCTAGCCAATTAACTGGTTTGACTAATCTAGCAACGACCATGTTGGATAAACAAGTCCGGGTAGGTAGGCCGATCAATATTGAAGGCTTAGCCGAATCCGTAAATGGGCCCGCTTTTTCAGTATGCGCGGGTTTGGTGCAACTCACATACAATGAAAGATCTGAGGCGGTGTTTCCAATGGCCAGGCGTCTAGAGTTTTCTGGCAACCGATTTGGACGGCTCGGGCAATGGTTACGTGACAATATTTAAGCAAGAGTACCCTGGGATTCAGGGCCGAATTAAACCGTCCTCTACTGAGAGGATCCATTTGTCCGTCTGCCGGAGAATCCGGCATAATCTATGCGGATAACCCAAAATTATAAGTTCGGAGGCCAAAATGACTATTAACTTATCTGTACCTAAAATTAAAAATTCTACTGAACTAAAACCTCGAATTTCCGTGATAGGGGTCGGGGGTGCTGGTGGAAATGCTGTCAATAATATGATTCAAATGGGCTTGGAAGGGGTCGAATTCATTGTAGCAAATTCCGATGCTCAAGCATTAGCTCACTCGGCAGCGGAACGAAAAATCCAAATGGGTGCTGAAGTAACAAAGGGACTTGGTGCGGGCTCTAATCCGGATATAGGTCATGCCGCTGCTGAGGAATCCTTAGAGGAGATACTTACTCATTTGCATGATGTAAACATGGTATTTGTTACTGCAGGTTTGGGAGGGGGTACAGGTACAGGTGCCTCACCAGTAATTGCTAGAATGGCCCGAGAACATGGCATTCTTACAGTTGGTGTAGTAACCAAGCCGTTCCAGTTTGAAGGCGCTAATCGAATGAATATAGCTGAGGATGGACTTGAGGAACTACAGCAATATGTAGATACTTTGCTGATTATTCCTAACCAAAATTTATTTAGGGTCGCAAACGAAAATACCACCTTTGCGGATGCATTTAAGATGGCTGATGACGTATTATATTCAGGTGTGCGTGGTGTTACTGATCTAATGGTTATGCCAGGTCTCATAAATCTGGATTTTGCAGATATTAGGTCCGTTATGAGTGAAATGGGCAAGGCTATGATGGGAACCGGCGAAGCGGAAGGGGAACGTCGGGCAATTGACGCCGCTGAGGCGGCCATTGCGAACCCACTATTGGACGACACTTCTATGAGCGGTGCTAAAGGTGTGCTGATTAATATTACAGCCGGCAAAGATATTACCCTTTTTGAGGTTGACGAAGCTGCAAATAGGATCCGAGATGAAGTTGAGGAAAATGCTAATATTATTTTTGGTTCTACATTTGAGGAGAGCCTCGAAGGTAGTATTAGGGTTTCGGTAGTTGCAACTGGTATTGAGGCTGTCGCGGGGGTTCGAGCGAAGCCCATACTACATAAGATGACTGACATGAGTGAGGAACCAGTTTCAATTTCTGCTCCAGTCGGAATAATTGATGCTTCTGAACAACCAGAAACACAGCAGTTGATAGAACTGGAAAATACCGAAGAAAAAGCTGTTGTACTAGCGGGAAAGAAGGGGAATGAGCCCAAACTTTCTGCTCAAAATGACCTAATTGAATACCACGACGAACCAAAGAAAGAGACTATTGAAACGACTAAACAAACTGAAACTGTTTGCAGCACTTCCACGGATGAGGTCTTTATACCAGATCCTCCAGTGGAAGGAGAACTCGGTCTCAAATCTTCGGCCAATCCATTCGCCGTTGCTGATATGATTAATGCAGGGGTAGAGAAAACGGAAATTAAGGCCCCTAAGAAAAAAGGTATCAGCCTGATTGAACGAGTTACACGCGTCACCCTGGGCGACCGTAGGTCGGCAAGCAAGAACCAGGTAAGCCGAATAGAGCCCGAGATAAAAGAACACTCTGAGAATACTAGTGTTCGAGAATTAAACCAGTTGAATGGTGAACCCGAGAAGAGGCTAAAAGATGAGCCAAGTGTTTCTAAACCGGAGAATGAAACTCCCATAGAAAAAGAGCTAGATGAGATTGGAAAAGACTTAGAGCAGATTTTCGATACGACCTCCAAATTTGAGCCTAAAACACTTTCCGAACAGGCAAAGGCAAGAGTTGTGGAAGAAATACAAGAACCAGAGGGTGAATTGGAACACGAGGCACCTACACTGCTGAAAAGGGTAAATGCCAATGATGGAATGTCGGTCGATGAGGCGGATGCTGATCTACTTGAAATTCCAGCATTTTTACGCCGCCAGGCAAACTAAGTGTTAGTATTTGGCTAAGTAACATTCTGCAACAATTGTTGATTTGAGTGGCCATATGTCCATTGGTAAACAGTTACCTAGAGGACTCAAATAATTTGATGGAATTTTACACGCTATTTAACGGTTTTTGGGTGTGTCATTCAACAGAATTGATGGAATGGTGACCTTTGGAATTAGGAATACTATATGAATGATTTTGATAATTACAGACCGTTGTCTGTTGAAAAGTTAGGAGGGATTGGCGCTTCTGCGGAACCAGTTGGCGAATGCGCAGAACTATCTGGTAATCAGACGACGCTTAACCGTTCAATTGACTGTGCAGGAGTGGCGTTGCATTCCGGTAAAAAGGTGTCGTTATCCTTAAAACCAGCTGGTCCGAATATGGGTATTATATTTAGGCGGTCAGATTTACCTGGATTGCCTGAGATTAGGGCTAACTGGAAGAACGTGGTAGATACGAGAATGTGTACAACCCTTGGAAATAACAAGGGAGTTACAATCTCTACGGTTGAACATCTAATGGCGGCCTTATCAGGATGTCATGTTGATAATGCCATTGTCGAGGTTAGCGGTTCAGAAGTTCCTGTGATGGATGGGAGTGCTCAACCATTTGTTTTCCTTATAGAGTGTGCGGGTGTTAAACAGCTTGACGCTTCACGCAGAATTATTGAAGTGTTGAGGCCAGTTAAGGTCGAGTCAGAAGGGCGGGTGGCTGAGTTACTGCCTAGTAACAGCTTTTCAGTAGGGTTCCAAATTGAATTTGACGATTGTGCTATTTCACGTCAGGAACTATTCATTACCTTAGTAAATGGTACTTTTAAGAAAGAAATTGCGCGAGCTCGAACGTTTGGGTTTGTAAGTGATGTTGAGGCTTTAAGAGCATCGGGATTGGCGTTAGGAGGTTCATTGGAAAACGCTGTTGTTGTTGATGGAGATAGGGTTCTTAATGACGGTGGATTAAGGTACGAAGATGAATTTGTCCGACACAAAGTGTTAGATGCTGTGGGCGATCTGTATCTATCGGGCGCCCCAATCCGAGGTCATTATCAGGGAGTTCGGGCTGGTCACCACATGACCAATGAATTACTTAAAGCATTATTTGCAGAGTCGGCTTCATGGAGATTTATAGGAAGCACTGGTGAGGAAGTGTCATCTAGTCGTGGACAGATGACAGGTACAACCAAATCGCTCGACCCAATGGCCGCCACAGCCTAATTACAAATTATTTTAGACTTTTTAGTGCGATGCATAGTCTATTAATTTTTTTAGTGTGATTTTTCGTTCTTAATTGAATCTTTGACTTATCTGCGGCATTAAAATTTTGTATAATGCTTTGTAGGTAACTGGGCATAGTTGATTCATAATTTTATCTAAAAATATTGGAAATGTCCTGGCCATGCTGGTTAGATATTTAAAATCCAAAAGTATAGTAGTCGTATTGTTGATCCTCACTTCTTGTGCGGATACCGTGAAGGACGATTACGTGGAACAAACTGTCGAGACACTTTACAATAAAGCTCTTATTGAAATGGAATCGGGAAAATATACTCAGGCTGCTATATCGTTTGATGAAGTTGACCGGCAGCACCCATATTCGGTTTGGGCAACTAAGGCGCAACTCATGTCTGCGTATGCTCTTTATCAAACTAATAAATACGATGAAGCAATAATATCACTTGATCGTTTTATCCAGCTACACCCTTCTAACCGCGACGCTCCTTACGCTTACTACCTCAAATCACTATCTTATTACGAACAGATTTCTGATGTTGGGCGGGATCAGAAGATGACCGATTTAGCTATGAGGACGCTCAATGAAGTGATGGTTCGCTTTCCAAATAGCAAATACGCGCAGGATGCAAAGTTCAAGATTGATCTGACACGCGATCATTTGGCTGGTAAGCAAATGGAAATTGGCCGTTACTATGAGCGAAAAGGACAGTATTTGGCTGCTATTAACCGTTTCAAGATTGTTACAGAAAAATACCAAACTACTACTCACGTGCCGGAAGCCTTGCATAGGCTTACGGAATCGTATTTAGCTCTAGGAATAGTAGACCAGGCAAAAGAAACAGCCGCTATTTTAGGCCATAATTTTCCGGGCAGTGAATGGTATGTTGATACTTACGAGATTATCGAAAATAAAAAAATCCAACGGAATGAAAAGAAAAAGACCCGTTGGTATTGGCCCTTTAAATAGTCTGATGGCTTGTAAACATAGGATATGCCGCCACCCGAAAGATGCTTAAGACTCTTTCAATTCGAAATGTTGTGTTGATCGAAAGACTTGATCTAACATTTGACTCGGGACTCTGTGTTCTTACAGGGGAAACTGGTTCGGGCAAGTCCATTCTATTGGATGCCCTTGGCTTAGCACTTGGGGTGCGGGCGGATTCAGATCTAATCAAGTTGGGTGAAAAGCAAAGTGCAGTTGTGGCAGAGTTTGATATCGATGCAAGGCCTGGATTGGACCATTTATTACACAAACAAGGTATAGAATTTGAAAAATCACTAATACTACGTCGAGTGCTTAGCCATGATGGGCCTTCCCGAGCCTTTATCAACGACGAACCAGTTAGTGCCACCTTTCTCCGCGAGGTGGGTGAAATGCTTGTTGAGGTAAATGGACAGATGGAGGCACATGGTTTGTTGGATCCCAGAAACCACGTCCATTTTGTGGATTCATTTGGTTGTTTGGAGGAAGAGAAAAAGTCGGTAGCCTTAAACTATCGTTTGTGGAAAGAAGCAGACAATAAACTCAGTAAAGAAATATCTGAGTATGATAAGGATCGTCAGGACGAAGAGTTTCTCCGACATTCCGTCACCGAATTAGATGAACTTGATCCTCAAACTGGTGAAGAGGAATTGCTTGCTAGACACCGGGCGAGGATGATGCATGCTGAGAAACTGGCTCAGGTTGTTAATGAAGCACTTGAGAATATTAACAATGGAACCGGTGTTGACGGCGTCCTTCGATCATCTCTCCAGAAGCTTGAACGTCTTGGTGACAAAGCGGATGGACTATTGGATGATGGAATTCGTGCTTTAGAACGAGCGTTAATCGAAGCTCATGAGGCAATTTCTGAATTGGAGAAGGCAGGCAGTAAGTTGGAATTTACACCAGTCCAATTGGAGCAGGCAGAGGAACGCCTGTTTGCAATACGGGCGCTGGCCCGCAAGCATGGAACAGATGTAGCGGGGCTCTCATCATTGCGGGAAGAGCTTAGAGATAAACTGGTCTGTTTGGATGAGTGGTCCTCTCGGTTAATCGCTTTAAAATCGGAGGTAAGTCGTTTCAGAGAACAGTATATAAAGTCTGCAGGGCTATTGACTAAGGCCCGGAGAAACGCGGGTAAATCGATTGACAAGGCTATAAAACGAGAGTTGCCACCCTTAAAATTGGGGGCGGCTAAATTTCAAACTAAATTTGAAAATCTTGCAGAATCGGAATGGGGAATAAACGGCGTCGAACGTTTGACATTTGAAGTGCAAACTAATCCCAATACCCCTCAAGGCCCACTACATAAAATTATTTCGGGCGGTGAACTTGCGAGGCTAATGCTGGCTTTGAAGGTGGTTTTGGCAGGTACAAATACCTTTCCCACTATAATTTTCGACGAGGTAGATATGGGAATTGGAGGTGCGACGGCAGCAGCGGTGGGTGAGAGACTAGCCCGCTTAAGCGAAGAATATCAGGTTCTCGTTGTTACACATTCCCCTCAGGTAGCTGCCAAGGGGGGTAAACATTTGCGTATCACCAAATTTGGTAATGGAAATGGTAATCGAACCCTTGTCGATGAGTTAGGGTCGGAAGAACGAACCGAAGAGATTGCACGAATGCTTGCAGGTTCTGAAGTAACAAAAGCAGCTCGAGCCGCAGCAAACCAATTATTAGCCGGTAGTGAAGTTGAGAAAATCTTGCCGTGAGTAGGAATATCAGGGGAACTTCTGTTTCTGATCTTACCGAAGTAAACGCGGAGCTTGAGCTTAAAAACTTGGGTCATGAAATTGCTATGCACGACGAAGCCTATCACCGCAATGATGCGCCTATTATTTTGGATAGTGAATATGATGCGTTAAGACACCGCAGTCATGAAATAGAAAAAAGATTTCCCCATTTAGTTAACTCGGGCAGCTCATCAAAAGCTGTAGGTGCACCTGTGGCTGCTGGTTTTGAAAAGGTAGCCCATAACAAACCGATGTTATCTCTGGATAACGTTTTTACCGAAGAACAACTTGGTAACTTTTTAAAGGGTATTCGACGTTTTCTAAAAGAACTTAAGGATGATACTGATATTCGCCTAGACATGGTGGCTGAACCTAAAATTGATGGACTTTCGCTTTCCTTATCCTACGAAAAAGGCCGACTGGTCTATGCTGCAACTCGAGGTGATGGGCTTGTGGGCGAAAATGTCACAGAAAACATAAAAACCTTAAAAAATATCCCTCTAATATTGAAAGGAAGCGCTCCTGATGTAATCGAGGTGAGGGGTGAAGTTTATTTGACCAAATCTGATTTCCGAGATCTAAATCAGCGCCAATCAGAGTCTGGCGATAAGGTATTTGCAAATCCACGAAATGCAGCGGCTGGATCGTTGCCGCAACTGGATCCAAATGTCACGGCAACCCGCCCGCTAAAATTTTTTGCGTACGCTTATGGAAATACGCTTGAACCAGTTGCAGAAAGCCAGTGGGAGTTTTTGGAATTCTTAAAAAGCTGGAGTTTCTCAGTTAATCCCCTGACTAGGCTCTGCCAATCTCAAAGTGATCTAATTCGTGCCTATAACAAAATTTTTGAACAACGAGCCACCCTCGACTATGACATCGACGGAATGGTTTATAAAGTCAACAATATAGCATGGCAGGAACGGCTTGGAGCGGCTAGCAGGGCTCCACGCTGGGCTATAGCTCATAAATTTCCAGCTGAAACGGCACAGACTATTTTAGAATCGATTAACATTCAAGTAGGGCGAACGGGAACTCTTACGCCGGTAGCGCAACTCCAGCCCGTAAACGTTGGAGGTGTAATTGTAACCAATGCCACTTTGCATAATGAAGATGAAATAGAACGAAAAGATATTCGGATTGGGGATACTGTTATAATCCAGCGAGCTGGTGATGTAATTCCTCAGGTTGTTGAGGTATTGAGGACCAAACGCCCTAAATCCACTGTACCTTTTAAAATGCCTAAAATCTGCCCGATCTGTAAGAGCACAGCTGTTCGGAACCAGGATGAAGCTGCTCGGCGTTGTACTGGTGGTTTGGCGTGTTCTGCGCAAGCTATAGAGCGTTTAAAACATTTTGTATCCCGTGGAGCCTTTGATATTGAGGGTTTCGGAGGTAAGCATATCATCGTATTTCGAGAAAACGGTTTGATAAAAGAACCCGCCGACATTTTTCGCTTGCACATACATTTAGATGTTATTGAAAATCTTGAAGGGTGGGGCAAAAAATCTACCAAGAAACTCTTTGCCGCA
>JAOMCN010000028.1 GCA_028345065.1 Rhodospirillales bacterium
AACCCAGACCGATAATCATACCAAATACAGGCGCAAAAAATGCTACGGTTAGCGAAACTCTGGCGCCATAAATAACACGTGAAAAAATATCACGTGCCAACACGTCAGTACCTAACCAGTAAGTCAAGTTTGGGCGGGACTTTAGATTAGAAAAATCACTCTCGGTCGGATTTTGGATCGGCAATATATCTGCAAAAATTACAGTAAACAGGAGAAAAACCATCCATATTCCAGGCAACCAAAAACCTAACCCAAGGCTTGTGGATCTTGTATTTTTTCCAATCAAAAGAAATTCATCAGATCTTTGCGCTTCACTTGATTTAGACATTGAAGGGAGCCCCAAAGTCATCGCAAGATCCTCGGATCAAGGGCCCCGTATAATATATCTACGACAAGATTGATGACTACATATGCAACAGCCATAAGGGCGACTATTCCCTGCACCATCAATATCTCACGAGAATGGATTGAAGCCACTAACAATGATCCCAACCCCGGAAGCGCGAATATACTCTCAACTATCACCGCTCCGCTTATCAAATTGCCCAATTGAATTCCGACAATGGTAATGAGGGTAAATGACGAAGGTCTGAGAGCATGCCGGAAAAGTATGTGAAAAGGTCTCAAGCCTTTAGCTTTAGCTAGGCTGATAAAATCCTCTTGTAAGGTCGATATTAAGTCATTTCGCAAAACCCGGCAGAGAATAGGCCATTCTATCAGTGCCAAAGCTAAGGCGGGTAGCGTAAATGATCTAATATTTCCAATGAAATCTTCTGAAAATGGAACATATCCGGTTGCTGGAAACCAATTGAGAAGGACAGCAAAGATAAAAGCTAAGGAAATAGCAACAATAAAACTTGGAGCCGCTAAAAAACTAAATGCCAACGTCGTTATAACGCGATCAGGCAGTTTTCCAGCCCGGTAGGCCGAAAATATGCCAGCCGGGATTGCTAACAAGATTGCCAAGATTTGAGCCATCAATAATAGCTGTATCGTTACCGGCAAACGAAGGGCTATGGCTTCGGATACGGATTGACCTGTCTGGTAGGATTTGCCCAATTCGCCGCGTACAGCGTAACCCAACCAAGATAAATAACGAACAACGACTGGACGATCGAGGCCAAGATCCTCTCTAATATCTTGTACGACTGTCTCATCCATAACGGCATTGTCAGTGCCTATCCCAGCTATTGTTTCTGCCACGTCACCGGGAAGGAGATTTACAGAGAGAAAACTCAACAATGTAACCGCAAATATGATGGGTATCGAATGAAGCAGTTTGCGGCGAATATATATTAACAACTAACGCTCTTTCTAGTCTAACGGGTCACCCACGTCTCGTGGAGACGGCTGAGGGTTAAGTTTGACTTTTTCAGACCTTTGACATTATTTCTAGCGATAATTGCAAAATTATTGTGCGCACGAAATAGCACTGGCTGCTGTCTGACGACAGCTCTAACATAATCACAATAGGCCGCTTTTCTTACTGCCTCGTCTTTGAAACTTTGCCATGCTTTCTGAAGAGTAGCGTCAACTTGTGGAAAGTTTGACTTGGTGCTGTTGCCACGGTTTTTCGAGTAAAAGGCTTGACCTTGCAGGCCTGGATCAACGGCTTCTGAAATACCTACCAACCACGCATCAAACTGTCCGGATCGAACCGCCCTGAAATAGGCGGGCCCCGGAGGAACAACTTTGAGGTCAACCTCTACTCCCATCCGTTTCCAGAAGGTTTGGTGAAGCTTGGCCCCAACAATAAAATTTTTGATTGGCATGGTGACCATTTTAAACTTTACCGGCTTACCGTACGCAATCAGAAGTCCCTTAGCTTTCCTCGGGTTGAACTCAGGATATCCAGTTTTGCCATCGCAATACCATTTGGAGTTAGGACCGAACCAATCTGTAGACGGCATCCCGAAGCCGTCGTTGGAAGCTTTTAAATCGGCACGCCGATTGACAGCATGAGCTAACGCCTTACGCACTCGAACATCATTCAAGGGTGCTCGGCTGGTGTTAAATTCGATGGTTGTCGTCCCACCAACTAGTTCGGTGATCACCTGAAGATTTGGATCCTGCCTGGCCTGATTGGCCGTTTTCCCGTCACGGGTGAGCATAACGTCGATGGCTCCACTTTTAACTGAGTTCAAGCGAGGCAACTCTCCCTTGATCACTTTAAAAACGATCTTGTCGAGATGCTGGTTTTTAGGATTCCGAAAATGAGGATTTTTTACGTAAGTCAGTGAAATACCCGGCGTCCAATTTGATAGCATATACGGCCCCGTGCCAACCGGTTGGCGGTTTAACTCTTTACCGACGGTTACCGAATGCTTCGGTGCATTAGCCCACATCGGATAAACTGGATTGGACAGGATGGCTGCAAATGCCGGGAAAGGCCGGAGCATTCGAAATTCTACGGTGTAGTTATCGATGGCAACGACTTCTTTTATCGGGCCAACCATACCACGCAGGAACCCCCACGCCTTACTGGATTGATACCGCTTGAAATGTTTTACATAGGCCGACGCATTAAACGCCTCACCATTTGAAAATTTAATCCCTTTTTTCAGGGTTACCGTCCAGGTTTTTTGATCTTTGGAGCTTTTAACGGACGTCCCAAGAACCGGGAGCAATTTGCCGTCTTTACCATAGGCAAATAGATCTTCATAAATGGGCAACATCGCGTTGCGTCGATTATATTCAGGCCTGGGGTTCATAGAGGAATCAAAACCTGTCATGGGTCGATCCATCCCAACGGTCAATATGCCACCCTTGGTCTGTGCATTCGCAGGATTGGTTGCAATTAATATGCAGATAGTTCCTGAAAACACTATTTTAAACGGTTTTTCCATTCTATACCCCCCAATTTAAACCATAGAATATCCAAATTTTTCATTTGTACAACGAACCAAAATTACGCCCGTCACGTGCCCACTTGCTCCATTTTCGAAGACACTCCGGTAAACTAAGCTCACCGTTTTCATCTGTATCAAAAGCAATAAAAATTCTTTCTAATGTAGCTTTAGAAGACGTAATTTTATTTTGGCGAAACTCTGTTCGCGATACATGGCGATCACCATCTTTATCCATTGCAAAAATTATTTTACGAGCCTCATCGGTAATAATGCGCTGCCAGGCATACTCATTTAACGACATTTCTCCATCCCGGTTTGTGTCGGCAGCACCAAAGAAACCGCGAGTACCTCTCGGATTTCCCTGGAAATGAGGGTTTTTTTCATATTCTTTAAAGTTTAATTGGCCATTACCATCCAGGTCCAACCTTTGGACAATGTCCCTAAAGCGGAATAGATCTTTTTGGGAAACACCTTTTTCCAATTTAATTTGCATGTGCGTCATGATCTGGTAAGGAGTTAATTTATTAGCATGACTTGCAGACACTGCGGTTCCCGTCATAAGACACGTAATTATCGTTAGGAGATTAAAGTTTCTAATCATTAGAATTTTTCGTCATACCAATGTATTCATAAGTCTCGGGGTCAACTAAATCGTGCCAGTCGTCGATCCCACCGACATTAGGTTGGAATTTATTTTCTAGATCACCGCCTTGCTCAAACATCCAATAATAGCCGCCACGAGGATAATCTTCGATCTGCCAGGCATTATTATCCAGATCAGAAAACGTAAACCCGTAGGTACCGTGACTGCCACTCGTCTTGTGGATCACATCAAAGCCAAACCGACTTTGATTGTTAACAATGATTTCACGCGCTGCATCAACGATTTCCGGGCCCGCTACATCAAAGCCAATGTGGTTATGCATCTTGTGATCCCTGGTTTCGGTATCGGTCTCAATAAAATCAATGACGGCAACGCTATTTAGCCGCCCAAGCATACGACTGGCATTTAACCGAACGCACTCAAGTCCAAACATTTCCTCGTAGAAAACTTGGGATTTATCCATGTCTATCACTTCACATGTCATGTGCGACATAAGACCAGGCTTCAGGACAGACATGCGATCGTCTTCAAGATTGCCTGAAAAAGAAGCAAGGGCATGGCTGGTATCACAATCTTTTTCAAAATAATGGGAGTAACCACCTTCAGGATTTTCTAGGATTTCCCAATAATTTCCATCTTGGTCCAACAACATAAAAGAGAGACCTTCGTCGCACTCAATTATTTCGCCGACGTTCTGAATGTTGAAATTTTCCTGGTATTGTAACGAGAGTTCTCTTGCTTCTTTGACTTCATCTGAGGTTAGAAAATCAAAACCAAAATGAGCATTCTTTAGCCACGGACGGTTGGCCTTGGCGAGGCCCTTCTCGCCGAGGGTAACCCCGACAATCGCTGTATTGCTGCCAAGCCTGGCAACCAAGGTGCGGGGACTGGTTTTTACGACATCAAGACCTAAAAAATTACGATAAAATCGAACGGACTCTTCAACGTCTCTTAGGGTTGCATGACCATGCGACAAAAATGGAAGATCTATTAAGGGTTTCAATTTATTTTACCTCATAAGCTCAATCATTTATCTAACCACATTTCATGCAGGTGACTCATCTTGAAAACAGGTTTTTTTGGTCCTTTAACGTGGGTGCGGGATACTGAATAAAAAGTATTGTGGTAGCGAAGGAGGAATGGCTGATGTTTGATTACAGTTGTAACGAAATTACAAAATGCCTCCTTCCTCTTCCCCTTATCCTTGAACGGTTTGTAGGTCTCCTCTAACGCCTTGTCTACCTCGGGATGGCTGAATTTAAAAAAATTACCGCCGCTATTAGAATGAAGATTTTGAGCTTGAAACCCGGGATCTACGGCACCACCGATACCCAAAAAAAACGCCTGAAAGCCTCCTCGAAGAAGAGGTAAAACCCACGATGGACCAGGAGTTCGAACGTCTAACTCTACCCCTATGCCAACCCGTTTCCAAAATGACTGATATACTTGAGCTCCCACCAAGAATACCGGAAAAGATAGTACAGCCAATTTAAACTTTACGGGTTTCCCATATTCTTTAAGCAATGTCGCTGCTTTCTTTGGATTATACTCAGGGTACCCCGTGTTACCGCCGCAGAACCATTTTGACTTAGGACCAAACCAGTCCGTAGCTAATATTCCACCAACCCCTCCTAGTGCTGCCTGAACCTCAACTTCACGATTTACCGAATGTGCCAACGCCTTCCGAACACGGATATCATCGAATGGTGGCTTGGATGTGTCTAGGGCGACAATACCGGAACCTTGATCAACCTGGGCAAAGACCTCTATGCCAGGCTCCTTCTCCGCGAGTTTCGCAAGCTTACCTGAATTGGTAATATATAAATCAAGATTACCCGCCTTAAGTCCGTTCAGGCGAGCCTCTTCACGTGCAACCAACGGCATCACAATCTTGTCCAGAAATTGTTTTTCTGGATGCCGGTAATGGGGATTACGGATAAGGGTTAGGGATACACCTTGGTCCCAGTCATCTAACATATAAGGGCCGGTTCCAACGGGAAGTTTACTAACAAATAGCCCCAAGCTTTTCGCATGATCCGGCGCGTTAACCCAAAAAAACTGGAACGGCCCAGTAAGAGCGGCGCGAAAAGCAGGGTGCGGCCGTGACATACGAAATTCAATAGTGTGATCATTTATTGCCACCACCTTCTCAACTGGTCCGATCTGACCTTTGATGAAATTCGCCCGAGGGCTTTTCATGGCACGTTTAAAATGATCTGAATAAGCTCGTGCCGTTAGTGGCTCTCCGTTAGAGAATTTTACGTCTTTTCGTAACGTCACTGTAAAAAGTTTTTGATCCGGGGATATTTTTAAAAACGTTCCTAATTTTGGAATTAACTTTCCGGTCTTATCAACACCAAACAAATCCTCAAAAATGGCACGTTGCACGTTCAATTTGGTGGGAAATACCGTTGGATTTGTTGCCGTATCAAACCCATCAAATGCTCGGTTCATAGCGACCCGTAGCGTCCCTCCTCGTTTTCCTTCTGCAAAACCATCGACTGCAAAGTTAAATGATATAATAAAAGACAACGGAAGGATAAGGAGAAAACGCGCTAACTTTATTCTCACACCTGATAATGGAAAAAAGAATGACGTCATTACACCTCCCGTATTGAACTCTGGTATACAATATTTATTGAATTGTATGATGACTTAGAAAATACTGTCTACTGAAAAATAAGAAATAGCAGGGTTCTTGTAGATGATAGCGCGCGCAAATAATATCCGTGAAACGCTGGAACATGAAATCATTTCCGGCGAGCGACTGCCGGGGGATCGTCATGATGAACCTCAATTGACGAAACGGTTTCATGCATCAAGAACACCAGCACGTTGTTGCAGCTATCCAAAATCGAGACGAAAACCTTGCGGATCAAATATTTAAAGACCATACGGCGCTGCAGGCTGATAGGATAACAGACTTTATCGCGGCTTTTGATCGCCGCTTTGAAAAACGCAGCGCCTAATTGGAACCTGCGGGAGAGTAACAATGGTTCAAGATGTTCAGATAAACTGGGGCAGGGTTAAAAACATTTTTGAAAGCGCGACCGAACGCATGGGTCAAAACCCAGACCGTCCGGCCATAGGGGCACCCAAAGCTAAAGTCCGTGTCATCAAGGAACGCCTGTTCGAAGCAAAGGCTGAAGGCCACACCTTTCAAATTGACGAACCGGTAGAGCGCGGCGGTGACGGACTTGCACCGTCACCCATGGCGTATTTTACGGCGGGTGCAGCAGCATGTCTCACCAGCCACATCACGCAAAGTGCAGGGTTTCTGGAAACGCACTATACCTCGCTTGAAGTTGAAGCTACCGTCCTCTGGGACAATCGCCGCAAATTTGGCATCGCTGATCTGACACAAGCATCGCTCGGCATCATTTATAATATTTATATTGCATCGAATGAACCGGAGGAAAAATTGGTCGCTTTATTAAAGCATGCCGAAGACGGATGTTACGCCTCCGACGTTGTCCGCAACGAAACGCCGCTTCGCGCGCATTTGATTGTTAATGGCGATGAGATGTATGTTCACAAGAATGGTGGGGAAATTCCGGATGTGCCGGCGGGACCGATTTTTGGCGACAATCCAACCGGTATGAGCAAAGACGAAATCACCGCCAAAAAACGTGACGGAGGGTAGCAATGGTTGACCTCGAATTCGGTGAGCATCTCAAAGTTAAAGAAAATGCAATGGTAGCGATTTCGCAAATACGGGATCAATTGGAGAACGCGGTGATTGCGATCGTCGACCATCCGCCGAATTCATGTTGCCAAATCGGGTTTCATGCGATCCCCGTCTCGCGTTCGGAACTACCTGAGGGTCGATTTGATAAAATCGGTATGATCGAGGAACTGGAAGTAACAGTAGAAGTCGGGCTATTACCGACCGAGCCAACCAATATCACGCTCGGATTTGACGCCGATTCAGGTACACTCGTTGCCTACGTGAATTAAGAGGAATTATAATAATGCGCCCATTTTTTGTTCTATTTGTTGGCCTGGGGGTTACTTGTTACTGCAGCGCCCTCGCCCAGGCCGCAGAACCGGAGCTACCACCTTTGGCAAAAATGCGGGACGCTAATCAAAACAACCGCATTGAACGCAATGAGGCAGCAGGTCCACTCGTCGGAAATTTTGACACAATGGATTGCGACAAATCCGGTAATCTCGATGGTGATGAAATACTTGGTTTCTTCCAAGGTGTTGATTGTCCTAATAAGGACCCGTCTAAAAAACAACTCGGCCCGGCGCGCGCAGCCAATGAATTGCTGTTTAATCTCTACCTGCCGCGCACCACGTCGATGTTTACAAAAGTCGTGAAACCTTGGTCCGAGGCTATCGAAAAAGCGACCCATGGCACGGTCAAAATTAAATTCAGCGCGTCTTCTCTGGCACCGATCAATCGCCAGCTTCGCATTGTAGCGACCGGCGTTACCGACACCGGAATGGGCATCCATCATTTTACCCGCCGCAAGACTGTTACAGCGCGCGTATCCGAGCTCCCTTTCTCGGCTCGTTCATCCCGCGCCGCCTCGATTGCCGCCTGGCGTACGGTTCAGAAATTCGGAAAAGCGTCCGAATACAAAGACGTTCAACTTGTAGGACTCGTGAGCCCACCGCCGACTTTGATCTTCAATTCCAAGAAAGCAATAAAGTCGATCAAGGGTTTTCGTTCGTTGAAAATCCTGGCCGCTGGCTCACTGGTTCAGCCCGCTAAACTCATGGGCGCGGCGGTGGTTGGTGTGCCTTTGCCTTTTGCCTATGAACAATTCTCACGAGGCGTCGTCAATGGCACATTCAGTAATTATGGCGGCATAAAGGAATTCAGACTTTCCAAATTTGTCAAATATGCAACGCCAATCCCGGGCGGCGTCGGCAACACGTCTATTTTTCTTGTGATCAATAAAAAGAAGTTTGACGGATTTGTTGAAGCTCAAAGAGTGGCGATCATGAAAGTCTCCGGCGAAAAATTTGGCGACTATTCCGCCGGTTGGGATGCAAATGAAAAAGTGTCATTTAAAGACGCAAAGAAAGCAGGTATTCAGGTGACCCCTCTTCCGTTGGAAGAGATGTCGGAATTGAAAAAACGTTGGTCTTCAATTGAGCCCAAATGGATTAATGATGCAGCCAAGCTTGGCATCGACGGCAAAGCAGCCGTCGCCTTTTACCGGAACGAATTGGCCAGGATTGAAGGTCGAAAGTAAGCGCTTTGCGACTTATTTCTTCCATCGGCAAAGCACTGGGGGCCATCGCTAACACTCTTTTATGCGTCATGGTCCTCGTTACCTGCTTTGACGTCATTGGCCGATATTTTTTTGCCGCCCCGCTTTTAGGCGCCCACGAAATGATCACCCTGGCGATGGGCATTATGATTTATTTGGGTATGCCGTTGGTAACGGCTTCCCGCGAGCATCTCGTCGTTGATCTCGCTGGCAGTGTGTTGAGCCCAGCGGGAAAACGCATCCAACAGACCATGGTTAACGCTATCGCGGCGCTCACTTTCATCCTGTTTTCCTATCTACTGCTGTTTCATGGAATTGGCCTCGCCGAAGATCTAATGGTTACCGAGGATTTCGAAATCGAGCAAGCACCCATCGCCTATTTGATGGCAGCGATGTGTATATTTACGATCCTTGTTTTTGTTAAACAGGTGTTTGATGACCTCACCAACAAGGGCCCAGACTATTCTAAGTCTAATGGCCCTGAGATTTAGTTATGGAAGCGGGGTTGATAGGATTTGTGGTATTGCTTGCGATGGCTTTCGCCGGCATCCACCTAGGCGTTGCAATGTTTCTTACGGGCTTCTTCGGATTTGTAATTTTACGTGGTTTTGAGGCATCCGCCTCGCTTGCCGGTACGCTGATCTTTGATGCATCGATGTCTTACGGTTTCGCACTTTTACCTTTGTTTTTATTGATGGGAAATCTGATTTATCGCTCCAAGCTTTCGGAAGACCTTTATGATACGGCAAATGCCTGGTTGGGGCACCGACCGGGCGGACTCGCTAAAGCAACGGTCGCGGCCTGCGGTGGATTTGCAGCTGTCTGTGGCAGTTCCATTGTAACAACAACTACAATGGCATCGGTCGCGATGCCGAGTATGCGGCGCTATAAATATGACGATGGTCTCTCTACCGGAGCGATTGCAGCCGGCGGCACATTGGGCATCCTTATTCCGCCGAGCGTATTGCTGGTATTCTACGGCATCCTTACCAATTCAGACATCGGCAAGTTATTCATCGCCGGTATTGTGCCAGGGCTCATTTCGATCATTACCTATTTTGTCGTCATTGACGTGATGACGCGAATCAAACCTGAACTCGGCCCCCGCGGTGAACGGGTTGCGTTGGCTGATCGTATTAGTTCCCTCAAAAAAGTGTGGGGTGTCGTCGCGTTATTTCTGTTCGTCCTCGGCGGCATTTATATTGGCTTTGTCACGCCGCTTGAGGCGGGCGCCATTGGCGCGGTCGGCGCGTTGCTGTTTGCACTTGGCCGGCGATTGTTAAGTTTCCAAATTTTTCAGGAAGCGTTACTGCAATCGGTGCGTACGTCGGCAATGTTGTTTTTCGTAATTTTCGGCGCGCAAGTGTTTTCGGCCTTCATCAATGCCGCCGATCTACCCGGCCAGACTTTAACTTGGATTGAGAGCCTCGACCTGTCCGCCATGGGCGTCATGGCAATTATTCTGTTGTTCTATATTGCCTTTGGTTGTGTGTTTAGCGCCTTTGCATTGGTGCTATTGACAGTGCCGGTATTTTTCCCTCTCGTCAGTGGTCTTGGATTAGATGCGGCTTTTGGCACAACACCGGAAAACATTTTGATCTGGTTTGGCATCGTTATCGTCGTTGTCGCTGAGATTGGGCAGATCACACCGCCAATCGGCATGAATGTATTTGTACTGAAGTCCATGCTGCCGGATGTCGAGCTCAGCACTATTTTTAAAGGAATTATACCATTTTTCGGCGCTGACCTCGTACGGCTTGCATTGATCGTCCTGTTCCCGGCAACTGTCCTGGCCCTGCCGGATTACATGGACCAGATTCAGGACCAGTTTGATGCTTTGCTGGGAATCTTGTTCTTAAAATAAGCTCTGACTATTCCATCCCGATGATCTGATCGAGCAGCTTTTGCGTGTGGATGACGTTTTGCTCTTGCGAGCAATAACGGTGTCCCGGAAATCCCTTCGAATGCATGCCCTGTTGGAACAGCGGAGTGGTTCTAAAATCCTGCATGAAGGAGGGCGGCATACGGTCATCCGGATAATTTCTCCAATCTGGAATTAATTCATAGTGGACGGGTGGCGCCTCGCCTTTACCGTAGTTAAACATGAAATAGATATCCCAAATCATGCTGTCCGGATCATCACCATTCGGACGGGCTCTGAACAAACCGTATGAGTTGCCGGCCACGGGACCCAACATGTTGGGAAACAGACGATGCTCACAAGGGAAACCAAACATTTGCTGGTTTTCGAGGTGCGACAGATCAATCCCGCGCGCCGCGCATGCGTCGTGACGAATCTTAATCATAAATTCGGGTCCCATCATGTCGAGCGGGAGATCTTCCAGACTATCGAAGTAATCAAGCTCGTATTGCGCAACTCGGTTTTGCACCACCATGGTTTCAATGGCTTTCCTCGCCCATTCACGCGGTGTCGGGTAATCTTCATCACTGAGATCACTAAGCTTAACGCCGGGTGGCAGACCGGTGGTCAATTGCCAGTGCGGTTCCCAAAAATTGGTGTGAAGATCAAACTGTTCATAGACGGTCATCGCACCGACCTTATCGGGCGGTGGATAACTTTCGCCTTTCTTTTCTCCTACCCGGCGACCGCCCGGCCCCGTCGAAACAGCCCCGACATTATTTAAATCCATCACATGGGTCGCCCAGACGTGGTAGCCTTCCTGGAATTGGTCTATGCCGTATTTCCAATTACATGGCAGGACGGTCGTATAATGGCACTGAATGCGCATACCACCGATGTCGTAATCTTTCAAATTGTCCGGCGCAGGGTGCAAGTAGTCCAGCAAAGTCTCGGCGTTTAAATCCATATTGATGAAGACAAAACCTTCCCATGTATCGATCAACGTTTTGCGTAGGCAGACTTCATCACGCTTTACCATGCCTTTGGCAAAATCCTTGGCGCCGGGCAGATGACACAACTCGCCATTGAGATCATAGGCCCAGCCGTGAAAAACACAGGTGATTTTTCCATCAAATTGGGCTTTGTTACCGTTGAAGGTTCCAGGACCGCCGAACTCATGCGCCCCTTCGACCAATCGCGTACCGCGATGCATGCAGCTGTTGTAGTAAGACTTCAATGAGTGATCTTCATCCCGAACGATGATGAAGGACTGATCGCCAATTCGATATTCGTAGAAGTCGCCGATATTGGGAATCTCTTCTTCCCGGCAAACCCACTGCCAAACCCGTGGCCAGAGTAGATCGTATTCTTTCTGAAGCCACTCCTTGCCGATATAGCGTTCCTTGGGAAAAAGTCGGTCGTAGTCTGATGCTTCGACAACTGCCTTCAAGCCTTTTAGACTACCAGTTCTATAGTCTCTTACTTCTGCATTCATCACGTTTCCTCCATATCGGCTGCGCCATTCGCTAAAAAGCGGCGCAGTAAATCCTTAAACGTTTCAAATTCTTGCTCGCTAAATCCGCGCAAATGAGAATTCAGCACGGAGCAGATGGTGGGTGGGATTAGTTTAACGATCTCATGTCCCGCTTTGGTAAGTTCCACTCTAACCACACGGCGATCTTCGTCGCTGCGATTACGTGAGACAAAACCTTTAGCTTCTAGCCGGTCGAGCATCCGGGTCATGGCGCCGGTGTCGACATCTATTTTGCGCGCACAGCCGGCGACCGTATCAGCACGTCCTTTGGAGAGTACCAATAGCGGCACCCATTGCGGTGCGGTTAGGTCAAAATGTTGAAGTTCGGCGTCAAGATTCCGCATCACAACCTGATTGGCGAGTTTGATGAGATAACCAACCGACTGGTCATCGCCAAGGGCCACCGCATCGCCTGCATAGAACTCCGTAATGACTTTTCCGGTTGATTTCTTCCTTTGTGCAACCATGAAAAATTATTATTTGCCTAGACAATTATTGTCAAGTCAAATAATTATAATTACTGGGATTACGCATTCACTAATAGATGGGGGAAAGGCAGTATCGTTGAACTTGAAGCTAGTTCAATGTAACATGAACTTATAAAAATACTAACCAAACAGAAGGACTAAACAGGATGCAATTGATTGACCTGAGTGGTGAGATATTTCACAAATGCCCAACACTCCCCAACCATCCCCCAGCTGTTATTACCGACTGGAATACCCATGACACATTCCGGGAGGCTGAGGGCGTAAAGTTTTCCATAGCGTCAAAATATATGGCATTTGGCGAACATACGGGAAGCCATGTCGATGCGCCTGTTCACTTCGACGCTGATCCTAATGCGCTTTCCGTCGATCAAATGCCTTTGGAGGATTTTTATACCGAGGCGGTATGCCTTGATCTCTCACACATTGAGCCAAAGACCGATATCAGTATCGACGACCTTGAGAAAGCTGAAGCGGCGACCGGCGTAGAAATTAAGCCGCGAGACACGGTTCTCTTATACATGGCCCACTACGACCGCACATTTGGTACGCCAGCTTTTTTAACCGATTGGCCCGGATTGACCAAGGAATCCACTGAGTGGTTGGGAAGAAAAAAAATACTTATGTTTGGTGTGGAGGCTCCCAGCCCAGGGCGACCGGGCAAGCACAATTTTGAAGTTCACCTAGTTTGTAGGGATATGGGTTTCACCCATATGGAAGGTCTTGCTAACCTTGGCCAAGTGGTAGGGAAAGGTCGCTTCCGTTTTATCGGGTTTCCTCTAAAGATAAGGGGTGGGACTGGAAGCCCCATTCGCCCGGTTGCTGTGCTAGAAGAATAAAATTTAAGAGATTAGATCAGCCTTTCGGTAGGAGTTAATTAAATTAAAAAAAATATATTAACTTTATTAATATTCTTGATTTTAGGTTCTTATTCTTATGCAAATCCCCCTCCAGGATCAATTATTTTACCAAAAGATAAAAAGGAAGGAAGATATTTTGAAGATCAGCCTGATGTAAATAATGATTTTCAATTTCATATTATCTATTCTTTATATAAAGACTCTAAAGATAAAGAAGGAGATATTAATGGTGCAGTAGAACAATTGATTGAAATTGCAGATCAATGGATTGCAAAAACTACAGCAAAAGCAAATAAAAAATCATTAAACGTAGCACAAAATATAAAATGGGATCGAAGAAAAGATGGCAAATTAGATATTAGTTTTCTTAGATTTAATTTCACAGCAAAACAAATGGAAAAATGTAAATGGAGTTGTGGAAATGTATTTGGAAAATCTATTATAAAATCAGGTTTTGATAATCCAAAAAAAATGTATCTTAACATTGGAGATTTTAAATCTAAACTTTGGCATTATTCAGGTGGTTTTCCTGTTTTTCATGTTTTTACAACTTATAATAAAAGCATTAAGTTAAATAAAAAAGAGGTTGGATATTTTATTCTGCATGAAGGCCTCCATGCTATGGGAGGAATATATCCATGTTCTCCAAACTTTGTAAGAGGTCATAATACTGAAAACAACCAATCAAGTGGAGACTTGATGGCCAGTCAAGTTGATAGTGAAAAAATAACAAATTTAGATCCAAAAAATGATGATTATTGGGCTCATGATAATGAAACCTGTCCAGATATGCAGGATAGTGTTTATTTTACTCCTACATCGGACACGCCTTTTGATCCATTTGAGGTAACGTGTTTGCCCAAAGATAAATGGAAAATTTCAAATAAAAAATTTGAGAATTTAAACAAAAGAGAACCGGGGGATCAGTGTTACTACACCAGAAGAGATTTATCCGGACCATCATGGGTAAAGGAGTTAGGGGTTATTAATAGAAATCGATAATGTCCCCAACCTGAGGTCCTTCATGGCAGGCAATCCTCAGGACAGAACCGGTAGATACCTGAAATGAACGGCCTTCGCGAGCTGGAATATCAAAGCGATCAACGAGATTTAAGTTAGCCGTTCGATCCGCAAGGCGCTTATACCATTTATGTTTTTCCAAACTCAATGCAAGGTGTTTAACACCATCTCTTCCGGCAACAGAGGGCGGCGGATTTGATATCATGCTCAGTATCCCTTTGGCCTCCAACTCAACGCAGATTCTAGCATTCTCTTCAGGGTTGGGCGGACTTTTTCCGCTAAATCTTCCTGCCAAAACATGGCTGGCTCTTCGTTCATATAGGCGGCTAAAGACAATTCAAGCTGGAAAGCGTGAATATTGTGCGCTGGGTCACCATAATGCCGGGTGATGTAACCGCCTTTAAACCGGCCGTCAACCGCAAGAGAATGCTCGGTATCCTCTGAAAGAGTGGTGGCAAGGGTATCGCGCAGGCTGGCGGCACAGCTTTCTCCGCTTGAGGTGCCTAAATTAAAATCCGGCAATGTACCTTGGAAAAAGCGAGGCACAACGGACTTGATCGAATGGCAGTCGAATAGGACGACGTAACCGTACTCTTTTTTGATATCCGATAATACATCAGTAATTTTATCGTGATATGGGAGCCAATAAGTTTTCAGACGTCGGTGGATTTCTGCCTTATCAGGTTTGGTTTCCTCAAAATAAAGTGGTTCTTCGGCGAAGGTCGATGTTGGAACCAGTTCTGTTACGTTTTGTCTGGGGTAAAGTGACTTATTATCCGGAGCACGGTTCAAATCGACTACATAGCGGGAGTAGTTTGCTTTTAGTACATTAAGGTGAAGATCGCCCGCAAAATTGTAAAGCCTGTCCAAGTACCAATCAGTATCAGTGATACGTGGCCCGACATCGGTCAATTTGGTTACTATGTCACAGGGGATGTACTCGCCCCCATGTGGAATACTCATCAAAAGGGGGCTGTTGCCGGGGGTAAAATTCAATATTTTCATGAACGGTCGATACTGCGGTAACAAACACGGAATAGTGCCTGACTGGAATCGGTATATACAATTATTGAATTTTATATTTCTGTCAATTGGGGGCTATAGATTCGTTATTTTTGTCTCCTCACACCAATTCCGGCAAAAAAATTATGCTCGAGATTCTCTCTAACCCATTTCTCTACTCTTCCTGAAATAGGTTCAAAAAAATTTTCTCGTTAGGGGTCTTAAATTACCTTGAGGCACTAGGTTAGGAAGGACTTTTTATAACTTGATAGCTTATGGCTAAGTGATAAATTGGTGTTCTCTAATTTCCTGGAATTTTTTCAACCTAATGGCCAATGCCAAATTCTCCGAGACTCCTGGATACGGCTGGATAGTAGTAGCTGTTGCCTTTTTTCTAAGTGCCCTTTCTTTTGGAACCATGGCATCAGTAGGCATATTTTTAAAACCATTAATTGCTGAATTTGGGTGGAGCCGAGGTAAACTGTCTTTTGGATACACAGCTATTGCCTTCGCATCGGCCCTTGCGGGTATTCTTTGGAGTATAATTGTTGATCGCCATGGCTCGCGGTGGGTAGCACTTTTCGGCGCTATCGCAATGGGCATACCTTTGTTATTATTGAGCCGCATAGAACATCTTGCCGAGTTCTATGTATATTATTTTCTTTTTGGTGCTTTAGGGCAAGCTGCCGTCACGGGACCCCTTTGGGCCTGCGTCGGGCTATGGTTCAAGAATAACGTCGGGTTAGCTCTTGGCGTGACCTTTTCTGGAAGCGCAATTGGACAAGGCCTCGTGCCCTATATAGCCCGTTATCTTATAGATAATTTTGGCTGGGAAACAGCTTACTCCATACTAGGTATGGCCTATATGATCTTGGCAATTCCAGTTGCTCTTTTGGTGCGTGACAACCCGCAACGAAAAAAAATCCAATCTAGGCCTCCCCTAAACCAAAAAGAAGAAGCATCAATTCTGTTACCTCCGGTTATTGTTGTTACCTGGATTTCGTTAGCCGTTATATTTTGCTGTATTGCGATGTCTGTTGTCATTGTACATCTTGTACCCTTACTCACCGATTATGGCATAACATCCGAAAAAGCTGTCGTTATTTTCATGACATTAATGTTTGCCGGAGCCTTCGGGCGCATCTTGGGTGGTAAACTTGCAGATCTAGTTGGTCCCTTAAAAAGTTATATCTTCATGTCTCTTTTGCAAACGTCAGTTGTTTTTATTTTCCCCCACATCCAAAGTCATTTTTTATTTTACGTTGTCGCGATCGTTTTTGGCATAGCATTTTCAGGCGTCATGGCTTCCTTTCTAGTGTGTGTCAGAATGATGGTCCCGGCGGGTGTCCTGGCACGCTCTATGGCCGTCGTAGGAATGTTCGGTTGGTTCGGAATGGGACTAGGCGGCTGGTTAGGTGGTCTCATTTTTGATTTTACCGGTTCTTATCATTGGTCCTTTGCTACTGGCAGTATTTCTGGGATAGTAAACCTCATTATATTATTTTTCTTCTATATTTATATTCGCCGGCATAGGCTTAATGGGAATGGCTATTCTGCAGACCATAATTCCAAATAATAAACACCTAGGTGAGGCTACGCTTCCGGCTTTTCTGATTAAGGCTTTTCATAACAGTTATCAAATGAATAGTTTTCTCCGAATCTTCTAGCGCCTACCGCTAAATTATTAAAAATGGAGTTTTTTCAACATGAATACTAATGAAACCAAAAATGAAGGCGCCTATAAGGCGGGAGACGGTAAATATATATTTGACATCAAGGAACTCAAAGGACTGATGGCTGGTCCAGGATATGCTGAAACATTTGGACCGGTTGTCGAGGGAGAACTAACACAGGTTGGTGTTATGACACTCCCGGCAGGTCAAACTTCTGCGCCTCACTTTCATCCAAACGAGCAATGGGTCTATGTTTTACAGGGAAAGCTTCGTGCCACTGTGGATGGTGAGGTCTCAGAAGTGGGACCAGGACATCTCCTTTATTTTCCAGCGAATATCGTCCACAGTGTCACGGTCTCAAATGATGAGGATTGTCATTTCTTTACATGCAAGGATATGCGGAGCGGAATTGCAGGGACACGGGCGGAAAGCTGAAACCCAAAACATCTCGGCAATAGGCTACATTTAAACTTAAACACCCGCCTCATTTGAGGCTACACCCGATAAGGAGTAAAAATGCCATTTTATAGTCTAAAAGAATTGACGGATGCCTTAATTTCACCGGACCATTCAACTGCCCACGGTCCAACAATCACCGGTGAACAGTTGGAAGTTGGCTACTATTCGGAGCCAAAAGGAACCGGAGCCAAGGCTCATCACCATAAATCGGAACAAATTATGTTAGTTCTGGAAGGTCGTATGCGTATGCGTATTGCTGATGAGACACGAGAAATTTCTGCAGGCGAGGTGGCGGTAATTCCTGGTGACGTCGACCATGAACAAGTGGCACTGGAGGATAATACCAAATTTATTAGCTTCAAAACCGCTGATGGCGCCCAACCCGAAGGAGAGTGATAATAAAAAATATATCCGACACTAAAACTTTCGTTAGGGCGCTAACATCTAGTAGAAAAATTAAGATGAACCTCCCCTCTGCTTCGCGGTAGAATCCCGGTCAATTTCAAGATCATCAGTTAGAATAACGCCGTATTCGTTTGCAGCAGCCTCCATACTGACATAACCATCTATTACATCATTTTGGACCTTTTGGGCGTCGCGTTCGTAGGGCAACCCGAAGCCTCCTCCACCGTCAGCTAAATAGATAATAACATCTCCTGAATGAAACTCTCCCCTGAACATTCCACAAAACTCCTGATCATCGGGAACATCGTCGTAAAGCTTTTTGTTGTCCGCATAAACAATTACGTCACGTTCCCAATCGCTTTTCCAATTCTGACGGTTGGTATTAGGTTTAAGTATCGTTAGGTTTTTCGGACCCGGTTTGCCACCATTGAGCCCAAATCCTGACGTTCGAGATTTTTTTACAATTGTTAGAGCCCCAAAAGATTCAAGAAAACGGTACTCCCTAACAGAACCGAGACCACCTCGGAATGTTCCAGGTCCGCCCGAATCTTGTCGTAATTCAGCGCGATCAACCATCACAGGCAAACGTGACTCAATCACCTCGACTGGTATGTTTTTAACGGTACACATTGAGATATGCTGGGTGGTATTAATACCGTCTTGATTTTTACGAGCGCCCCAACCGACCCCGGCATTGGTTTGATGCCATACCTGCCGACCGCTTACAGGTTCTTTTCCATAAAAACCTGGATCTCCAAGATCACCGCCGGAGCCTGCTGGTATTAGTTCGGGGAATGCTTTCGCAAAAGCTTTGAATATAGTCTCTACACCCATCACACCTGCCCATATTGTAAAGACCGGAGCGGGATAACTGGCATTAAATAGGCTTCCTTCCCGGGCGATAACTGACAAAGGTCTGAACTGACCGCCATTTGACGGATCATGGGGTGTTGTAATTGCCTTAAAGCAAATACGAGCTGCAGACTGCGCCATTCCAAAAGAGAGATTAATAGGCCCTGCAACCTGATCACTTGAACCCGAATAATCAATTGTCATCTCATCTTCTTTTATGGTGACTGCAATATGCACCCTAACAAGTTCATCAGATATCCCATCATTATCCATCCAGTCTTCCGCCTCCCATCGACCATCAGGAAGCGCCAAAACAGCTTCGCGAGCCCGCTGCTCGCCTGCAGAAAGAATACCGTCAATACTCGCCTCTAACGTGTCCACGCCATATTTTTGATAGAGCTCTGATACACGCTTGACACCAACTCTTAGGCACGCCACCTCAGCATGAAAATCACCCATAATTGTTTCAGGTGCCCTTGAGTTCATTTGGAGAATACTTAAGAGCTCCTCATTGACCTCTCCGTTCCGAACAATTTTTACTCCGGGGATCATAATCCCTTCATGATGAACAGATGTAGAATCCAGTATATAGCCTGGATCCTTCCCCCCGAGGTCTGTCCAGTGAGCCCTAACAACAGTATAGGAGACAATTGTTTCTTCATGAAAAACCGGGGCTATCAAAACTCCGTCGTTGGTATGCGCACCGCTCCAATACGGGACATTCATATAAATGATGTCACCAGACCCTAGCTCGCCAAATTTACCACGCTCAAGTGTCTGCTTAATTCCGTATTCGTTAGCGCCGAGAAATAACGGCAAGCCGGTGGAGTCAGCTAGCAAATTAAGTTTGCTATCAAAGATCGATAAGCCAAAGTCGTTGATTTCGTAAATGATTGTTGAGTAAGCAGTACGCACCAGCGTGCGCTCCATTTCCGTAACAGCCGAAGTTAAATAGTGTCGTATCACTTCGGTCGTTGCGGGGTCTGTCGCAGGCTTTTGTTCTGCCATCATTCCTTGTTTTCTCCCCTAATTATCAAATGGCCAAAGTCATCCACATGTAGTCGTTGATCACTGTGAAGTATCAAAGTCGTAGTATCTTCTTCAACAACGGCTGGCCCTTCAATTGTATCACTGGCTTTGAGGTCTTTTCGTAAGAAAACTCTAAACTCCGTTTTATCCCGTATAGCAAAACAGTATGCCTGCCTGGTGCCAATAGGCGTGGCTTTACCGTTTAATCTGGTTGGCGCTTTCTTTATTTCTGGATGCTTATTTTTCCCGATTCCCCGAACCCTAAGATGGATGAGTTGGATTGGATCGGGCATAGTATGACCATAGCGCTGTTGATGCAGGGCATCGAAGCGCTCGCATAGTTCACCCAGTGTGTCATCATCGTAGAAGGGGACCTCGAGGGTGTGCTCTTGGCCAAAATAACGGAGCGACGCATCGCACTGAATTAGTCGATCAGGTAGTAAAAACCCGTCCCGTTCGAGGCCTTCGTTAGCCAGATTAGTCAGTTTTAAGATTTCCTCTTTAAAATACTGAATGTCGATATCCTCGAGAAGAACTACAAAAGTTTGGGCAAACTCCTGCACCAAATCACTCATCAGCATACCCCAGGCAGAAAAAACCGAGGGAGCCTGAGGAATAATTACTTCACTGGCGTTTAACTCGCGCCCGACTAAAGGAACGAACATTGGACCTGCTCCACCAAAAGCAAGCATATCGAAATCTCTAGGATCCAAACCCTGTTCTACCGTAATTTCACGGATCGCACTGACCGTGCGGGCAAGAGCTACATCGAAAATTCCTCGCGCGGCCTCTACAGCAGTTAAATCCAGAGGCGTACCTATGTGATCCTCTATGCCCTTTTCGGCAGCACCATATTCAAGGATCAATTCCCCTCCCAGGAAACGTTCAGGATCAATATAACCAAGCACCACAGCCGCATCTGTAAAGGTAGGTTGACTGCCACCCTTTCCGTAACAAATTGGTCCTGGACTAGCTCCTGCTGACTGAGGACCGACTTTTAGCAAACCCGTCTCAACCCGCGCTATGCTGCCTCCACCAGCCCCGATAGTAGAAATATCGTATGTTGGTATCATTAGACGCGTATTTTCTAACTCAGCTTCATACTTGAGTGTCGGTTCTCCGTCCCTGATAACGCAGGCATCAGTGCTCGTACCTCCGATATCCACGGAGATGATATTTGGTCTCTCTAAGAGTTGGCTAATCAAAGAAGAGCCAATCAGTCCTCCAGCCGGTCCAGAGAATATTGTGTGGACAGGAATGTTAATGGCATCCCGCGCCATCAACGCACCGCCGCCAGAGCGTGTAATATAAAATGGCCCTTTGAAACCATTTGTCTTCAGTCGAGTATCCAAGTCAGTGATATAATTCTTAAAAATTGGCTGAATATAGGCGTTAATCACTGTGGTGCAGGTTCGTTCGTATTCTCTGTATTCGCGAACGATATCACTCGAAATTGAAACCGTAACATCCGGCCATTCTTCACGAATAATTTCTGCCGTTCTCCTCTCATGCACTGGATTCCGGTAGGCATGAAGGTAACAGACAGCTATGGATCTAACTTTCCACTTTTGAATCAATATTCGGGCGGCATTAAAGACTTCATTCTCATCCAGAGGAATTAACTCTTTACCAGACGCATCGATTCTACACGGAACGCCCATCCGTCTTCGTTTTGGGACTAAAGGCGGGTCCAGATTATATTCGAGGGAATACATTTCCGCCCGATCCCTCATATAACGTCCCATTTCAAAAACATCTTCAAATCCGCTATTGGTTATAATACCCGTCACCACTCCACGGCGTTCCAGGACGGTATTGATGCCCAATGTGGTTCCATGGACAAATGAACTGACAGTGGAACCATCAATCTTGAGACGATTAAAAGCATCATTTACGCCATGTGCAGGGTTATCCCGGGTAGAAAAGCTCTTTTCCAGGAACCACCCCCCGGTCGCGCTATCAAACACGACGGCATCCACGAAAGTTCCTCCAATATCTACCGCTAGTCTTTGATGCAGTCCGTCCGCCTTAGTCATAAATCAGCCAGTCCCTAAGTAAGGCGGTAGCCGCATGGGGACGTTCCAGGATCGTCATATGACCGCATTCTTCTATAACCGATAGACGACCGTATTTGGCTAAATTAGCCATTTCCTCATGTTCCTCGACAGAACACATGGCATCCTGCCTCCCGCAAATGGCGCGTACGGGAATATTGCACGAAGAAATCAGATCACGACTATCTTGTCGTGATTGCATGGCACGATGCCTTCGGACAAAAGATTCAGAACCAACTCGCCCTGCCATTCTCGGAACAAATTCTGATAATGGCGGTTGTTGGTGTGCGGGGTGAAGCAATATGGAAATCATTCCATCAATAACATTCTCGAATTTTCCATCTTCGCATGCATCAATAGCTTTAATTCTTCCCTCGGCCTTAACTTTCGTATCATCTCTTGCAGTCGTATCAAGGAGGGCTAGACGGGAAATTCTATCCGGCGCCTGGCGGTACATCTCCATAGCGACATAACCACCCATTGAAAATCCTGCGACTGCAAAAGTTTCGGGTGAAATTGCGAGAACCTCTTCCGCCAGACCAAACATTGTGGAGCTCTTGACCACAGGCGGAATAATTATTTCGGCAATATCACTTAGAAATTCTGCCTGATGTCGCCAAACTTGCTCATCGCAAACCAGACCGGGAATCAGGATAAGATTTTGTTTACTCACCGGCGTTTCCTATTAAATTTCGTTAAAACTTTTTTGGTGGATATTTATCAGAAAACACCAACACATATTCCTTCCAACATATTTTAATATTCCGCGATAGCAAGAACTTGATAACCACCAATTGAAAATTGGTTCGCATGGCCAATTACCGCTCCCGACATTCTAACTTCGAGTTGCCTCTTTTTAAGGGTAATAAGTAGGTATTGCTTACTGACAACACGCTTTATACGCTAATAATCAGGGAATATATTCTATGGAATAGGATACCATCGTATGCGACTAACATCACAAATAGCATTAATAACCGGCGGCTCAGGGGGGTTTGGCCAAGCAACCTGCCAACGTTTTATTGAGGAGGGCTCAACAGTTATCCTTGCAGATATTGATGAAGAAAAACTGGCAGATTTGGACCGGCAATATCGCGACAAGTCAAATCAGGTCAAATGTATGACCTTCGATGTGTCAGACTTCGAAAAGGTTGAATTAGGTGTAAATCGTATTATTGCCGAATACGGGAAAATAGATATCTTAGTTAATAATGCAGGTTACTTGCCCAAAAATGATCATTGGTTGGACAATCCGATCGAAGATTGGCACAAGGTAATCAATGTAAATCTTAGTGGAGAATTTTATTGTGCCCGGGCCGTCGCGAATCAGATGATGGAACGGAGGGAAGGCCGGATAATCAACATCTCTTCCTCGGCCTTCCGGCATGGAGGAGTTCCAGGTGGCGGCGGTGTGTCATATACCGCTTCCAAGGCAGGCGTTATTGGATTAACGAGATCATTGGCAAAAGCGCTGGGACCATACAATGTAACTGTTAATGCCATTGCACCCGGTCCCACATTGACGCCCATGACAGAAGACTGGCTTCCACAATCTGAAGATAAACTTACCGAAAACATCCCACTGGGGCGACTGGGTACCCCAAAGGATATAGCAAATGCCGCCCTTTTTCTCGCTTCAGAGGACGCGTCATTTATAACAGGTGCATGTCTGGACGTTAACGGTGGCTTCACAATGAGTTAACAATAAAAACAAATATGAGTTCTATTTCTGAAAGTTCCTGTCACGATAATTCATTTACGGTAATCATAGTTCTTGTCTAAACGTTCCATTAAGTAGTTCCCATAATTTACAGATTCAAATTCATCCATTTCATGCAATCCAGGTATTGGTGCTACGAGGGTTTCCATGGATGGATCAAAGAAATAAGGCTGGGAATATCGCTCCCTTCCCGTAATATTTTTTACTCGATGAGGTGTAGAGACAAAAACACCTCCGGTCCAAAAAGAAAGAATATCTGCAACATTCAAAACGAACGTTCCATCTATTGGAGGAACGGCAAACCAACTTCCATCCTGATCACGAACTTCCAGCCCACCCACATCATCCTGAGAAACCAAGGTTAAAAAACCGTAGTCTGTGTGGGGAGCAGCACCGTAAAGTCCATCCTCTTCTTCTTGCGGCCAATAATGGAGCAGGCGAAGAAATTCTGTTGGATGCTTAAAGAATTTATCAAACCAGTCTTCATCCATTCCCAACCCCCGGGCTATTGAGTGCAAAATTTGAATTGAAAGCACCCGCATATCTCTCATATAGGTCCTACAAACTGCCTCCATATGGGGCAATTCTTGTGGCCATTGGTTAGGACCATCCAGAGGATTCGAGTTTTCCCCTGACCTTCCCTCGGTATTAACTTCTGAAAGAGCAAGAAAAGACTCGCTCTGATTTGGTTTTGTGACATTGTCAACCGATGACGTAAGGATTGTCGATGTTTGTGGAGCTAAATATCCGCGATGCCACTTATTAAGGGTATAGTTTTGTTTCACCTCAGGCGTTAAAGAAAAAAAATCTATGCTCGTCTCATTAAGTGCTTTGATACGCTCGTCAGCAATTCCGTGACCTTCCACATATGCAAAACCAATATCTCTAAGAGCTTCATGCAACGCAGTATCAACAGATCTACGACCCCTGGAATCAGAGACTTTAAGTTCAGAAATATCTATCAGTGGAAGAGAATGAGACATGGAATTTCTCTACGTGACCTCGATAACAGCACCCATCCCCGCTGCATGATGTTCTAACATATGACAATGGAACAACCATAACCCCGGATTGTCAGCGATAAAAAGGAACTCAGCATTTTCACCTGGCTGCATGAGGTATGTATCTCTTTTGCTCAAGGGGTCTTTAACCGGGTTTAATCGAGAATTTACCCAGAAATGATGCCCGTGAAGATGCATTGCATGTGGCCATCGCGTGTCATTTTGTATGTCTAGTATGACAGATTGCCCCCGTTTTGCAGTCCCAAGCATATGGTCATAACCACCGACAACACCATTAAATGCCCAGACTTTTCGATGTTTTTGAGCAAGATCCCGAAGGGGTGTCATCATTCCATTGAATTCTGCAGATTTAAGGTTTCCCATTGCGCCTCCCTGCATATGAACCGGGATTTTAAGCGAAGTGGAGGTAGCATTTGGTGGTTGAGATCTTGTAGGGGTAATTAACTCCTCGTTCACCGCTCCTCCACCCTTCCCTAGACTTTTGTCCAATAGGAAATGTGCGATAGTAATTGGCCTGGTCCTAGTTCTAATTTGAAGCGCAAATTCAGGAAACTTATCGCTTAGGTCTATAATGACATCCACTCTCTGTGACGGACCGATAGTCAAATCAGGACTTTCAAACGGATTGACCGGATAGCCATCCAGAGCGATGGTACGTGGCTTGACGCTCGTAAAGTTAAGATCAAATACCCTCGCATTTGCTGCGTTTATGAGACGAAGCCTCACCCGGCTATTATCCTTTAACCGGTAACTAGGGCTAGACATACCATTTACAGTAACCCAGTTTCCGATCCTCCCGGCATGCGCCCAATCGTGCAAACTACCGAAGGTTTGTTCTTTAATTTGACCAACGCCATCCAATTGCCAATCATCGATCATCAAAACAAGATCATGATCAACCTTCGGGTCTTCGGGTCCATTTACGATCAACGGTCCGTATAATCCGCGTGCAACTTGCTCCCAGGCTTTATTATGGGAATGATACCAGTAGGTCCCGGCATCCGGAATTTGAAAGTCATATACAAACTGTTCACCGTATTGGACGCCTGGTTGGGTAAGCCCCACGACCCCATCCATTGAATTTTCGACTCGTACTCCATGCCAATGAATGCTGGTTTCTTGAGGTAATGTATTATCAAGCCTGACTTTGGCTCGATCTCCTACGTTGAACTGAAGCGTAGGTCCGGGCGTTTTTTGGTTAAAGGTCCACAGGTTCGTCAAAACCTCTGATTTTTCCTTTTTGTAAATCGAATTGGCAGATTGTGCAGCTGTCAAAATGAAGTCAGGACGCGTACGAGCTGGAGATCTTATGGGAATAGCAACTGCTCCCAATATAAGACCTAGAC
>JAOMCN010000029.1 GCA_028345065.1 Rhodospirillales bacterium
TGACCAGTGGATCCCTTTTGAATATAGGAAAAAGGCCATTAAAGGAACAAAAACAACATACAAAATAGTAAAGAAGGCAGAGTTCGCAACGTCGGTATACAAAAGTGAGTACTGCTGCAAAATACTACCCAAGAATAGGAATAATCCTATATAAATCAAACTGGGTATAACCCGTTTTTCGGTAATAATCTGAATATTTGTTAAACTAAATTCAAAAATGAACGCTAATGGTAATAAAACCAGGAAACCGAAGAAGAACCTAACAGCGTTGAATGTAAGGGGCCCAATATGCTCCATTCCCTGATCTTGAGCAATAAAGGTGGTTCCCCAGATGAGGGTAGCAGCAAGCGTACAAATCAGAGACAAGGTTTGTTTCATTAGAGGACTGATACAGAATAATTTTGCGGGGTAATCTTCCAAATTAATCATAATACATAGGAAATAAGACATCGGCATTCAATCGGTCTTTGGTAATTCCCGACTTTGATTCACCCCTCTTTTGTTGGAAGGATTAATTATTTCGGGAAACTATGATTTCCAGGTAGCAATCACGTTGCGGATTAACTCTTTATTGAACCCCATTTTATGTATCAATTTCTGGAGAACAAAATTCGACTGGAGCGCCTGACTATAAGGAATTTAAGCTATAAGATGCGGTGAGAGAGGTAATCGTTTTGGGAGACGGTTTTGGCTACTCAGGACAACCATCAATTAGAAATTTATGACTCTATGGTTCAGATATTCCGTAGAGGTTCTGGCCAGACGTTGCTTTTACTTCATGGCGCTGGTGGATCGGCTAATTTAAAGAAATTAGCCGCAAAACTTGCCGAAGACTATGATGTCCTCCTACCAGACCATCCCGGCTTCGGGCTCTCCGAGCAGTCCAAACGGTTAAGTTCGGTTTCTGACCTAGCGTTCTACTACTTGGATTTCATCCAGGAATTGGGCCTTAAAGACGTTCACCTAGTTGGGCTTTCTATGGGAGGTTGGATCGCCGCAGAAATGGCCATCCGCTCTACTGCTAAGGTAAAAAGCATTACCCTCGTTTCGTCAGCAGGTATTCACGTTAAAGGAGTGCCCAAGGGCGACCTATTCCTATGGTCCCCAGAAGAACTCGTCAGAAACCTTTATGTTAATCAGGACGTTGTTGATGATGTTTTGTCACAAGAACCGACTAGCGAAGAGCTGGAGTTTATGGTTAAAAACCGTGTTGCCGCAGCCAGATACGCTTGGCACCCCCGGTTTTATAATCCCGACCTTGAAAAGTGGCTCCATCGTATCGATATACCTACGTTAATTATCTGGGGCGATCAGGACAAAATCTTTCCTGTCGAGTATGCATCCGCATTCAAAAACCTGATCCCGCATGCTCAAACACAAATTCTCAAAGACTGCGGACACGTACCTCACATGGATCAACCGGAAGCATTTTACCATAGATTAAAATCGTTCTTGTCGGAAACAAACTCATGAAATTCTATTATTTTGGCCTGATGCCTTACGGCCCATTGGATTTGGACTATGATAAAAAATACTCCTCTGCCAGTTTGGTTCTCCCCAACAGCTATTTTAACCCCAAAGAAGGAAACAAACTCTACCGGCGCTATCTGGATGAACTCGAACTTGCTGATACACTCGGGTATGACGGTGTGTGCGTTAATGAGCATCATCAGACCGCTTACGGGCTGATGCCGTCGCCTGGAGTTATTGCAGGTGCACTGGCACGCACCACGACGCAAGCCAAAATTGCGGTATTAGGCCGAGCTTTGCCATTGGTCAATAATCCTCTGACCATTGCCGAGGAATACGCCATGATCGATAACATAAGCGGCGGGCGGTTAATCTCAGGGTTCGTACGAGGAATTGGTGTAGAATATCATGCAACTGGTGTGAACCCTGCATTTTCACTAGAACGCTTCCACGAAGCTCACGATCTCATCATCGAGGCCTGGACCAAGACAGGCCCATTCCCCTTCGAAGGTGACCACTATCACTTCGAATACGTTAATACGTGGCCACGCCCATTTCAGCAGCCACATCCTCCAGTCTGGATCCCCTCCCAGGGCAGTGAAGAAACAATTCGCTGGGCTTCTGAACCTACCCGGAAATATGTATATCTCAACACCTATAGTCCCTTTGAAGCCGTTTCAACTTTCTTCCAGATGTATCGGGATATCGCAGAAAATGAATGGAATTATGAAGCGAGCGGGGAACAGCTTGGTTGGGCTGTGCCCATCTACGTGGGAGAAACAGATGAGATCGCTCATAAGGAAGCCAAACCCCACATTGAAGCTTTTTATAATAAGTTCTTACGTATGACCAACCAGATGCTGCTACCACCAGGATATACAACTCTCACTTCTATGAAGAAAATTGCAGAAGCTAAACGGGAAATGCTGAGCGGCGGTCGGGAAATGAGCCGGCTTATGGATAACCGTATGTTCATTTGCGGTAGTCCCAATACTGTTCAGGAAATTCTCGGGGAATGTCATGACCAAGTTGGCCTGGAACATATCGTCTGTACACTACAATTTGGCACCCTGCCCCACGAATTAACCGTCAAAAACCTGGAGTTGTTCTCTAAGGAAGTGATGCCGCAGTTGAGGTAAGGTCTGAGGGTAGGTTGACGACACGAACGCTTAATGGCTAACCTAGCCGCACCAAAAATAAACAGGAGGCATGATATGTATTCGAATTTTCAGTCAAAAGTCGTGTTTATTGCTGTCGCGTTGTCGGTAGTATTTACGGCAACGAAAATTAAAGCTGAACAATACCCAAAGGGACCCATTACAATGGTAGTTCCTTGGAAACCCGGTGGTGGAACAGATAGGACTGCCCGACTTTTTGCGCCTTATCTCTCTAAAGCATTGGGTGTACCTGTAAAGGTGATCAATATGGGTGGCGGTGGCGGATGGGTCGCCTGGTCAAAAATGGCGAAATGGGATCCCAAGAAAGATGATCATACCATTGGATGGGTAAATTTCCCTCACATGCTTTCGTATCTCAATCCAAAAATGAAAAATAAGAATAACCTTGATTCTTTCAATTTTCTGACTGGTCATAGTATTGATCCCTGTACATGGCTTGTTAGGGAAGGTGATAAAAGATTCCAGACCCTTCCAGAATTTATCGCCTATGTGAAAGCTCACCCAAATAAGATCACAATTAGCGTTGGCGGCTTTGGAAGCGATGATCATCAAGCTGTCGCCTTTGCAGAAAAATTCATTCCGGGCTTCAAGGTGAAGAAGATTTTTGGTAATAACGATGCCAAGAAATTGCAGGAACTTTACGGCAAAACTGCTGATGCGGTAGGAGGTAATATCAGTTATTTTGTGCCTCATATGCTGGAAGGTAAGCTGCGTCCACTAGCGGTGTTGGGAAAACAAAGATCAAACCAATTGCCAACAGTCCCTACATTCGAAGAGGCTTCAGGAGTGAAGAATTATAATTTTGCTGCGAGGGTTTTAGTGGCTGCTCCGGGATTGCCAGATGAAAAAGGCAAGGTATTAACAGCGGCAATCCAAAAGGCGATGGATACCCCCGAATACGGCATTCGAGAACTTAGGGGTCACAACACTCTTTGGAAAGTGGATGGTACAAAACTGAAGGATTTTCTGACCGCACTTGCTGCTACAGTTGGGAAAGTTAAATTTTGGGATTTGCCAAAATAGACAAAAAGATGCGTAAGACTACGGCGCCTAGTCATCAAGATCAGGCGCTGTAGCCATCTTGGCAAAGCCAGTACGGTTCTAAATAATTTAAAAGTTTAGTTAAGGCTAATCATTGTGAAGAAAAATTGTAAAACAATGATCTCAAAGCGATGTCTGTAATTTTTTCAAAAATCCTGACATCAGTAATCCTGATAGCAATTTCTGTCTATGTTTGGATAACCTCGGATGAATTTCCAGCTGATGGAAATCAACTACCACAATTCTGCGCCGTTATTGCAATAGCAATTTTGGTTGGAATGCTGATAAAAGATTTAATGGGTACGCATAACAAACGAGTAAGGTTTGATTTTAGTTATCATGCAAACAAACACTTTGTTTTACTCTTTCTATCAATTCTCTACGTCATTTCGATCTTTTTTCTAGGATATTATATTTCTACAACGATTTTCCTCATCTTTGGGTGTTTCTTAGTTGGTGTTCGCAATTCAAAGGCGGTCATATTGACCGTAATTGTCGCTTTACCCCTGATGTATGCTTTCTTTGAATTATTTCTTCAGGCCGGTCTGCCTCGAGGTTTAATCATATAGCCGATCAACTTTGAATAAAATTAAATAGAATCCCTGGGAGGGAAACCTTTGATCGATGATAGTTTAATTTATTTAGTTAATATTCTGTCCCTGAATAATTTATTTGCTATGCTTCTTGGGGTTTCGGTGGGATTGATAATTGGGGCTATACCAGGTTTAAGCCCTCCAATGGCAATTGCCCTGCTGATACCTGTTTCATTCTCTTTCAGTCCGGAGACAGCGTTAATACTGATGGTATCCTGTTTTGCAGCGGGTATTTACGGTGGTTCGTTTTCAGCTATCCTCTTGCGTGCTCCTGGAACTTCTGCGTCGGCAGCTTCAGCAATTGAGGGTTACGAATTAACAAAACGTGGAAAGGCTATAGAGGCGATACGGATTTCAGCTTTTGCATCTGTGATAGGTGGATTGTTGAGTGGCTTCGTCCTTCTTTTATTATCCCCACCATTGGCGCTGATATCTTTATGGTTTGGTCCAGCCGAATACTTTTTGGTTGCTTTGTTAGGTCTTTCCGCAATTGCGTCAGTTTCTTTCGGTTCAGTTTGGAAAGGTCTGATTTCGGGATTATTGGGACTTTGCCTTAGTACAGTCGGCGTTGATCATTTCTCAAGTTATCCTCGTTTCACCTATGACTTTATCGGCCTTGAAAGTGGTATTGGCATAATGCCAACGATTATCGGATTATTTGCCTTTGCCCAGGGTCTGCAACTGTGCGAGGGAGACCCTCACTCCAATATCTCTGGATTGAAAAAATTATCCTGGCGCATTTGGCCTACTTTGTCTGATATTGCACCCGTAAAGTGGTCACTTGTCAGAGGTTGGTTGTGCGGTTTGGTAGTTGGCATTATTCCTGCTGCTGGAGGAAGTATCGCCCAATGGATTGCCTACTCATGGGAAATACGAAGGGCCAAACCCGGCGATCAATTTGGAAAAGGTGAGATAAAGGGACTAGCGGCCACAGAAGGGTCAAATAATGGCGTTACCGGAACTTCTCTAATACCAATGTTTGTATTGGGAATTCCTGGTGGTATTTCTGCTGCAGTGATATTGGGCGCTCTTACAATCCATGGTCTTCAGCCTGGTATGCGTCTTTTTAAGAACCATCCGGAAGTAATTTATACAATCATGTGGGGATTTATCGGCGCTAATATTTTGATGGCATTTGTGGCAGTGATACTGGCTCGGGGCTATGCTTATCTCACACTATTTCCGCGTGGTATTATTGGTCCCCTAGTAATTGTTTTCAGTATTGTGGGAGTTTATGCCGGATCCAATAACGTTTATGACGTATGGTTGATGATGGCCCTAGGAGTTCTTGGATACTTTATGGAAAAACATGATTTCTCGCCCGCGGGCGTACTTTTGGGATTGGTGCTGGGACCCATCGCAGAAGATGGTATGAGAAACCTCCTCATAATATCTGATTATCAACCTCTTAGCTTTATATTGAGTAGACCCGTTTCCGTTGTAATCCTGATATGCATAATCTCGATAATTGGATTCTCATTTAAAAAAAACAAAGGAACCAAAGAAGTATGAGAGGTCAGTTCCAAATTTATAGGGACCACTTAGTCAATCCCCTCGGCAGAAAAGTGCAATCCGTACGTAGTCCATCAAAGATGGTGCAAAGACGTAATTAGCCACAATTATTAAAGATCAAACCTTTCGGAGCTTCTATTGTGCAAAATTCTAAAACCGTTCTTATTGACAATAATCCAGGCCGAAATGCGCAGACGTTTGGCATCGCGAGAGAACTTGGTACAGACATTGAACTTATTCATGAACCTTCGGTAGGGGTGATTGGCAACAAGGGTGATTCCCAATGTTATTTGGGAGTACAACGAAAGGTTGAGATCATTCATGAATCCATACGCCAGAAAATAGGATATGCCAGTGATCAAATGAGGATGAGGTTGGTACAGCCAGAATATACGGTTGCAACGTCAGATGGTATACGCAACGGCACCAGAGAAATGCGCTACTCATTAATAGGCCGGGAAGTCACCCATGATTCAGTTTGTGAACATTTGAGTGCTAGTGGTTTAGAAGGAACTATTGCCGTAGTAGCCTGCGATAAACCACCTGTTGGAACTTTGGCGGCTATCCTTGAACACAACCGTCCAGCTATCATTATGTCAGATGGTACCATTCGTCCAGGCACAGACTCGGTCACAAATGAACCGTTAGATATTATTTCGGGATTTCAGATTGCCGGGAGTGACGATGAAGAGATGAAGAAGAGGATCGCCTGCGAGGCATGTCCCGGGTTCGGAAGTTGCGGCGGTATGTTCACTTATAATACGATGCAGACCTTTATTGGGGTTTTGGGTATGGAACCTCTGCATATGATTTCTCCTCCCTCAGATGACAAGCGTAGAATTGAACAATTTCCTAACGAACTCGTGGGTTATTTAAGTGCTATGATCGATTCTCAACTTACACCACGTGCCATCGTTAACCGCGACTCACTTCGGAACGCGATGATAGTTTCTATGGCCATAGGAGGCTCAACAAATGTTCTTCTCCATAGCCCCGAAATAGCGAGGGCAGCTGGTTTTTGTAATTTTTCTGAAGAAATCATGTCGCCAGAAGAATTCAATCACTTATCCCAGAGCGTAGTCCCTGTTCTGGTTGACGCAAGGCCCTTCGGAAAATACTCGATGGTTGATATTGATGAAAAGGGCGGAGTTCAAGTTATCGTGAGGGAATTGTTAGACGCTGGTTTGTTAAATGGTGAAATGCTTACCTGCACTTGCGAAACCCTTGCTCAACAAGTTGAGCGCTTAAATCCGCCTGCACCAGATGGTGTAGTGATTTATTCAGTAAAAGATCCCTACAAACCGACAGGTGGATTAAGGGTGCTTGGAGGTAACCTCTCACCAGAATTTAGTGCGGTGCTAAAACTTGCTGGCGTCGAGGGTGGGTTAGAAAATAATATATTTGTCGGAAAAGCGCGGGTTTTTGACGGCGAGAATGGCTTGTTATATTCGCTAGAAAACGAACCTAATATATTCCAGAATCACGACATAATAATTGTTCGCTACGAAGGACCAAGTGGCGCACCAGGTATGCCTGAAATGCTTGATTCTACTTCCAGAATTACAACTCTTTGTCGAGATCAGGGAATTGTCGTAGGCCTTATGACGGATGGTAGATTTTCTGGTGGTTCGGTTGGGCTTGTTGTTGGGCATGTCGGCCCAGAGGCAGCTTTAGGCGGAGAAATTGCATTGATAGAAGATGGTGATGAAATTGTGATTGATCTTAATATTAATGAGATCAACTGCACCGAACTAACTGATAGGGCAATATTAGAAAAAAGAAAATCGGCATGGGAAAAAGTTGTGGAAGACAACAATGGAATACACCCCTCTGTTGGTGAAGTGGACACTAGACTGCTCAACCGCATGCGGCGTTCAGCCGTATCTGCAAAATTCGGTGGTGGAATGCATCCGGATAGGCAGCTTTGGGTCAGTGATCCTCGTGACCCGGTAGAGACGTCTTTTACCCCGTCAAATAAGTACCGACCAGATACTGGAACAGCTTTCTAGTATTTATTTGGATCTCCACGTCCCTTCTTAGCACGGGGTAATCAATAATAACGACAATTTATTTTGCACTTTGGCGCGATTTAGATGCTACAAACGCTCAATTTTTTCGAAGGTTGGGGGCGATGATTGCACGGCACCTCAATTAGTCGCCACAATGGAGATTATCCCTTTATCCCCCAATTTTTATAACTTACCAAGATTTCCTTTTGTCATTTCATTTAACGTCTCTTGCAGTTTTTTAAGACGTTTTTCCAAGTCTTTATCAAGTTTTGCTAATTGATTATCGAAGTTTAATACGCGCTGAATGTGATATTGGCGCCGCCCTCTTTTGAAGTAGTGGTCAATCCTCCGAAAGCCCCATACCGCCAAAACTGAAACCAACACGCCACCCGCAATAATAAGAATGAATGCGGCCGTTTGCCGGTCCGTCGCCGCAT
This sequence comes from Rhodospirillales bacterium, assembly GCA_028345065.1. Classification (GTDB taxonomy): domain Bacteria; phylum Pseudomonadota; class Alphaproteobacteria; order Rhodospirillales; family UBA2165. The sequence goes on from JAOMCN010000029.1 coordinate 8,241, forward strand.
CTGCAGCTAAGATCGTTCCCCATATACCGATGGTTAAGAGCGAAGCCGCACCAACTGAAATGCTGCGAGTGAAGAAACGTTGATCGCTGCTTAGGTATTTTTCCGCATCTCGTATAGCATTAGCGACCTCTAATACCGCCATTTCTTGCCATTTTCTAAAGTTAATTCCACCGTCTTCAGTCCGTCCTTCTCTGATAAAATTTTCAAGACGTCTAACAATCAAATCAGCGCGTTCATGGGGCGTCGGATTTTTTTGTTGTGAAACTTTGGTATCTTCGTGGGCACTCAATTCCTGTTCCTGGTGAGACGAGGATTCATCAATATCGTCGATTTGTTGTTTTGGTTTCATAATTTGATGTAGCTGTAACACACGAAAGATTAAAAAGGTTTTACTTCTTTTGATAACCTCATGGGAAACAACGGGTATCTATTTAAATCCTCATTTAAAATAAATTCATAGAGAAAGCTCTATTTTTCTCTGCTACACTTAACTAGGACCACTCCTGTATCTCCCCTATATTAGTATTGTATCTTGAAGGAAAGGTAGGTTGCCAAGGTTTTTCTGAGCCATCTACTTTGACCACCCTACAAAGCAAGGCCCGAAGTTGATAGGTGCCCATAGCGGAACAATATGGCGGGTCCATGCTTGTAAGCGTATTGGCATTCGATCTCCAAATCCCATGATCGGGACTATTTTCTTCTTCTGGAAACCACCACCCATGCTGAACGTGAACCACTCGAGGATCAATTCCCTCAAATATTTTTACTTTTTGCCGGCATTTGCCTCGCTTTGTTTCAATGGAAACCCAGTCGCCCGTCACCACACCAAGATCAGCAGCGGTTTCCGGGTGCAACTCACACTCTGGCTCAGGCCGACCTTTTCGTAGCTTAGGTAGCTGGCGATATTCTGACTGAAAAAACATGGGAAGCCGGGCTCCTGTTATGAGAATAAGTGGAAAGTCGTGTGCCAATTCGGGGGTGCTGTAGGGACTTTCCGGTGGTTCTTCATAGTAGGGTAGAGGGTCGTAACCCAATTCCAATAAACGGGTTGAGTAGAGCTCAATCTTCCTAGTGGGAGTATCAAATCCGTTTTCTTTGTATTTCTGCCACTTGAATTCAGGTTCATAAAAACCCATTTGTTTTAATTCTTCCCAACCGAAGTCAAGCTTGCTTCTCAACATGCTATCGTAGATTTCCTGGGGGCTTTCCTGACCATGCTCTGTACCAAGACGACGACAAATCTCCACCATAATATCTTCATCTTGTTTACACTCTGCGTATTGGAATGTCTTTTGCTGAGCCATGATAACGTTCTGCCCGTAAAACGGTACAGCGGGTAAGGCGTCAACTTCAGCCCAGGTCGCAACCGGCAAGATAAGGTCTGCTATTTCCGCTGTTGGTGTCATGTAAAGTTCGGCGACAACTAAATAGTCAAGAGCCATGAGCGTTTCGAAAACCGTTTTGACATCACCATAGGTAGAAAGCGCGTTATTACCAAAGATAAAACCGGTTCTAACCGGGTAGGGTTTACTAGTCCGGATCGCATTAAAAATTGTAGGGATATGAGCCGACGGTAATTGCGCAAGCTCCCCACTTAGGACTTTAAAGTCGTCATATCCCAGCCGTTTCTTTTGTTGATCCATAGGCATCTTATCAAAAAGTTGGGGAAATGGTGGTAGAGGCAGCATACCAAACGACCAACTCCCCGGCTGATCAATATTGCCGGTAATTGATGGTAAACACAAAAGGGCTCGGACGGTTTGGAAACAGGCTGGCGTGTGCTCAATAGCGCAGCCCCATTCCATCATGGAAGGTTTAATCTTGGCAAACAGGCGTGCAGCCTTCCGAATATTTTCAGCGGTTACCCACGTGATCGGCTCTGCCCATTCCGGGGTATAAACTTTAACTCGTTCAGCAAGGTCCTCGAAACCATGACACCATTTTGCTACAAATTCTTTGTCTTCGAGTTCCTCTCCTATGATCACGTTGAGCATGGCCAGTGCGAGTGCATCATCGGTTCCTGGACGAAGCTGCAACCAAATATCAGCTCGTTTGGCTAGCCAAGTTTCGCGGGGATCTACGACAATAGTCGCAGGTTTGCGGGCAAGCGCCTCTTTAACGCCAAATCCTAATTCACCGTCAGGTCCCGAGTAGATGGGATTATGCCCCCAAAAAATAATCAGTTCTGGGTAGACTTCATTGGTATAAGTACAAATGGGAAGCTGCCCCATGGTGATAATACTGCCATGCACGCGGGGACGGAAGCATTGCGCCGTGCCTGGTTCGCACCAATTCGGTGTCCCGATGGCATTGGCAAAGCGGGAAACAAAGGGAAAGTGGTGGCGTCCCGTACCAGTGCCAACCCAAATCGATTCAGCACCGTCTTTCTCAGTAGCTTGCCTAATTTTGTTCACCATCTCGTCGTAGGCTTCATCCCAGGAGATACGTTTCCACCTACCCTCACCCCGAGCCCCAACACGACGCATCGGGTATTTGAGTCGGCGAGGGTTATAAATCTGCTCGAGACTTGCAGCTCCCAGCGGACAAAGTTTTCCCTTATTCATTGGATTAGAAGGATCACCCTCTATTTTTGTGATGTTACGGTCATCGACATGGATCAAGACACCGCAACCTCCATGACACATGCGGCAGGCGCTTTTGTAACTCCTGGGCTCTTGTTCAGCTAAATCATCGTTGGAGTTTACAAATTTATCCATCTATGAGGGCTCCTGGATATCCAAGGTTACAAAGTAGTTTGCTGTATTATTGAGGCATTAACAGACATATCAGTATGATAATAGCTAAAGTTATAAAGACAAAACACTGGAAGATTAATCTTAAAAATTTCCAATCTGGAAATCCCCTCAGAAATTATAACCGTTCGGTGTTCCAAATTTTTTTACCGCACCAAAAATTATAAACAGTCTCCCTTGTTAGCTTTTTTTGCCGTCAATTAGATCCCAAATGGTGTTGAGACCTGAAAATTCAATTTTATCAAAAAATTAAAAAAATCCTCCTCCTTCGTCTATTTGCTTCTTTCTATTGAGATTATCGTTAATAGTGTGGTACGGATTACTCCCACGGGATAATTAATAGAAGAATATACCTGTAATATGTACACCAACTTCAATTGGAGGACTTTATGAGAAATAAGATCACATCTGTAATTGCTGCTTTAGGAACAGCTGCAATTATGTCGGCTACTGCCAATGCAGGCACGCTCGACGATGTAAAAAAACGTGGCGCACTACGTTGCGTCGTAAGCACCGGCATCGCCGGCTTCGCTTATCCAGACAAGAGTGGCGTTTGGAAGGGCTTTGATGTCGACTTCTGCCGTGCAACTGCTGCGGCTGTTCTAGGCGACGCAAAAAAGATTAAAGCTGTCACTTCAACAGGTAAGACCCGCTTTACCAAGCTCAATTCAGGCGAAGGTGATGTGCTTTGGCGCAACACCACCATCACATTCTCGCGTGATGTCGGCGTGAAGCTCCGTTTCCATGGTGTAAACTATTATGACGGCCAGGGCTTCATGGTAAATAAAAAGCTTGGCGTTAAAAGTGCTAAAGAACTTGGCGGCGCCTCGGTCTGTATCCAGACGGGAACAACTACTGAGTTAAACCTGGCTGATTATTTCCATGAGCATGGCATGAAATATGAAGCAGTGGCCATCGAAACCAATGATGAAGCCCGGCAAAACTACATGTCAGGACGGTGCGACGTTTATACGACAGACGCATCAGGTCTAGCCGCAACCCGGTCGACATTTCCAGATGCACAAAATCATGTGATTCTACCTGAGATTATCTCAAAAGAACCCTTGGGTCCGGCCACCCGTCACGGTGACGATCAGTGGTCTGATATCGTAACATGGGTATACTATGCGACTGTTACGGCCGAAGAATTAGGCGTGACGTCTGCCAACGTCGATAAGATGAAAAGCTCCAAAAACCCAGAAATCTTGAGAATGCTGGGTGTTGAAGGTAACCAAGGCGAAGAACTTGGTCTCAGCAAAGACTGGGCTTATCAGATCATCAAGCAGGTTGGTAACTACGGCGAAATTTTTGAACGCAATATTGGTAAAAGTACACCAATTGGCCTTGCCCGCGGTCTGAACGCACTCTGGACCAAAGGTGGGTTACAGTACTCGCCTCCATTTCGTTGATCGATTACTGATTGTATTGAATCTAAAGCGTGCTGGTTTCCATTTGGGACCCAGCACGTTTCTTTTTTGTTATAGATTTAGATATTTACCGTAGTTTTACTGAAGTTTTTTCTGGAATGTTTATGTCCCCCGGCTTCGGCGAAATGTCTTTATTTGTTTAGGATACCAGTCGTTGCTTGAAGGTCTTCCATATCACCCATTTAGGAAAGACGCTTTTGAAAAGGGACATTTTGCGCGATGGCCGTAAATTCTGAGACAGTCCCTGGCACACGTAACTCATTAACGAGGCTTTGGAATAACCAACAGGCTCGATCCGTTATCATTCAGATAGTAACGGTAACGATCGTATTTGCCCTACTCGCGTTAATTCTCCGAAATGTGGTTAACAACCTTGAAGCAATAGGGAAGGAATTTAGTTTTAAGTTTCTACTGTCCCCGGCTGCATACGATATAACATTTTCTCCATTTATCGAGTACACTTCTAGATCCACCCATCTGCGAGCCGCCGTCGTCGGCATCCTGAATACATTGCTGGTCGCCGCATGTGGCATCGTCCTGGCTACTGTGATGGGTTTTCTTATGGGGATATTACGCCTCTCTAGAAATTGGCTAGTAAACCGAATGGTTTATTGTTTTCTGGAATTCACACGAAACGTTCCTGTTCTTTTGCATATCCTTTTCCTTCACGGGATTATTGTTACCCAGCTTAACCCCCCACGCCAGGCGATGAATTTTGCAGATTCTTTCTTTCTCTCGAATAGGGGCTTCTATATACCGCAACCCGTTTGGGAACCAATAGGATGGATTATTGCGGTAGTATTTTTAATCTCTGTCACGTTTGTTTTCTTTTTCAGACGCTGGGCTAAAAAGGTTCAGGATGAAACAGGCCGGGTTTATCCCGTTTTTTGGATATCCGCTGGGGTCATCGTAGGCGCGACAGCCGTCGCCTTCTTTGCCACGGGCACGCCGCTTTCATGGAGTATTCCGGAATTAAGAGGATTTAACTTCAAGGGTGGACTAGCTATTAAACCAGAGTTTATAGCTCTTTGGCTGGCGCTTTCCTATTATACGTCGTGCTTTATTGCAGAGATCGTACGTGCCGGTATCCTTGCAGTTAGTTATGGACAGACTGAAGCCGCTGGCGCACTTGGGCTGACCCGAAACCGTACGTTACAACTGATTGTCATTCCGCAGGCCATTCGGGTCATCGTTCCGCCCCTAGCGAGCCAGTACCTCAATATCACTAAGAATTCCTCTTTAGCAATTGCTATTGGTTACATGGATGTTGTTGCGACGGTCGGCGGTATCACCCTTATGCAAACCGGCAAAGAAATGGAAACTATGATTATTGTTCTCCTGACATATCTCGTTATTTCTTTAGTGATTTCTGGATTCATGAACTGGTTTAACAAAAAGACAGCACTGGTGGAGCGATGAACCATGGCTGAAGTTACTAGGACTTACAAAGTGGGCCAGCATCCGGACTTGCCTCCACCGCGCAGCGAAGTCGGCGTTATCGGATGGGTCAAATATAACCTCCTGTCTACGCCCTTTAACGTGATAATGACGTTGTTAGCACTCTGGTTCCTTTGGTCGATAATTCCACCGCTTTTTGAGTGGGCAGTTCTGGATTCTGTTTGGACTGCAGAGTCCAGGAAAGCATGCTGGGCAAAGATGGAGGTTCCTGAGGGGGCCGCCTGCTGGGCCTTTATTAAAGATCGCATTGGCCTTTATATTTACGGTTTTTATCCTGCTGAATTGCGCTGGCGTGTGAACCTATCATTTGTGCTTTTGGTATTAGCTATCGTATCCGTACTCTATGAGAATATGCCTGGTCGAAAGTTTGGCCTCTGGTACGCGGTAGCTTTTCCTTTTATTACCGGATGGCTTCTGGTCGGTGGTCTCGGCCTAACCCACGTCGAGACAGACCAATTCGGTGGGATCATGCTCACATTCATTATCGGAATTACAGGAATTTCATTTTCCCTTCCCATCGGAATACTGCTGGCTCTGGGGCGGCGCTCAACTTTGCCGGTAATAAGAATACTATGTGTCTTAATAATCGAGTTTATCCGCGGTGTTCCTCTCATAGCATTGTTATTTATCGCCTCAACAATGCTCAACTATTTTCTGCCACCAGGTACGGCATTTGACCTGTTACTTCGGGTGCTGATCATGGTAACACTGTTTCAATCGGCCTATATTGCCGAGGTCATTCGTGGCGGGTTACAGGGAATCCCTAACGGCCAATACGAAGCTGCCGATTCCCTTGGTCTTACTTACGCGAAATCTCATTTACTGATCATTCTGCCCCAGGCACTCAAAATTTCAATCCCCGGCATAGTCAATACGTTTATCGGGCTTTTCAAGGACACCACTCTTGTCTTGATAATTGGTATGCTCGATCCTTTAGGTGTCGGACGGGCCTCCTTGGCCGATGCTGTCTGGGCAGGTTTGGCACGTGAAGTCTATATTTTTGTTGCCATATTCTTTTTTATCTGCTGTTTCGGTATGTCGCGTTATTCTTTATGGCTCGAGAAGCGATTAAGTACAGAGAATTGAGGATTTGTCATGAATGAAAAATCTAAGCCAGAATCTGCGATTCAATCGTCAAAGGATGCATCTAAGGTAATTATTGAAATTAACGGTATGCACAAATGGTTTGGTGCTTTCCATGTACTCAAGAATATCAATCTGACAGTCAACACTGGGGAAAGAATTGTCATTTGTGGCCCATCAGGATCCGGCAAATCCACTCTAATTCGTTGTATCAACCGCCTTGAGGAACACCAGGAGGGCACAATCGTTGTCGACGACGTCGAACTAACAGGAGATCTCAAGAATATCGAAATAATTCGATCTGACGTCGGTATTGTCTTCCAGCAGTTTAACCTATTTCCTCATCTCACAGTCTTGGAAAATTGTTCACTGGCACCCATTTGGGTGCGAAATATGGCTAAAGGAGAAGCCGAAGAATTGGCACTCAAATATTTGGAGAGAGTGCAAATTCCTGAACAGGCCAAGAAATATCCAGGTCAACTTTCTGGCGGTCAACAGCAACGCGTTGCCATAGCACGATCTCTTTGTATGAACCCCAAGATTATGCTGTTTGACGAACCAACATCAGCCCTAGATCCTGAAATGATCAAGGAAGTTCTCGATGTGATGGTTGAACTTGCGGAGACAGGTATGACTATGCTGGTTGTGACACATGAAATGGGATTTGCCACCGCGGTTGCAGACCGGGTTATTTTTATGGATGAAGGTGAAATTATAGAACAGAAACCGCCAAACGAATTCTTCCATAATCCAGAACACGACCGAACCAAATTGTTCCTTAGCCAAATACTGGCACATTGATGGATTTTAATTTTTAATAACGACTGGCGAACAGAAATTTAACACTGTTATCAGCCGATATTTACTTAATGATTGAAGAAAGCCGTTCAAGAGCCTCCTCTAACTTAACTTTTTTCTCAAACGCAGTGGTTTTTCTTTCTCTTTGAATTTCAATTACTTCAGCAGGCGCTTTTGAAAGAAATTCTTTATTAGATAATTTCTTATCAAATTTTAAAATCTCCGTATCAAGCAAAGAAATTTCTTTATTGAGACGGCTGCGTTCCAAGTCTAAATCGATGACGTCTGAAACTGGGAGAATAATTGTCGACCCCCCTAATACAGCCTGTATTGAGCCCTTGGGAACGTCGCCATTAGAAAAGGAAAGATCCGAAATACGAGCTAACCTTTTGATGATTACCTTATGGCTGGCACATGCTGCAACTGCAGTATCATCGGCATTTAGAACTATCAATGGGATTTGAGTACCCGGCGGTATGTTCATTTCTACTCGCAAAGATCGAACTTCCGAAACCAAATCGACAACCCAGTCCATTTCAATATTTACGTTTGAGACTATTTTATCGTCAAACTCCGGCCAGTCAGCTTTTATGAGCTTTCCATCTCTGTCAAACCCAAGTTTTTCCCATAACTCCTCAGATACAAAGGGCATAAAAGGCTGCAAGAGTTTAAGAACTTGGTACAACACCCAGGCTGCCGTCGCTCTCGTTTCTGAGATTATATGTTCTTCATCACCAAGAAGGATGGGCTTGGAAAATTCAACATACCAATCGCAAAATGTTCCCCAAGTGAACTGGTATATAGCACCTGCTGCCTCGTTAAACTTATAGTCTTTGATACCACGTTCAACTTGGAAGGTAGAATCCACAACTTTACCAACGATCCACTGATTTATTGGTTGTTCGCATGCAAAGGGGTCAAATTTTGGGTCAAATTGACATTCATTCAATTCGCAAAATCGTGCCACGTTCCATAATTTTGTAGTAAAATTTCTATAGCCCTCGACCCTATTCTCTGAAAGTTTAATATCCCGACCTTGCGTGGCAAGAGCTGCTAATGTCATTCGTAAAGCGTCTGCGCCATATTTGTCGATTAACCCTAAGGGATCGATGACGTTTCCTTTAGACTTAGACATTTTTTGCCCGTGCTCATCTCTAACCAATGCGTGAATATACACTGTACGAAAAGGCACATCTTCCATGAAATGCAAACCCATCATCATCATCCTCGCCACCCAGAAGAAAATTATATCGAAGCCAGTAACCAGGACGTCGGTGGGATAATGCTTAATTAGCTCTTTCGTGCTCTCCGGCCAACCCAGAGTAGAAAATGGCCAAAGTGCAGAAGAAAACCAGGTGTCCAGCACGTCTTCATCACGGGTAAGTTCTTTTCTCTCGCCATAGTGTCTTTCCGCTGCCAGATAAGCATCTTCTTCGTTGAGTTCGACAAAGATATGACCATCTGGACCGAACCACGCGGGAATTTGATGTCCCCACCAAATTTGCCGTGAGATACACCACGGCTGAATATTACGCATCCAATCAAAATAAGTCTTTTCCCATTGTTTGGGCACAAACTTGGTGCGACCCATCTCAACTGCTTCAATAGCTGGTTTGGCAAGAGATTTAGCATCTACAAACCACTGGTCCGTCAACCAGGGCTCAATAACTACACCGGAGCGGTCACCATATGGCACCGTCATTTCATTATCGTCGATTTTTCCTAAAAACCCTAAAGAGCTCATCTCTGCAATTATTTTTTTTCTAGCCTCAAACCGGTCCATACCTTGGTAGACATTTGGTACGTTTTCATTCAAGTGGGCATCCCGATCAAAGATATTTATCATTTCAAGACCATTTCGACGACCAACTTCAAAATCGTTAAAGTCATGTGCAGGTGTAATTTTAACGGCACCACTACCTTTTTCTGGGTCAGAGTATTCATCCACAATGATAGGAATAAGGCGATCCGTTAGTGGTAGACGACACACCTTTCCAACCAAATGTTTATAGCGGTCGTCGTCAGGATGAACCGCAACTGCAGTGTCACCCAGCATAGTTTCTGGTCGCGTGGTGGCCACAGTTATAAAATCATTTTTTGAGTTCTCGATTGGATATTTAAAATACCATAGTTGTCCAACCGTCTCGCGTTGCTCAACTTCCAGGTCTGAAATTGCGGTGTGTAATTTTGGATCCCAATTGACAAGGCGTTTATCACGATAAATAAGGCCCTCTTTGTAAAGCTGCACGAATACTTTTAACACTGCGGACGACAACCCCTTATCCATTGTAAAACGCTCACGCGACCAATCACAGGAAGCTCCAAGACTTCGCAACTGTTCGGTAATCGTGCCACCAGATTCTTTACGCCATTTCCAGATCCTCTCAATAAATGCCTCACGCCCCAGGTCATGGCGTGTTTTTCCCTCCGTCTCAAGTTGGCGTTCCACTACCATCTGGGTTGCAATTCCAGCGTGGTCAGTTCCCGGTTGCCAAAGGGCATCGTCACCCTTCATTCGGCGATAACGAATAAGAATATCTTGAAGCGTATTGTTCAGAGCATGCCCCATGTGGAGACTTCCCGTAACATTCGGCGGGGGAATAACGATAGTATAAGGATTAGATTCCTGACTATCCCCGCTGGTAAAAGCTCCCGTTTGTTCCCAGGCAACGTATCGTCTTTTTTCTACTTCAGCGGGCAGGTAAAGTTTGTCCAGCATTGCCGAACGTTCCCTTTCAACAGTTAAGTTACAAAACAACCAAGGATGGACCTGTCGCGAGGCCGCGCACCATATCACGGAAATGGTTAGTGTAAATGGGGAAAAACCTGGCGAAAATTAAAGACTAAAGGTCGAGGCGCTCTGCACGGTTAACCATATGATCAATTTCTTTTTTCACAAGGCGTTCTATTAAATAAGGTAAATTTTCATCAAGCCATTCCTTAAGAAGTGGCCGAAGTATTTCCCTAATAAGACCTTCAAGTGTCATATCTCGACTACCAATAGCAATGTCACGTCGATTAAGAAGTGCTTTTGCTAATTCCTGCAAAGGATCGGTCGAAGCCGTTTGCGTTGACCCAGATAAAATCGGCACCCCCGCATCCACATCGGATGGAGAAGGTGCTATCATCTGTTGCGTTAGTTCAAGAATTTCATCCATATCCTCTTCGAAACCTGGCTCGACCGAGACGACGTCAGTTTCAACTTTAGGCTCCTGCATCACCTGTGCAAGACCATCTGGCTCTGGCTCTGGCTCTGGCTCTGGCTCTGGCTCTGGCTCTGGCTCTGGCTCTGGCCCTTCAATTCCATTTTCTCCCGTTACTAATTCTTCATCAGAGCCCTGCTCGGGTTCAGGCGCTTGATCAGTGTTTGGAGCGTCTTGCCCTTCTGCACTTTTCCCATCATCTGACAAAATCTCTCGAATGGACCCTAAGATTTCATCCATAGAGGGTTCTTCTACCTGCTCTTGAGGTTCAATTTCTTGTTGAGGTTCGTTTTCTTCTGCCATCAGCCGACCATCCGGTTTAATAATAGTACCTAGATCCCTAACAAACCCTTACGGTTGATTAACTTCATACCCAAAGCGAATTGGGCCCTGGCAGTGGAATTTATTATTGTGAAACTGGTTTCACCGTCTCACTATATTCAAGCAATCTACTTATTCCATATTAATTAGGTTCAATGATTCAGGATCAAAAATTTGATCGCGAACCTTATTATAATAATCAGTTGGGTCAAATAATGTAACCGGCAATTCTAAATTCTTAGCAGTCAACTGGCCCGTTGCTTCCTTCAATTGGAAACTTGCTACAACCTCATCACGCTGCGCCCCCACAAGACTTACCCTCGCATCAAGTAGTTCTTGTTCCGCATCTAAAACGTCTAGAACCGTTCTGGATCCAACTGAGGCTTCCCTTTGGACGCCTTCCAAGGCTATTTCAGCGGCGAGTATTTGGGCTTTGAAAGATTTAATTTGCGCCCGCGCAGACTTTAAAGACTCCCAAGCGTTCTCGACATTCTCCAAAACAGTCCGGTGTGTGTTTTCCAAATCAATCTTGCTTTTACCAGCGTCAATTTTTGCTTTTCGCAAACCTGAAACGACTGTCCCTTTCTGGTAAAGAGGAACTGTTAAATCAAGCCTAACTTCACCGGTGCTTACCTGACTATCATTATTTACTGACTCCCAATCTCGTTTTAAGGTTCCAACAATATTCAGCGTCGGGTAAAGCTCACCCCTTTTTACTTTAACATTTTCTTGGGCCGTCCTCGAAGTCAAATTTGCAGATATGATGTCTGGGTGTTCTTTTCCCGCCAACTCCTTTGCTTCTTCTAAATTTTTAGGTAAGTCAGATAGCGCCTTAGGTGTTATTAACTTCCCGGGAGCCTCTCCAATTACATTTACGTAGCCTGCCTTGGAAATCTTAAGATCCCCTTGCGACTTCAAGCGTGCCGCCGTCGTCCCAGCTAGTCTCGCTTCCGCCTGGCTAACATCCGTTCGTGTTATTTCTCCCACACGAAATCTATCAACAGTCGCTTCCAACTGACGGCGTAACACTTCCTCATTCCTGACATTAAGATCCAAAACTGCCTGGTTCTCCATAACAGTCAAAAACTTTGTAGCAGCATTTAAAAGAAGATCTTGTTCTGCACCTATCAAGGCTGCTCGCTTAGATAAGACGTTGTTTTCCGCTTGATTAACCTCAGCAACAGTCCGAAACCCCCTGAATAGCGGCTGTGTGACGAGTAATTGGACGTTGCGCGCTGACCGTATCTGGTCCTTCTCGCCCTCCGTCAGGCGCGTATTATTGCGATTAAACTCGCGTTCAATATCACCAGACAACTCAACATTCGGCCGCCAATTACCCAATGCTGTTGGCACGCCCTCGTCGACAGATTTAAGGTCGGCACGCTGAGCAAGCAATCCAGGATTAGTTGAATAAGCGCTTGCCAACGCCTCAGTAAGAGTTTGGGAACTAGCCGGCTGGAATAACCATGAGGTATGTACGCAAAATAAACCTGCTAACACCCAATTGGTAAAACGTCTCTTATTCATTATATTTTTCCTAAGCGCCTAATCCACTAGTATACCTTAACGAGACGGTATTCACATACCATGTTATTGAAATTCTAATAGTCCAGTCACCAGGTTCATTACCTATCTAGATTACTCTATGACTACTGTTTCCCGATCCAAAATACTAACTGCAATCCCAAGTATTGTGGGTCAGTATGATAATAGATACTATATAATGACTTTTATATAGGTCAATAGCCGAGTTCATTTAGCTTTCAAAAACCTCATAAAAAACAGTTCTTTAGCACTCTCAAAAGGCAAAGGATGGGGGAAGCTCAAAACCAGGAAGGATTGGAGTCCAAGCATCAAATATTTCTTCGGTCGAAATCGAAACACCAAATTTAGTCATTAGAACACCCTTTCCAAGTGAATCGTGCTTATTAACAACCGTAACCAGGCGCCCACCATCGATGAGCTGAGCAAGAATGCTTTCCGGTACTTTGGCAACCGAACCAGAAAGTACTATAGCATTATATGGATGCTGCTTTTTGTAACCTTCTGCTAATGGACTAGTCATAATAGCAGCGTTATCAACCCCAAGCTCAACCATATTATTTGTTGCTTGCTTTGCTAAGGCTTCATCCTCTTCTATCGCAACGACGGTAGATGCTATGCTAGCCAGAATGGCCGTGGAATAACCTGTTCCACAACCAATCTCTAACACCACATCATCAGGCCTGATTTTTGCGGACTGCAGGAGTAGCGCCAGAACCATCGGCTGGAGCAAATAGCGTCCTTCAGTGATCATCAGTTTTTCATCTACATATGCTAAAGTAGCGAGGTTATTCGGTACAAATACCTCCCGGGGAATTTTCCCAAATGCATTGATAATTCCCTGATGAGTGACGCGGTTAACTCGAATCTGATTTTCGACCATGTTGTGCCGCGCAGCGGGATAATCCATATTACTTTCTATTCTTCAAAAAAGTTACAACAAAAGGCTTTCAGCCATTCAAACATAACGAAAACTCTTACCAGATTTTATGACCTTATAACAGTATCGAGTCCAACAAATTTGGAAAAGCTAATTCTAGTAATACAATCATTATAATATCGGCTATCGTTGTCTTAACATTACTATTGGCTCGGTGGCATAGTAACCTTACTATAATTTCATAACAGATAGCTTGACCGAAAAAAAACCACAGACTAGATTTTGGCAACGGTTAGCTAAAGACGGGATTTAGGTTAGCACTGTTGTCCTATTTGGGATCTCCCTGGAGAGTATTTGTTGTGACCGATAGGTGAACTGACGCAATTAATGGGGCGCGGTGGCGGAGTGGCTACGCAGCGGCCTGCAAAGCCGTGGACCCCGGTTCGAATCCGGGCCGCGCCTCCACCGTTAAATTAGAGAATTGATTTTATTGTATTTTATCTCTCTGGGACACGCCATCTTGCCAGGTGCTTTGTTATCGGCTTAGCTTAAATGGTCGCATACCAATGGAAAATATTATAGAAGCGGGCAACAAGACTGAATTACATTTAAAGAGAGGGTTACAAACTTGTTAGATAATGGCAAGGGTACGCTATATTTACACCTACACCGGGGTTGCTATATTAAGACACGTTCATTTGTAAGATACACGGATGCGGGTTGTCCAGACAACGAATTTGTGTCAATTACACCCTTTAGAACGAGTAAGTACATATAGATTTATACAACAGTAATTTAAAAATATTAGACACAACCAGTTTAACTTTTGCTATTAGAGCCCTAACCTAATGTAGTCCAAGCAACGTTTAAGGCGATGTGTGCGTATAAATACCTCAATTCGTAAGAGGTGCATCCAGTCTTCGTAATTTATCCGGCGTAGCTCAACGGCAGAGCGATCGGCTGTTAACCGATAGGTTGTAGGTTCGAATCCTACCGCCGGAGCCATTTCTTAGGTACTTCTCAGGAGTCCATTTAAGAGTCATACAGAGTCATTAGATTCCCAGAATCCACCCCACCAGACACTCCTAAAGGTGGACCCAGTGAGTCTTAAAATGACTCACTGTGTCATTGTGTGGAGGTTTTCCTGAGTGGACAAAGGGGGGACCCATGAGAGAAAATATTGTTATTTTTATTTAGGGTCATTTGTACTTCTGAGGGGGCTTCGAGATTCAAAAGCAGGGCCATACCATTACGGCGGTCTTCGACCCCGATACCTATACCGAAACGGGCTTTATAAGTTGCTTTGCTGAACCCGAAGAGGCTGCTGAGTTCCTGACCTACAAGCGAGAGCGTTAATCGCTTTTAGTCCTTACACGGGTATACACACAAAGTGCAGTCAAAACAGCAAATACTATGGTTCCGCCAGTAATATTAGCGACTTCGGTAACTGTCATTAGTCCAAGGGTGATAAACATAACGGCAAAGCCGTGCGCGCACCCCATAAGAACTAACTGCTGTGATTTTGTATCCTCTACTTTTCTTGCGAAAAAGGTAATGCAGGCTATTGCGAGCATCAGCGGTTCTTAAAAAGACCCCAAATATCCTTCAACGGCGGCAGATATTTGGTCAAAGTCTTTACGGGCTCTTTAATATAATTCAATCTATAAGTTTCGGCGAGCAACAAGGATTATATTCTTCCCAACAGGGGGTGCAGCAATCGATTCTATGAAGCGCGTAACTGGAATTCCTACGCGGTCATAAAGGCGAGCTTGGGCTTGATTGAAGTCTCTTTTGCCACCTATGGTGTTTATAAGCCACCAAGGTAGAATCCCTAATAGATCAAAATATCGAGAGCAAACGAGCTCAAATCCAGCCTTTTGGATAGCGTAGTGCAATTCTTTAATAAGGTATCGGCGATAGTGACCTAATACTCTGTCCAAATTGCTAAATAAGAATGGTAGGGCTGGTACAAAGAGCAGCAAATGCCCACCCGAACGTAAAGTCCGACTAGAATGTCTCAATATATTAGCGTCGTCCTTAATATGTTCTAGTACATTAATAAAAACTATTGTGTCTATAGATCGATCTTTTAGGGTATGAATATAATTCTCGACAGTATCCCCTATAACTTGGACAACCCTATTATCTTGAAATTGGTTATGAAGTTGGATTACTAGGTTTGGAGACGGTTCTACCAAATCCATTTTATCAAGGTGAGGCAGAATTAATTTAGAGAAAGTCCCCATACCCGCTCCAAATTCCACACCGTGCCCGCCAATATAGGGAAGAAAATTATCCATGATCCATTGTTGGTAGTTGGGTAAGTCGGAGAGGGATTCAAGGTCTTGAGAATAATATTCCCTATATTCGTCGGGCGCTCTATTTTGATTCATGAAACTAATCAGAACATACCTAGGAATTTATGAAATTAAATTGTAGCGAATGTTGGTAACTTATTCTTCAATTAGAATGGCACATTAAAAGCTTACTTAGCGTGAACTTACCTAGACTTTCAAAACTCGGCAACAAAATGATAACCAAAATCGAAATTAAAATAATACGCTATTACTGGGTTAAATTTTGAAATTATCTCCGTACATGATAGTTTTGATGTTGCTTCGGTGCATCGCCGTTAACGGTCTTGGCGTATTGATGAGTTTTGAAAATTGCAAATTAGTAAAATCCATAAAGTCTTAATATTAATTATGGTTATTACGCTACCGGCCCTTCTTACCGAGAGAGCTACTGCGCAGCAAGTCAACACTTCTACGGCCGTACTTTCTGAACGCCTTTTAAATGCTGTTGATAAACGTGACTTGACCACCGTAAAAGCTCTGCTGTCTAGTGACTTGGGTCGGTCTTTGGCAAGACTTCCCATCGGTTTAACAGCCGCCGGACGTGCAATAGAGAACAGTCACTACAATATTGCCCACTACATTCTAGCTGTCAGACATCAACAAATGAGATTTAAAACCAAAAAGATTCCAGAGGCAAAAAAGACGGAAAATCTGGGGGTTAAAGGGGGATTTATAAGCTCCAAGTCTCAATCGCCAGCACAGACACTTCAGAATTCATTACCTAATATTTCTCATCTCAAAACTGAGGATCCGCTAAAGAAGAAATTGGTCTCAATTGATAATGTACGTCAACCATCAAAAAATTTGCCATCGAATCCCGGTTCTAAAAGACAGTTATCCAATCAAGACAACCCGTTTGATCCTTTAAATATACCTTCTATAGGACTACCAGCCGTTAAATAATTATCGAAAACCTAGGACACCAGTCCAACCCGAGCATAACTTTTACATCATCCAAGCCTAAAAACTACCTCACCTTTTAAATCGCTTGCCAGAAACATAGGAACCCGTTGGGTCAAATCACTATGGTTAAGCCCAAGCATAATGCAACTACTACGGGAAATTTATCTATCTGCAAAAGGTCTGGTTAAAAAAATAGCAAATAAATTCAACAATCTAGATTGTCACCTTGCGAGATGAGCTAGAACGGCTAAAATCTACGAAGGTGGGTACCATTGGCTATCAATACCCAATCAACGCAAATAAGGCTAGAATCATAATTGTTAGCTCGAACACTTTGAACAGGCAGAAAGAATAAAGTTAGACAAATGAGGCATATTTCAATAGATGGCAGTTGTATTTACCGATTTATTTGGTTGTCATTCTAAGACCATATAAAAATGATTGAATATCATTTTTAGTAGAATGCTAACTAACTATTGAACGATAGATAGTTGATGATGCAAACGAAGGTTCAAATTTTGGAAAGCGCGGATGACCCAGTAGAAGTTGCAGGGGCGGAAATCCGACATTTAAAAGAAACTATTG
>JAOMCN010000003.1 GCA_028345065.1 Rhodospirillales bacterium
CAAGGATACCTTTGGCCTCCCTACGTTTGCCTATCAAGTTAGTGGTGAATACGCTATGATAAAAGGTGCTGTAAATAATGGTTGGTTAGAAAATGACAAAGTCGTTATTGAGAGTTTGATCTCTTTTAAGAGAGCTGGAGCTGATGGGATACTAACTTATATGGCAGTCGAAGCTTCGAAACTTCTTAATATGAATTAATTTCTTATGCTTGATTGCATTTGTTGTTTTTGGTCGTTTGGTTAAGTCATTATCAGTTTAAAGATTATTAGAATATTTTAAGGTACATAAATATCTAGATTTTGTAGAGAATGCATGTCGTTATGAATTATAGTGTGAACAGAAAACCCACTTCTTTTTTTGTTACATCCCCTTTGCCTTGCCCTTATCTGGATGGGCAGGTGGAGCGCCGTTTGGTTGCTGAATTAAAGGATTGGGATGGGATCTCTATGCACGACAAGCTGTCTAGGGTTGGTTTTAGACGGAGCCATGGGATCGTTTACGCACCAATTTGTCCTAGCTGCAGCGCTTGCAAAGCAGTTAGAACAGTAATTGGAGAATTTAAACCTTCTGTATCTCAGCGGCGCGTCATGAGAATTAATAAAGATATTATCGTCAACAAAAAGCCCGCACTTGCAACACATGAACAGTATGCTTTATTTGCTAAATACCAAGAATCTCGCCACACAGGTGGCGACATGGCTACGATGGATTATTACGACTATCAGGCATTAATTGAAGAAACGCCGGTCAATACATTTATATTAGAATACCGTGATTTTGACCGTTTGGTGGGCGCATGTATTGTAGATGAAATGGCTGATGGGTTATCAGCCGTCTATAGTTTTTTTGACCCGATTAATAAGAGAAAAAGCTTGGGTACCCAAGTAATTTTAGCATTGTTTGATTTGGCACTCCAGTGGAGACTTCCTTATGTCTATCTTGGATACTGGGTTAGTGGTAGTCAAAAAATGAGTTACAAAGAAAAGTTTAAGCCCTTGGAATATTATAATGGCAATGAATGGACACGCTCTAACTTATTTCAATGGAATAAGCCCTTGGGGTGACATTGTAAGCTATTCTTGGGCTTTCGGGGTGGGAGAATGGGCATGAAACGTCGAAAGTTTGTGATAGGAGCAGGCGTCTCAGCCGTGGCGGGGGCCACATCTACTACAATACCGAAGCCTGCCTTTTCAGCAGATCAACGTCAATTGTCTATGGTCACGGCATGGCCAAAAGATTTTCCAGGCTTAGGTACTTCCGCGTCTAGATTAGGCGCTCGTATAACGAAAATGAGTGGTGGAACGTTAAAGGTAAATGTTTATCCACGTGGCTCCCTCGTTAAATCATCAGATTTGTTTTCTGCTGTTGCGGATGGCGTGGCGGACATGTATCACGCCATCGAACACTATTGGGAAGGGAATACCAAAGCGCTAAATTTTTTTGCTTCGGTTCCATTTGGTTTGACCGCTACGGAGCAGAGTGCATGGATAAACTTTGGTGGCGGTCAAGGGCTTTGGGATGAGGTTGGGAAAGTATTCGGTGTTAAACCATTTCTCGCAGGTAATACTGGTGTTCAAATGGGGGGCTGGTTCAATAAACAAGTCAATACAATTGATGACCTCCAAGGTCTCCGCATTCGTATGCCGGGGTTTGGTGGAACTGTTTTAAAACGGGTTGGGGCCCAATCAATTACCTTACCTAGTAGTCAGATATTTGACGCAATCGAGACAGGTAAATTAGACGCTACAGAGTGGTTTGGACCCTGGTTTGATTACGAATTTGGCTTACATAAGATTACCAAATATTACTATTATCCAGGCTTTCAGGAACCGGGTACAAGTTTGTCTTCTTCGATTAATCTCGATGTTTGGGGATCCTTAGGGCGTCATCATAGAGAAATTATTGAAACCGCTATGGCTGCCGAAAATGACTTAGTATTAGCTGAGTTTAATGCCCGCAACATCAAGGCATTGAACCTTATGCTGACCAATAATTTAGTGAGTTTACGCCGTTTTCCTGATGACGTTATGAATGCAATCGGAAATGCTGCCGGGGAAGTCGTTTCAGAAGCTGGCAATAGCGACCCGATGTCTAGGAAGGTATACCGTAGTTTCTTGAAGTTTCGCCAACAATCCATCAAGTGGTCCAAGATTTCTGATCAGGCGTATTGGAATGCACGGCTTTTGCCATTCTCCTATGGGCGCTAATACATTTATAGACTTTCACACATTATAAGTTTGATACAATAATCTTTTATAATAATTGGTTATAGGCTTTATTTCTGTACCTTTCCAATCTTCGTTGACATAGTCTGTTAGATGTCACCTGTTGATCAGGAATGAAAAGCCATTATACTTCAATTTGTGATCGTATCGGATCGGTAAATCGTGTACACTTTTTTATGTGATTTTTTAGGTCAGATATATATTGAGGAGTTTAAAACGTTGAATGTTTCAATAACTTCAATATCAATTGGGAGGTAACTAATGAAGCGTCGTGAATTTATAAAAAGCGCAGGTGTAGGCGGCGTCGCCGTTGCAGCTGCTTCGACTTTACCTAAACCTGCTATTGCTCAAAAACGCATAGAAATGGTGATGGTTTCAACCTGGCCCCGGGACTTTCCTGGTCTGGGGACAAGTGCTCAGCGCCTTGCTAAAAGAATAACGGAAATGTCGGATGGCAGAATTCAAACCAAGTACTTTGCCGCAAAAGAGAGGGTTGGTGCATTTGATTCATTTGATGAAGTCGCTTCGGGTAATGCGCAGGCTTATATTGCCGCTGATTACTATTGGAAAGGCAAACATCTTGGTTGGGCCTATTTTACAGCTGTTCCATTTGGTCTCACCTACACTGAGATAAACGCCTGGATACGATTTGGCGGTGGTCAGGAACTTTGGGACGAGTTGGCCGGTGGATTTGGCCTGAAATGTATGCCGGCCGGTAATACTGGCGTACAGATGGGTGGTTGGTTTAATAAAGAAATCAACTCTGCGGACGACCTTAAAGGATTGAAGATGCGTATTCCGGGTCTTGGCGGCGACGTTATGGCTAAACTTGGTGCATCTCCTGTCTCAATTCCGGGTGGACAGATTTATGAAAACCTTGTTTCCGGCGCTATTGATGCTACTGAATGGGTTGGTCCTTGGAATGACCGTTTCATGAAGTTCTACGAAGCCGCTAAATACTATTACTACCCCGGAATGCATGAGCCTGGGTCTATGATTAGTTTGGGGCTCAATGGCAAATTCTGGAGTGGACTGTCAAAGGCAGATCAAGCCATGATCGAAGCAGCGGCAGGCCTCGAAAACGACATGATGATGTCTGAATATAACGCTAAGAGTGGTGAAGCTTTGGCTGATTTGGTGAAGAACCAGGGTGTGAAACTCCGGAAATTTAATGACGATGTTTATGATAGCTTTAAAGAAGCATCTGACGCAGTCTTTGAAGGTGTTCGTGCTCACAGTCCGCTTGCAGCGAAAATCCATGCGAGCTTCTTGAAGTCACGGGCGGACCTGAGCGCCTGGTCAAAGATTTCTGATCAAGCCTACGTTGCTCAGAGAAATCGCGCTCTAGGCGTCTAATAAGTAAACGAATGAAAATATTGGAAAACGGAGTCGTTGCGGCTCCGTTTTCTCTATTCTGAAGGACTAATTGTCTGGCAGTCTTATTTTGTGATTTGGTTGCGTTATTATGAATAACCAGCTGTTAAAACCGGTTTTGCGCGTAATGGCGCTGTCTGCTGCTTCGGTTGCCCTGATTTTTGTGATAAACAATTTTCTGATTTTCTGGTGGGGGTGGCCGGGGCTAGATTTGCTATTTGGACAACTGGGTTGGTTTGGCTTTGAAGCACCGCGAGCAAACCTTGAAGGATCCAGGCTCATCCTCGGATGGTTGCAAATTGTCCTGTACCTTGGTCCGATAATTTTGATTACGGTATTAGTTTTACAAACCAGCAAACGGACTATTCTTGCTGATTCCGAAGTGTTATCCCGCCTCGCCTCATACATAATACGTTCTGCATTCTGGGCAGTTCTCTTTATTGGTATTGTTGATATGGTGCTTTCTTTTTTACGCGTCGAGGGGTTACTCTCTGCCGTATTTGGAGATCAATTAGCAAAAGATCTCGGACGTTCAACATGGCGAGGTCTTTACGTGCACTATCCATTAATTTTTATTTCTTTTATTATTGGTTATTTCTCACGTGGTCTAGGTTTTATTTGGTTAGCGCTTTTAATTGTTGCGGCTGAATTACTGATAGTCATTACTCGTTTTGTTTTTTCTTATGAGCAGGCTTTTATGGGGGATTTGGTCCGTTTTTGGTATGCGGCCCTCTTCCTGTTTGCTAGTGCATATACGTTGATTAAGGAGGGTCATGTTAGAGTTGATATAATTTACACCGGCTTTACGGACAGAGGTAAGGCCTGGTCCAACGTGTTCGGAACAATTTTGCTGGGTATCCCAGTTTGTTGGATCATATTAACCAGTGGATTAGGAGGTAAATCTAATTCGATCAATGCGCCAATGTTAGCTTACGAAGTTACTCAAAGCGGTTATGGTATGTTCGTTAAATACCTAATGGCTGGATTTTTACTCGTATATGCCTTGAGTATGATGATGCAGTTCATCAGCTACTTTTTGCAAAATGCTGCAATACTACTTCGAGAGCCGGGAGCAAAACTTTATCAACCGGAACAAGAAGCTAGTGGAGCCTCTTCTTAAAGAGTTTGTGATACTAAAATGGAAATTGTTTTTCTTGTAATCCTGATCGTGCTCCTTATAGCAGCCTTAGCTTCCGGCTATCCGGTCGCATTTGCTCTTCCCGGATCCGCAATTATTACCATTGGTTTAGCAGCACTATTTGGCGAAATATTTGCCGGGGATGTGGGAGCTTATTTTTCCCAAGGAGATCCGATTCAGTGGTTTAAAGCCGCAGTTACGAACTTTAGAGGGATCTATTTCGAGGTCGAGAGAGATACCCTAATCGCCATTCCTTTATTTGTATTCATGGGGATTATGCTCCAGCGTTCCAAGGTTGCGGAAGACTTACTGATAGCCATGGCCCAACTTTTTGGCCCAATCCCCGGAGGGCTCGGCATTGCAGTAGTCTTTGTGGGGGCACTTCTAGCTGCAACTACCGGTATTGTAGGCGCCACGGTAATCGCCATGGGTCTTATTTCTTTGCCGGTCATGCTCAGAAATAATTATTCTTCATCTCTGGCGACTGGCACCATTGCGGCCTCTGGGACACTCGGGCAAATAATCCCTCCTTCGATTGTACTGATAATTTTAGCAGATCAGCTGTCTAGTGCGACAGACCGCGCTGGTACGTTAAGAAGTGCCGAATTTAAAGCAACCACTGGTTCTTCTAACTTACCTTCTATGTTTGAGCCTACGTCGACAAGTGCCGGGGAGATGTTTTTAGGAGCTCTCTTGCCGGGATTAGTATTAGTTGGGCTCTATATGGTTTACATATTGATTACGGCACTCATCCGGCCGAGGGTGGCTCCACCTGTTCCATTCGAAGGTAATTATGATTTTAAATTTATCCGTCATGTAGCCCTAGTTCTGGTCCCCCCTCTGGTTCTTATATTTGCAGTCCTAGGTTCCATTATATTAGGAATTGCAACCGTTAATCAGGCTGGTGCTATAGGAGCCGTCGGGGCAATGATGATGGCAGGTTATCGTCTTAAAGCCGGGGAAAAAGGCGCATTTACTCCCGCAATTTTAGCCATAATTTCCGTTGCTGGGTTAGCCTGGCTTCTCAATAATCACGATATCAATGTTAAAAATATTACAAGTCAGGAAGACGTAATTCTAATTATTCTCGCTTTGATTGCTTCGTTATTGTTTGTCGCTTCACTCATTTGGAGTGGATGGCGAGCTCACAAAATTGAGGGCACACTAAACTACGTAATGATTGAAACCGCAAAGACAACATCTCTTGTGTTTATCATTCTCTTGGGGGCAGCGATGCTGACGGCAGCCTTCCGGGCATTTGGGGGTGAAGAATTGGTCCGCGAATTCTTAACGGGCCTTCCCGGAGGCTTTATTACCAAGTTTGTCGTGGTCATGGCAGTAATATTTATTCTTGGTTTCTTTTTAGATTTCATTGAAATCGCAGTTGTCGTCGTGCCGATAATTGCGCCAATTCTTTTGGCAGATACTTCGGCTAATGTAACAGGTGTTTGGTTGGGTGTGATGATTGGGGTTAATATGCAGACTTCGTTCCTCACCCCTCCGTTTGGATTTGCCCTTTTTTATCTGCGTGGTGTTGCTCCTAAGATTGTAAAAACAATTCAAATGTACAAAGGCGTGGTGCCGTTTATCACTCTACAATTAATCGGTTTAGCTATAGTTGGCATGTACCCGCCACTCGTAAATTATCTTCCGAACAGAGTTAATCTGACATCTGAGACTGCTCCCCCACCAAGAAATCCCAGGATATCTGCCTGTGTCGAGGAGGGTCTATTTAGAGTTTATGATAGAGATAAAGAACTCATCAAAGGCGCTATTCGAGAGGCCAAAGGGATGAACCTCGGTTTCTTGCCAGAGAAACAAAGGACAGGGTTGAAGGAGTCTTTTCAGGCTGCTGATAAGACATTTGGTCTGGTAAGTAAGGTTAAAACTGCAAAAAAAGATTTGGACAATTATATACCAGGATATCGACCGTTACATCGACAAGTTCGAAATTTACAAGGAAATGTCCGTCGAATTGGCGAAGAAATTAAAGAAATGGAAATTCAACTGCGACGGTTAACTAGGGATGGTATTGAAAATAATGCTGTCGCAACAGCTAAAAGTAGGATCGAGCTTTTAAAAGCCTCCCGGGCCGCAATAAACTCTCAAATTCCCCAACAATGGAAGGAAATGCGAAAACGTTATCAAAAACTGGCGAAGGCAGAGGCAAATGCCCGACGAAAATATAGACGTAATGTGGATGACGCATATGACGCTATTCCGGGTATATTAAGTATTATTGCTGATGCTGAAAAATTAGCTGTTCTTGAATCATCAATAAAAAGTTTAGACAAGGTTATAGCTAGTAACGCTGGCGAGGAAACACAGAAAGTCATTCGAAAAGTTGAAATAGCGTTAGGTAAAGTTGCTGGTTCCAGTGCCATAAAAAATAAAATATCAAGGGTACGCAGGTCATTGCGGGGACGAAAGCCAAAGCCAGATAAGGCCTTCTCTGAACTTACTAAAGGGTTAAAGATATTTGCCTCAGAAGTAACTTGGCGTAAGCGGGCGCAAAGCGAAATTGAACCACAATTAAAGGCTTATAATGAAGCAATAAGATTGAATATTGGTCTTCGACAACAGGAGCGCCTTACTTCAGATCAAGCCAGTGAAGTTGCCGCCTGTCAGTCTGTCCATAAAGATATTTCCCTTAGCTTTTAAAATACATTTTAAGCGTTTTTCAAGTAGCTAAATTTTACTTCTGCTTCGCCCGACCCAATAACTTCCAACAAGTCGGTAACACTAGTGCTGCCAGGGCGATTTTAAACGCTTCTGCCCATAGAAAGGGATATACACCAAATAAAAATGCTTTCTCCGCGCCAATCAGATAGGCAAGCCAGGAATAGCCAAATACAAAAATGACGACAGTACCCATCAGCATAGCCGCAAGCGTGGTGCCAAAATTTCTATCAAATCCTCTCTCTCCTAAATATCCTAACAGTGCCGCGGAGAGTAAAAAGCCGATTAAATAACCCCCGGTTGGTCCTACCATGTAGCTAATACCAATGCCCTTTGCCGGTGTATAGGCAAATACAGGGAGACCAAGTGCTCCTTCAATCAGGTATAGCATTACCGTAGCTGCACCGAGCTTCCAACCCAAAGCCATGCCTATGACCAGCACCGCGAAAGTTTGCATCGTCATCGGTACTATAAATGGATAAAAGGGTACGCTTAATTTTGCAGATAAGGTTAGAAGGCCGGTTCCTAAAAGGATTAGCAAGGATGCCTTAACCACACTATTTGGAACTGCTGGCCACAAGGTTGACAATAGTGTTGACTGTGTAGTCATTGATGATGGCATGGCGCTATTCTCCATTAATTCCATAAATTACTGCTTGTTCTTTAGTTTCTAGGCAGCGTACGCAGTTCAGTCAATGTAGCACGAATTTGTAACTTTTACCCCTATGAGAATCGGTTGTGTCTGGAAAAACCCTTGGGGGCTAGTTTTCCCGATTGAGCACGTTTACCCAACCAGGCTTTGACATTTTTTTCTGTCCGCGTACGTTCGCCAGTTTGCCAGTTCAAGCCTTCATCCAAATTGAATGTCTTTATATCGCCTAAAATACCCTCGTTATAACGCTGAAGTATAACGCCTCTACCACGTGTCATCTCTGGAACTTCCTTAAGGGAAAACAATAACAGTTTTCGGTTTTCTCCTATGACAGCAGCATGGTCACCTTCAACTTTGCAACAGGCAACCGCTTGATCGTCATCTTTAATATTGAGAACTTGTTTTCCGCTTCTCGTTTGCGCAAATATTTCATCAGTTTTTACAATAAATCCTCTACCAGAACTGCTTGCGACTACGAATTTTTCTCCTGGTTTATAGAGGAATAGATTGACGATATCATGGTCATTCTCAAGATCGACTATGAGCCTTAGAGGTTCACCAAACCCCTTTCCTCCCGGCAATTTATTGCAGGAAATAGTATAGAATCGTCCGTTGGTTGCAAATAATATGATTTTGTCTGTTGTTTCTGCCTGGATCAGGAATTTGCCCGAATCACCATCCTTATACTTAGATTCAGTGGAGTCGTTGAGATGGCCTTTGGTGGCTCTTATCCAACCCTTTTCTGAAGAAAGTACAGTAATAGGTTCTCTTTCTATAATGCCGTCAATGGGCACGTCGATCAGAGGGGGCGGGGTGCCAATTTCCGTTCGCCTTTTGCCTATTTTATGATTATTTCCAAAACGGTGTTTAATTTCACTGACTTCACTCGAGATATGCTTTTTCTGGAGGTTTTTGTTTTTCAGAATCTTATTGAGGCGTTTTTTCTCAGCAGTTAGTTGTTCATGTTCAGTTTTTATTTCTAGTTCCTCAAGCTTGCGCAATCGCCGTAGGCGCATGTTTAGGATCGCTTCCGCCTGGTTTTCAGTAAGTTTGAAATTCGTAATTAGGGCTGACTTGGCATCATCTTTTTCTCGAATGATGTAAATAATTTGATCCAGGTTAAGGTATGCGATTAGATAAGCCCCTAGGACTTCCAATCGGTTGCTAATTTTCTTTATGCGGAACCGGGTGCGTCGAACGAGTACGTCAAAGCGATGATCTAGGAATGCCTGCAGGACTTCGCGTAAATTCATTACCCGAGGAGTATTGTCAGAGTCGATAACGTTCATGTTTAGATTAAAACGGGTTTCTAAATCTGTCTGGTTATAAAGCTGCTCCATTAGATGGACTGGTTCAATTCCACGGTTCTTTGGTTCCAAGACAATTCGAACTTCCTCGGCCGATTCATCGATCACGTCATTCAACATTGGCAGTTTGCGAGCATTTAAAAGATCAGCAATTTTTTCAATAAGCTTTGATTTTTGTACTTGATAAGGAATTTCAGTGATGATGACTTGGTATTGCCCTCTTCCAAGTTTTTCTACTTCCCATTTCGCACGAACGCGGAAACCACCTCTACCAATTTTATAAGCCGCCAACATCGTATTTTGGTCTTCTACAAGTATACCGCCGGTTGGAAAATCCGGTCCTGGTATTAATTCCAATAGCTTGTTGAATGTGGCATTGGGAAATTTGATCAGATGAAGTAGAGCGTTACAGATTTCGTTCACATTATGAGGTGGAATACTAGTAGCCATTCCGACTGCAATCCCCACAGCACCATTGGCTAGTAAATTTGGAAAAGCAGCCGGTAACACTATCGGTTCAGTTTCCTCACCATCATATGTTTGCCTAAAATTAATAGCATCCTCATCGATGCCTTCAAGAAGTGCCCATGCTTCCGCAGTTAATCGGGCTTCCGTATAACGCATAGCGGCTGCATTATCGCCGTCCAAATTCCCGAAATTTCCCTGTCCGTCAATTAGAGGATACCTTGCCGAAAATTCTTGAGCGAGGCGAACTAATGCATCGTATACTGCCTGATCGCCGTGGGGATGGTATTTTCCGATAACATCCCCTACTACGCGGGCACATTTCTTATAGCCCCCGCCGGGGTCTAGCTTAAGCTGGCGCATGGCATATAACAGGCGCCTGTGTACCGGTTTTAATCCATCCCGTACATCAGGCAAAGATCGGGACATAATAATTGAAAGTGCATAAGTCAGATAGCGTTCGCTGATTGCATCCGAAAACAGGGTGTCCCGGACCTCTCCTCCCGAAACAGTATCTGAAATTGACGTCTTATTCATGATAAGCCCTCTAACAAAATAACATTAAGCACTAGATATAGTAGCTAATTGTTTTAATCGGTCAACAAAACGTGTTCGAGCTGGCGGTTCTCCACCTTTATTATGAATAAAAATATTACGTTTCAGAAAATATTCAGCGATTTCCAATCCCGCAGCTAAATCTGCAGTGGAGGGGTTGTTGTTGGTTTTTTGATCTGGCGTGAGGAAACCTGGAAGGGGTAGTAATTTGTGATGGTAGGGCTTACCAACCGCTTTAGATACCGCCTTGCCTGATTTTGGTGAAACATATACCAGTTGATCACTATTCCCAGTGGCTGCACAGGCACTCAGGTCAAGTCCAAAACCCAATTCAGTTAATAAACTTATTTCCCAAAGGACATAGTGCTCAACCCAATCAGGAGAATCTAGAGAGGCGACTAAGTTCCGAAAATTATTGAAGAACACAGAATGTGGCTCTCTTTCTGGAAAAGCACATTCTGTTACCGCGCATGCTGAGCTAAGGCCGGAGAGTAATAAAGGATCATTTAAAATTAGCGCTGCCTTTGATGCAACAAGTTCACAGGTGTAGATACCAAGATGATCTTCTAATCGAGCGTTCCAATTGGCAGTTACGAAATTCCCAGGTTCATAAATGCCTCGCACTCGTTTGCTTGTCCCTCCACGAACTAGTCCAGCATGCTTACCATGTGTAGCCGTCATCAGGGCTACAATCAGCGAGTTTTCACCAAATTTCCGTGCCGACAAAACAATACCTTGGTCAAACCAGTTCATGAACAAAAATTACTAGTTAAAGTTTCACCCATAATAACTTTTGCTTTAAATCCAAATAGTTAAACTAAAAAGGAAAGAGGGTCATGGAGAACAAATATCACTTAGGCATTAAAGTCTAATCCCCATTCACGGTAGCGTTCTGGGTCATCACGCCAATTTTCGCGGACTTTCACAAAAAGAAACAACTGCACATGACAATCAAATATTCTTTCTAACTCCGCGCGAGATTCTACACCGATAGATTTAATTTGATTTCCTTTCTTACCGAGAATAATGGCTTTCTGACTATCTCGCTGAATGTAAATAACTTGATTTATACGAATTCCTGCCTCTTCTAAAATTTCCCACTTTTCAGTCTCTACAGTAATGGAATATGGCAATTCCTTGTAGAGTTGTTGGAAAATCTTTTCGCGAGTAATTTCTGCGGCAATTAAGCGGTCAGTCAAATTGGACACTTGATCTTTCGGAAACATCCAGGGTCCGCTAGGCAGTTTCTCGGTACAATGGAGCATCAGATCGTTAATCCCGTCCCCCATTTTTGCAGAAATCATGAAGGTTTTATCGAAAACATCCCAGTCGTTAAATCGTGCAGCTAGTTTTAAAAGCTTTAACTTTTCTACCAAATCAACTTTATTAAGGATGAGATCTGCGTGGATACCCTCTTTTTTAAATCTTTCAAGTATGGAGTTTGTGTTACTATCAAGGCCAAGTTTGGCATCGACCATGAGAGCGATATGGTCGGCATCTCGTGCACCCATCCATGCAGCCGCAACCATAGCTCTTTCCAATCGCTGTCGAGGCTGAAAGATACCCGGAGTGTCTATGAATATAAGTTGGGCTTTCCCTCTTACGCAAATGCCAAGGATCTTGGTGCGGGTTGTCTGAACTTTTTGAGAGACTATCGATACTTTTACTCCTACAAGGCGATTGAGAAGCGTTGATTTTCCAACGTTTGGTGCGCCGACAATAGCAATAAAACCACATTTGGTGTTATGTTTTTCTCTAGTTTTTGGCACAGGTTACTGTCTTAAGCATATTTTCTGCGGCTTGTTGTTCGGCGGCACGTTTTGAGAGACCAAAGCCTGTAAATTGCTCATGACCCATTACTTCAACGACCACCGTGAAGACCGGTTCATGGGCCGGTCCATTACGTTCAATTTCCCGGTAAAGTGGTACTGGCAGTCCAAGATTTTGAGCCCATTCTTGTAACGTCGTCTTTGCGTCTTTAGGTGGTAGTGGGGTTGACTCGATGAGGGGCAGCCAATTTTTTTTTATGAACGAAATAGCGGTATTTAAGCCACCATCTATATAAAGGGCTGCAATAATCGCTTCACAAGTATCAGCGAGCAATGCTGGATGTTTGCGTCCACCCATAAGCTCTTCGCCTCGGGACATATGTACAAACTTGCCAAGATAGAGGGAAATGGCAACGTGTCCTAAAGTTTCCATCCTTACCAGGTCAGCATGGCGCCTGGATAAATCACCTTCATTTTCTTTTGGGAAACGTTCAAGCAAAAGCTCGGCGACAACTAAACCAAGGACACGGTCGCCCAAGAATTCTAGCCTTTCATTAGACACCGTATGAAGTTTATCTTCACCAATTAGACTTGAATGGGTCAGAGAGAGATTAAGTAGTTCAATATCTTTGAATTGGTGCCCAAGGGTGACCATAAGGTCCTTTAAATGGGATTTAGCCTTTGATCCTGAACTCATGTTTCAAATGATTTTTTTGAAAAATCTGTTTGCCCGTATGGTGTCTGGCCATTTCCATACTTCCCACCAACGGGCGGTATTGTTTTTGGAGAAGAATAGTATTTCTGCCCGTCCAACTAGGTTTTTTTTTGGTATAAATCCAACTCGGAGGTGTACTCGGCTATCTTGTGAATTATCTCGATTGTCACCCATCGCAAAATAATGATTATCGGGTACGATATAAACTCCGGTATTATCCAATGGTCCTTGGTCACTCATTTCCAAAATTGCATATGTTTTGCCGTTTGGTAGTGTTTCAATGTACTGGGTCACTTTACGGTTTTGTCCAAAATTTCCCTGTATTAAATAGTCTTCAATTTTACGTCGGCTGACAGTTTTGCCGTTAATATGAAGGCGCCCATACTTCACTTGTATTTTGTCGCCGGGAACCCCAACAATTCGCTTGATATAATCTGTTTTATTGTCTGATGGTAACTTAAAAACTGCAACATCACCACGTTCGGGTTCAGAAAATAATATTCTACCAGGAATTAAAGGCAAACTTAACGGCAAAGAGTGCTGAGAGTATCCGTAGGAAAACTTGGATACAAATAAGTAGTCACCAATTTCTAATGTTGGCATCATAGAACCAGAGGGAATATTAAAAGGCTCAAATGCTACTGTTCGTATTACTAACGCTATCAGCAAAGCATAGACAATCGTCTTAACTGACTCAAAAATGCCGCTGGATTTCGTTTCCGCCATTTACCGATCCAATAAGTTCATGAAATTAAATAGCTTATTGAGACTAATTAGCTTACGTTAAAATTTGGATCAAGCCAGTGTCGGAGCAATCTGTCAAGGAGCTTTGCAATAACTCCAAAATTTGATTTTTTATTTTAATCATTACAAAGGTTGTCTATGCATTGAAGTAATATTTCGATCTGATTCTCCCATGTTAATTTGCTTAGGCGTTTTGCCGCTCGTTGTCCGCGTTTTGCCGCTTCGTTCCTATCCGCGTAAATAGATTCCAAGTGATCTATTACCTCTTGTAAATCGGGTTCAGCCCAACCATCCACTCCCGCGTAGGGAGTGTAGGGTTCCACAGGTGTTTGTTTTAGAAGGGGATAGCAGTTAAATCCGTTGATTAAGTCTAGATGTCCGGTATTGGAAGACAATATTACTGGAAGGCCCATGGCCATAGCTTCCATCGCAACCAGATTAGTACCGGGTTCACATCGGTTTGGAAAAATTGCAGTATCAGAAGAGCTAAGATAAGTAGGTATTTCCCTATTAGGAGGAGTACCCAGATCAATAAAAGAGTCCTTAGGGAGGTTATTGTTTTCTAGCCAAAATGAAAGTTTCATTTGGCCATTTTCTCCCAATTCGGGGGTACCTTTTATCAATTTAGAGTTACTAATAGTTTTCATAATTGGCGGCCATTGATTTGCCCATGCACAGATTAGTAACGCATCTTTGTGAACTGATTGAAATTTTTTGAATGCCGAAATTACAACGTCCTGCGCTTTCCTATATTCAAGCTTACCCCCAGAGAATATTGTAAAACGACCAGGATATAGATCCTTCTTTTCAGTTGGAAAAAAGAGAGAGTCATCGATGCCCTGAAAAATATTTACAACGTGAGTAAGACCCTTTGAAGTTAAAGTATCCCTATTCCACGTTGATCCTGTGATAATAAGGTCGTACTGATTAGCCCGCTCAAAACCTTCAGTCGTGAATTCGGTGTTTTCAAAAAACATGACGCCAATATTTTTGGTTCCATGGGCAGCCTGGTTTTCTAAGGCGGGTTTGAAATCGTTGCGTAGGGAGTGGAGCACCGGAAAGTCAAATTCCAACACACCGGTCTTCCTTAAAAGATCTGATAAATCTGATTGGCGTTGCTTAACAGTTTTGAGACGTTGTTTAGTTTTATGATCTAAATTTAGTTGTTGAGGCGGGGAAATCCATACTGGGTTGCGTCCTTTGTTTAAGAGTTGGAGTGTTAAGTTAAGTCCATAAACACCCCAGCCTGAGAAGCTTGAAGCGGGCCAACTAATCCCGATATTCTTAGTAGTCGTCATCTGGTACTGCGGAAATGATCACGAAAGCATGAACCAAAGGGTACTCATCTGTAATTGTAAGATCAATTTGTGATGCCATCCCTTCTGGCGTAATTATTTTTAGTTGTTGCATTGCTCCGCCGGTTAATACCAAAGTGGGCTTGCCAGATGGCAGGTTTACTACGCCAATATTGCGCCAAAAGACACCTCTCCGGAATCCAGTTCCAAGGGCCTTTGAAAATGCCTCCTTAGAGGCAAATCGTTTGGCATAACTAGCGGCGGGTATCCGTCGATTTTCAGATTTTTTTTGTTCTATGTCTGTAAAAATGCGTTGGATGAACCTCTCGCCGAATCTATCAAGAGTTTTTTCAATTCGACGAATGTCACACAAGTCATTACCAATTCCAATTATCATGTGTTGAACAAGTCTTGTGTTTGAAACGATGATTTGTCCAATTTGTAAAATAAAGAACTCATTTACGAGTTTCCTTGTTTGGCTTGTCGCGAGCGCTGTCCATCAGAGCACGCATTTGTTGAACAGCATGCTCTAGTCCACTAAAAATTGATTCTCCAATCAAAAAATGACCAATGTTTAATTCACAAATTTCTTGGATACTGGCAATAGAAGAAACGGTATTAAAACCCAGACCGTGGCCGGCATGACACTCCAAACCAATTTCAACGGCATATTTTGCAGATCTTATTAGCTTATTTAGCTCTTGGGATTGATTTGATCCAATCGCATTACTGTACGCCCCTGTGTGCAGTTCTATAACTGGTACACCTAATGATTTTGCAGCGTCAATTTGCTCTTTTTCAGGTTCTATGAAAACAGATACACGGATAGTTTTTCTCATCAATTCACTAACAAAAGTTTTCAGATAGCTATAACCTCCTACGACATCTAGACCACCCTCTGTAGTCCTTTCTTCTCTCTTCTCGGGTACGATACAAGAAGCGTATGGGATATGGGTCGACGCTATTTTTAACATTTCCTCGGTTGCTGCTATTTCTAAATTCAGCGGAATTTTTATTGCGCTGCTTAATTTGGCTATATCGTTTTCAGAGATGTGTCGGCGGTCTTCCCGTAAATGAGCGGTAATACTATCAGCTCCGGCATTGGCTGCTAGTGTAGCTGCATATATGGGATCTGGATGGTTGCCTCCCCTAGCATTTCGAATCGTTGCAACGTGATCAATATTAACACCAAGCCTTAAATTATTTTTCATGTGAGCCTCGAATTGATCTTGGTAAGCAAGTAAAATGCTATAGTTATCTTTTTATTTTTAGGGACTTAATTACAAACCTAGTTAGGAAATAAAACACAAACCAGGTTATGATGCTTGTTGGAACTGCTCCTGCAAGCATCGGGCTCAAAACCGGCCAGGCAACTTTCATCAGGTAAGTTGTATCAAAAGCTAAAAATGCAGTTAAAATATTGCCAAATAAATTAGAAAATTGAAATGGTTGTTCTTGATCCAGTGTACCAAAACCCATCCATACGCCAAGTTGATATGTCCAGAGCCATATTAGAGGGAAGGTCCAAGGATTGCCCACAATTGTTCCAATTGCAGAGGCGATAATGTTTACTCTAAATACCCAGGCTAAAAGAGCTGCTAAAATAAAATGAAGTCCGACAAAAGGTGTAAACGAAATTGATGCTCCAAATGCAATTCCTGCAGAAATCGCGTTTGTCGAATCTGGTATGCGGCTAATTCGGTGGAGCCAAAATTTAAGCGTCCTTTTTAATCCCATTTTGGGCCATATAAAATTTCTTAATATGGTGATGAGATTTGGTTTGATGCGTCGGTTAAACATAAAAATTACTATGATACTAGAGTAATTGTAATGGAATTGGTTGATATATTAGTTGATCTGTCCCTAATACCTATAACTTAACTGCGGCCCCTTTCAACCTGTTTAATTTCGGAAATGGCTCGCAGGGCGGCAATAATTGATGTCAAATGTTTAGCATCTCGGACTTCTATATCTATGGACATATCAAAAAATTCCGGGGTTCGGTTAGTAATCTTTAAATTACTAATATTCCCGCTATTATTTCCTATAATTGTGCATAGTTTACCTAAACTTCCCAGAGTGTTGCCAACAACAAGAGTGATATGTCCTACGTGAAAGCCATCTAGTGCATCTTCATTCCAGGAAAGATCTATCCAATGTTCAGGAGTATCGGTAAAGTCCTCTAATTTTTCACAATCTATGGTATGGATAGTCATACCCCTGCCCTTTGTGACGATCCCAACAATTCGATCTCCAGGTAAAGCATGGCAGCAACCAGCATAATGAAGTGCCATTCCAGGTATCATGCCTTTAATTGCGATAGCTGGTCTAATCTTATCGTTAATTTTCGATTTTTTTCGACCGGCTCGCAATCGTGCGAATGACAGTAAACGGCTTTTATTCTCTTCTTTAATCCCTGGGAATACGGCCTCAACTACCGATAGTCCCGTGATATGTCCCGCTCCTACATCCGCACATAAATCGTCTATCGTGGTTTTATTAAACACGTCCAAGACGTCATGAGCGATGGTCTCAGTATATTCATACCCCTCGTTAGCGAAGGCACCCTCCAAAATAGCTTGTCCGAGGCTTATGTATTCTTCCTTCTCCCTGCTACGTATAAAACGTTTTATATGTGCGCGTGCCTTTCCGGTTACCACAAAATTTTCCCAAATTGGTGACGGGATCTGGGCTTGTGATGTAATGATTTCTACTTGATCTCCGTTATCTAGCTCTGTTCGTAAAGGCATAGAACGGCTATTAATTCTAGCACCGACGCAGTGATCGCCGATTTCAGAGTGGACTGCATAAGCAAAATCTACAGGTGTTGCTCCACCTGGTAATACAATTACGTCTCCAACCGGCGTAAAACAGAATACTTGGTTGGGATACATCTCAAGCTTTGTATGTTCCAAAAAATCATCGGGGTTAGCTGTTTGCTCCAGAATTTCGAGAAGCTCCCGCAACCAGCGAAATTCTTTTCCCGACGCCGCGTCTCCATTTTGTTTGTAAAGAGAGTGAGCCGCAATCCCGTATTCCGCAATCTCATGCATACCCTTTGCCCGGATTTGGATTTCAATTCTTTGTTTTTCTGGGCCAATCACGGAGGTATGGAGAGATTGATATCCGTTCGGCTTCGGGGTGCTAATATAATCCTTAAGTCGACCAGGGATAACCCTATAAGCCTGATTAATTACTCCCAGCGCTGCATAACAATCTTGTGTACTATCGACGATTATGCGAAAGGCAATGATGTCAGAAATTTGTTCAAAAGACACATTTTTTCGTTGCGTCTTTAACCAAATAGAATAAGGAGACTTTTGACGTCCTGAAACGTTTGCTAGAAGTTTTTCTTTTTCTAAAGTACTCTTTAACTCCGATACGACAGCGTCAACGTTATCCTTGCCCTCATCGCGAAGAAATTGAAGGCGTGCCGTGATGGAATTGCGAGCATCAGGATTTAGTTCGGCGAAAGCCAGATCCTCAAGCTCATTTTTCATTTCTTGCATCCCCATACGTTCGGCCAATGGCGCAAAAATCTCCATTGTTTCCAATGAGATGCGGCGACGTTTTTCAGTATTTTTGATAAATTGTAGAGTTCGCATATTATGCAGACGATCGGCTAATTTAACCAATAATACGCGGATATCCTCAGACATAGCCAAGACCAGTTTTCTGAAGTTCTCAGCCTGATCTGATTGCGCAGATTGTAATTCAATTTTGGTTAATTTAGTAACGCCTTCCACTAAGTGTGCGATTTCGTTCCCAAACTGATCTTCAATATCCTCAGAGGTAACGTCAGTATCCTCAATTGTATCGTGCAAAAGGGCAGTAATGATGGATTTTGAATCTAATTTATAATTTGTTAGTATTCCCGCAACTTCCAAAGGATGGGAAAAATAAGGGTCGCCAGAGGCCCGCTTCTGGTGGCCGTGCGCCTTCATGGCGAAGACATAAGCGCGATTGAGGGCATCCTCATCCGCTGACAAGTCGTATGCTTTTACGTTTTCAACTAATTCAAATTGCCGGATCATTTGGCAAAAAACCTCCTCAAACGCTTTAATGCGTATGGAAAAGTGATTCTATCCGGCTTTATGTACGTCCACCAATTCCTATATTAATGAAGAGCGCTATCTGGTGGATTTTCAATACGGTAAATATTTATTTAATCCGTCGATGGTAGGGTATTGTTGTCAACCGGTAGAACATCGTCGTCAAAAATAGGCATTACTCTTTTGTTGTCGCCATATTCAGAATTTAAAGGATTAGTGAGGGAAGGTGCTGATTCTTGGTTTAGTGCCTCACCAAAATCTTCACCAGCTGTTAAAAGGTCCATTTCTTCTTCATCCGGTTCGTCGGACTGAATATGTTTCTGCATTCCTCTTACAAGTGAACCTTCGATTTCTTCAATGTCTAGTTTATCTTCGGCAATTTCACGAAGGGCTACTACCGGGTTTTTGTCATCGTCACGGTCCACCATCAGTTCTGCGCCCGAAGAAAGGCTGCGAGCCCGTTGGGACGCATACATTACCAACGAAAACCGGTTTTTAACTGTTTCAATGCAATCTTCAACTGTTACTCGAGCCAAATTTCATCTCCTGAAAACGCAGTATAATTTAAAACGAAGAGAGTCTTATAAGCTTGATATCAAGAAAGGCAAGTGTTCTCATTTAATAGCATGAGCGATTTGGTTTGGTTTTAAATCCTCAATCAATTGATTAATATGTTTACCTGTAGAAGGATGCAACCATTCCGGCGCAATTTCTGCCAAAGGTTTTAAAACAAAAGCGCGCTCATACATTCTAGGATGAGGAATAATTAATCCTACATCGTTTATGATTTTATTGTTATATGCCAATAGATCAAGATCGATAACCCGGGGTCCATTAGTAAAAGTTCGTTTACGGCCCATTTCTAATTCGATAGCCAATAGACATTCCATCAGAATAAGTGGTGGCATGTTTGTTTTGACGGTAATGACCAAATTGATATACCACGGTTGCCTAACATCGGGTATTGGCTCGGATTCAAAAAATGACGATGTACTAATTATACAGACTTGTTTGAGCGAAAGCCTCTGGAGTGCTTCCAAGCAATTTTCCCTTGGGCAACTTCCTTCGCTTGATCTCAAATTAGATCCTATTCC
This sequence comes from Rhodospirillales bacterium, assembly GCA_028345065.1. Taxonomy (GTDB): domain Bacteria; phylum Pseudomonadota; class Alphaproteobacteria; order Rhodospirillales; family UBA2165. The sequence continues at coordinate 20,066 of JAOMCN010000003.1, forward strand.
AACTAGTATCACTTTAATTTATCTACTCCCATCCAGTGAGTTGTTTATAGTGTTAAAATTAATGTATTGTTATTCTCGGGTTTAAATATTTCTCAAAGGGTTCTCTAGGTTCTAGTTTATAAATAATCTTTTTAAAAATATCACATAAGTCTGTGAGAAATGGAACTTTAATTGGTAATTGATAGCAACGACCGGGTCGGGTTATTTTTAGACGGTTCTAATTTACATGCTGCAGCTAAGGCTCTTGATTTTGATATTGATTACAAGAGTCTTCTTAAGAGTTTTACAAATAAGGGGCGTCTCGTGCGGGCTTATTATTATACCGCCCTCCTGGAGGATGATGTCAATTCCCCGCTTCGTTCATTGGTTAATTGGCTTCAGTATAACGGATACACCATAGTGAGCAAACCGGCTAAAGAGTTCGTAGACAGTGACGGAAGACGCAAAGTCAAAGGCAATATGGATATTGAGTTAGCAGTAGACTTGATGGAAATGACTGAGCATCTTGATCATATAATATTGTTTTCTGGTGATGGTGATTTCAGAAGACTGGTAGAGGCCGCTCAATACAAAGGAACCTACGTAACTGTCGTTAGCACTATTAAATCGCAACCTCCAATGATAGCTGATGAATTGCGTCGTCAGAGTGATCATTTTATTGATTTGCAAGATCTTCAAGCGGAGATTCAACGGGTACCAGGTGAGTCAGGCCACCTTGAGAGTTGATCTTGTAAAGATGAGTTTCTAATCGGTTTTTGATAGATATTTTAGTTAGTTAGCTAATAATTAGTATTTTTGAATAACCAAGAAATTCTATGTTTTATTTTGTCGAATTTTGAAGCGTAGGGAATAGTGATTGAGCCTGATATAAATTGTCAATTTTGTCCACGCCTCGCTACTTTTCGGGAAGAAAATAGGGCTCTATATCCGGAATGGTACAATGGTCCGGTAAAGTCGATTGGAGAATTGAATAATGAACTATTAATTCTTGGACTTGCGCCTGGATTAAAGGGAGCTAACCGAACGGGTAAGCCTTTTGTGGGGGATCACGCTGGGAATCTCCTTTATCCCACTCTCATCAAGTTTGGATTTGCAGTTGGCACATCTGCTGGACCGTCCGAAGGTGAAGTGGAACTGAGAAACTGTCGAATTGCAAATGCCGTCAGATGTGTCCCGCCTCAGAATAAACCTAAAGGCTCTGAAATAAGTGCATGCGCGGACTTTTTACGTCAAGAATTAAATAATATGCCTAACCTCAAGGTTATTTTGGCGTTAGGCACCATTGCCCATAATTCGGCCTTAGGTGTGTTTCAACTCCGTCGAAGTAATTGGAAGTTCGCCCATAACTCATATCATGATTTGGGTAAGGGGCCGATTTTGATCGATAGTTACCACTGTTCCCGTTACAACACTAACACCGGACGGTTAACAGAAGATATGTTTTACGCGGTATTTCGAACTATTAGGGAACTTATTCCAATTGAAGAATGCTAATAGGCATGAGAGTAATTCCCCAATTCCAAATTTTCCGTTGAAATAGGATCAGCAATAGCATGCCGTTCTGGGTAAAATGACGGCTTCTAATAGGAACCTTAATTGCCCTCTTACAGCTAGTATTTAGCAGAGGATCCCATACTCATTAATTGGAGAATTTTATGGAAATAGTGTGCTTGGATCTGGAAGGTGTATTAGTTCCAGAAATTTGGCTTGGTGTGGCGGACATAACCGGAATAGATGAGCTTAAAGCGACTACCCGAGAAATTCCAGATTATGACCAACTTATGAAAAGAAGACTGAAGATTATGTCTGAAAATGATTTGGGGTTATCTGTTATCCAAAAGGTTGTAAACGGACTGAAACCATTAGAGGGTGCAAAGGAATTTCTGGAGTGGTTAAACACAGAGTTTCAGGTGGTGATTCTCTCGGATACTTTTTATGAGTTTTCAAAGCCATTGATGCGCCAACTGGAATGGCCAACACTATTTTGTCACCGACTGGAAACCAATGCATCGGGGAAAATTGTCAATTACCATCTGCGAATGAGAGACCACAAACGTGAAGCTGTAAAGGCATTTAAAGCTCTAAATTTTAAAGTTCATGCGGTGGGTGACTCGTATAATGATGTTTCAATGCTCATGGAGGCAGACGTTGGTATATTCTTTAGGGCCTCTACCAACGTTATTCAAAAGTTTCCAGAGTTACCCGTTACCACAGAATATAACCAATTGAAGAAAGCCTTAATTGAGAAGAACTTATTTCGTAAGGTTTCTTAATTGGTCTAGGAAATAGTATGGGATGAAGATATCAAACAGTAGTCTTATCACATTAATAGACGGTTTTCTGAGGGGGCAGCATTGTTTATATAATCAAATTCAAATTTTTTAAATTGATACAGACTGATAGCCGATCTTTAAGGAAATTTTGTAGAGGAGATAAGGAATGATTGAGCTTTATAGCTGGCCAACACCAAATGGTCACAAACTACATATTATGCTCGAAGAAGTGGGTTTAGATTATAATGTCCATCCCATTAATATAGGTCAAGGTGAACAGTTTGATGGGTCATTTCTAAGATTAAGTCCTAATAATCGTATCCCAGCTATGGTTGATAATGACGGACCAGAAGGTAAGTCGATCAGTCTCTTTGAATCGGGAGCCATGTTGATTTACCTGGCGGATAAGGTCGGAAAATTCTTGCCATCTAATGGTGAGGATCGTTATACGACAATTCAGTGGTTAATGTGGCAAATGGGTGGCGTTGGGCCGATGTTTGGCCAATCCAACCATTTTAGCCATTACGCCCCAGAGAAAATTGATTATGCCATTGATCGTTACAACAATGAATGTCGGCGTTTGTATAATGTGATGGATAAACGATTAAATGAGGTTGACTTTCTGGCAGGTGACTATTCTATAGCGGATATAGCGACATTCCCATGGGCCCGGGGCTACGAGCGACGGGGTGTAGAAATTTCTGAATTTCCGAGTGTTTCCCGTTGGCTTACTGAAATTGATAATCGCCCGGCCGTAATGCGGGGCATGAAGATCCTTACGAACTTACGAGAGGAAAATAAAAAATTTACTGATGAGGAGAGAGAAGTACTTTTCGGCGCAACCCAATTCAAAAAACGTTAGGGATTTATATCTTTCCTCTGAGCAGGCGGTTCTGGGTACGCTTCCATTCCCTTTCCTTAAGTGAAGCTCTTTTTTCGTATTTTCGTTTTCCTTTTGCTAAACCTAGTTCAACTTTGGCAATCCCTCTGGAGTTGAAATATAGAGACAATGGCACAATGGCCATTCCTTCTCGACTGACATTATCGACAAGACGGTTCATCTCCTTTTTGTGTAATAGGATCTTTCTTCTTCGTCTCGGTTCGTGCTGGATTTTTGCTCCGGCATCATAAGAAGGGATGTAAGAATTAACGAGGTATAGCTCACCTTCTTGTTCTGTCGCATAGGACTCCTCTATGCTGGATCTTCCCTCGCGTAGGCTTTTAACTTCTGTACCGAATAAAACCAACCCCGCTTCCAATGTGCTTTCAATGAAGTAGTTGTGACGAGCCTTACGATTACGGGCTGCAACGTTGGAACTAGATTTATGTGATTTAGCCATGTTATTTCAAATAAAAGCTAGCCCGCAGTTTGACTTATATTGCTCCTACTTGTTTGAGTGCTTCTTTTACTGCGACCTTGCTGTGATCGGCTATTTCAGTTATCGGCAGGCGGGCCTCTGAAGAAAATAGACCTAGCAATTCTGCAGCATATTTAACTGGGCCTGGACTTGTCTCGCAGAACATCGCGGCATGCACCGGCATCAATAATTCCTGCAACTCCATTGCCTTTTTTATGTTGCCCTCAGCCCAGGCTTTTTGCATTTCCGAACACTGCCGTGGTAATATATTACCGGTAACGGAGATACAGCCGTGCCCACCCGCTGCCAAATGAGGTATTGCTGTACCATCTTCGCCTGACAACTGGCAAAAGTCCTTACCACAGGCCAGTGTGGTTAAGATGGGGCGGTCCAATTGAGCGGTAGCGTCTTTAACCCCGACGATATATTCAAGATTGGACAATTCGGCCATTGTCTCAACACTCATATCAATAATGCTGCGACCAGGAATGTTATAAATAATGATAGGGATCTTGGCATTATCATTTATGGCCTTGTAATGTGCAAAAAGACCAGCTTGGGTTGGCTTGTTGTAATATGGTGTAACCACCAATACAGCATCCGCCCCTGCGGTCTTAGCGTGTTGGGCAAGACTAATAGCCTCTTCGGTTGAATTTGACCCAGCTCCGGCAATTACTGGTATGCGACCGTCGGTAACTTCAATACATATTTCGGTTACCCTTTGATGTTCCTCATGACTAAGAGTTGGTGACTCGCCTGTTGTACCACAAGGTACTAGGCCATCGCTTCCCTCTGTAATTTGCCATTCAATAAAAGAGCGGAATGCCGTTTCATCAACTTTTCCGTCTTTAAATGGGGTAGTCAAAGCAACGAATGATCCTGCAAACATAGGACACCTCCATAAAACTTTATGTGAGCATAACTCTAGGTCAAGTTCTCAGCAAGTCGTTGATCTCTGTATTATGGAGCATTATAGAATTGAAGAAATTTGAATTCAAAATTATCGTGCCCTTCATAATAACCAAATTCGTCTTGTTTGACCTGATGGTTCAAAGTTAGAAGTTATATGCTATCGCCCACAAATTTTAGTTCCAGTTTCATGTTGATCACTTTCTTGGGGATATTTTTCTCCGAAGTATCAAATGCTAAGGAAAATATTCTTGTTTCAAGAGGAGATAAAATAGCTGCAAAGCAGGCATATATGCTTGCTCAGAAATCCAAGTGGGTAACTTATCAAAAGGTCCGGAGCCGTGTCCAAAATCCAATTTTGAAAAAAGCTTTGCTGTGGTATCGGTTAAGATCTCCAAACTCTGGTAGCAATTTTAGACAAATCGATGGTTTTATGACCAATAACCCAGATTGGCCGCAAAGAAAATTAATGCAAATTAGGGCGGAGCAGGTAATGCTGCCAACTCTGAGTGATATCGAGGTGTTGAAATGGTTTAAACATCAAAGTCCTCTCACACCTAATGGAACTGCCCGCCTAGCGGCAAGTCTTTTAAAATCTGGGAAAAAATCCCGCGCGACAACACTGATCCAAAATATCTGGATTAGTGGCAATTTCGGTGCAAAACAGGAAGCCCAATTCTATCGTCAATTCCGAAAATATATGACCCGTGAAAACCATATTGAACGACTGGAACGTCTGCTATGGGAGGGAAAATATTACCCAGTTCGTCGGATGTATAGACGCATCAATTCTAGGTACAGAGCACTTGCCGAAGCTAGGCTTTCGCTTAGGCGGATGCGAGGGGGAGTTGACCGTGCCATAGAGCGTGTGTCTCCTAAACTAAAAAATAATGTTGGCTTAATTTACGAAAGGCTTCGATGGCGGCGTAAAAAGGGCAAGAATAAGTTTGCCCAGGAGTTGTTGCAATCGACACCCGAAGATCTCGTTCATCCTTTGCTTTGGTGGCGTGAGAGAAATATTTTAGCCCGCAGAGTACTAAATAATGGCGATATATCCGAAGCTTACTTACTGGTTAAAAACCACGGACTTGATAGGGCATACAGATCTGGATTTATCGAAGCTGAATGGTTAGCTGGTTGGATAGCTTTACAATTCTTGGAAGAAAAAAATCTTGCTTTTCAGCATTTTCAAGCTGGCTATAGAGCTTCAAATTTTCCCATTAGCAAATCGCGGTGTGCTTACTGGGCAGGTCGGGCTATAGAATTACGTGGTAAAGTTAAAGAAGCTCAAAAATGGTATGAATTAGCCTTCAAACAACAGAGTACATTTTATGGTCAACTCGCAGCTAATCGCCTAAATTCAGAAAAGGCGTTAACACAATTTGCGGATAAGAATTTTGATAACTCAGAAGCAGTGCAATTCAAAAATCATAAATTTGTGACTGTGGCGCGAATATTGGGTGCGGCAGGAATGATAGATTTATTACGTCCATTTATCCGTCATCTCAATAAGCAAGGTACCACTAAGAAATGGCGGATGTTGGTGGTGAAGCTATCAGCGTCATTGGGAAGGCCAGATCTCTCTATACTTACAGCCAAGAAATCTCTTCAAGAGGGTTTTAACCTAAAGGAATTAGGGTATCCAATTTTAAAGTATAAGATTAAAAAAGGTTTGGAAGCATCTTTAATTCACGCAATTATTCGGCAGGAAAGTGAATTTAATCAAAGAGCCGTAAGCAATGCAGGAGCAATGGGGTTGATGCAAATTTTGCCGACGACAGCAGCCCGCCTGGCAAAAAAGTATTCCTTACCTTATGTGCGCGCCAATTTAACTAGAAAAAGGGAATATAATTTAAATCTTGGACAATTCTATATTCGGGAGTTATTGGAACAGTTTAGTCATTCCTATATTTTGACTCTAGCTGCTTATAATGCAGGCCCCACTCGGGTGAGGCGCTGGATCAAGAGTAATGGTGATCCGAGAGATGCGGCTATTGATCCCATCGACTGGATTGAGAAGATTCCTTTTAGGGAAACCAGAAATTATGTTCAGAGAGTTATAGAAAATCTTCATGTTTATAGACATCTTATTAAAACCGATAGCATCCAATTCAATCCAGAAAGTGAGCTTCGCCGTTGAGCCTTAAATCATCCCCTACTATTTTCGATATTCAAGCTGCCGAGGATAGGTTGTCAGACCAGGTAATACAGACGCCTATTTTGGAATCTTCTCACCTTAATGAACAGTTAGGTTGCCGCTTGCTTTTAAAAGCTGAGGCCCTTCAAAGGACAGGTTCCTTCAAATTTCGAGGGGCATACAATAAGATATCTCAGATCCCCACTCACAAACGTTCCCAAGGTGTGGTTGCCTACTCTTCTGGCAATCATGCCCAGGGGGTGGCTGCAGCGGCACAGATATTCGACCTTCCGGCAACTATTGTCATGCCATCAGATGCTCCAGATATCAAAATCCAAAATACAAGAAGTTATGGAGCTAATGTCGAGTTTTACGACCGCAAAATCGGAAACCGCGTTGAGATGGCAAAACGTATTTCTGATGAAACTGGTGGGCTTTTGATCCCTCCATACAACGATCCTGATATTATAGCTGGACAGGGTACAATAGCACTAGAGCTTATACGCCAGAGTGAGGAATTAAATATTAAATTTGATATAGTGATGGGGCCTAGTAGTGGTGGTGGAATGATGAGTGGCTGTTCTCTGGTTCTCAAACATCACGACCCTAGCGTCATGTTATATTGTGTTGAACCAGAAAACTACGACGACATTGCTCAGTCATTGGCGTGTGGGCAACGCATAAAATTACGACCTAAGGGACCCTCGATTTGTGATGCTTTACTTCTTGAAACGCCTGGTGACCTTACGTTCCAAATACTGAAAGAACAAAACGTGGTTGGCTTGGTTGTCCCGGATCCGGCCACAGTTAACGCTATGCTAGTTGCATTTCAAGCTTTCAAGATTGTACTTGAACCGAGTGGGGCTATTGCACTGGCGGCTGCTCTTGAGCAAAAAATCAACCTTAGGGGGAAAACAGTTGCTGTGATTTGTACTGGTGGGAACGTAGACCCTAACCTGTTTCAGAAGGCCTTAATGGTAAAATAATTTTATGCGACAATATAAGGCTCTGGTTTTGGAGGTGGAGGGTCAGCATTTTCTTTGGAACTTCCCTTGACTAAAAGGGTGATGGGGTTTTCAACTTCTGGTTTATCGTCTGTTGGTTCGGTCCGTTTGCAATGGCCCTCAAGGTGAGCCCCCTGCTCTATGGCAAGTTTTTCATGAAGGATATCACCCTTCACGTAGGCTGTTTTAGCTAATGAAACGGATTTAGCGTTAATTTGACCTGTTATTTTTCCATGTATTCTCACGCTGTTTGCAAAAACTTCCCCAACAACATTGGCGGTTGCGCCAAGTATCAAAGTATCAACCTTAATATCTCCTGTGAAAGTGCCGTCAATTTGAACCTCACCGTTGGAGTTAAGATCACCAATAATCGTAAGATCAGAACTTAAAAGCGAGGGCGCAACAGGTACTTTAGGCAACACAACTTCCGGTTTTACATACTCGTTCTTATTAGTTTTTGTAAACATATTTCCCGGCCTTGATGAAACGCCATGGGTTTTTTTGTTTGCCATTATGGGTAACTTCATAATGCAAATGGGAACCAGTACTGCGGCCTGAATTACCTAGCAGACCTATTTTTTGGCGAAATTTGACTTCCTGACCACGCTTGACAAGCGTTTTATATAGGTGACCATATCGGGTCTTGAAGCCGTCACCATGATCGATTTCAATGAACTTACCGTACTTACCTTTATATCCAGATTTCACTACCTTGCCGGGGGCCGTTGCATAGACTTTAGCTTTCTTAAAGCCAGTCAAGTCTAAGCCATAATGCATTGCCCAGCGCTTATTAATTGGGTCTCGTCGTTTACCAAAATGGCTGGATATTGAAAAATGTTCGAGCGGGGGTGAAAAAGGTATAACGCCAACTAATCTCTTCAGGTTGGATAGTCGGTCTAATTTAGCTCCTAAATTATCTATACTTGATTTCAGAAATGCACCAGGTTCATTACCCTTTTGCACTTCTACAAATGGCCCACCTTGACCAAGCGTTGAGGTTCTTTTTTCCCCAGCTATTAGCTGTTTAGGTTGGATCCCCGTACGACTAATAAACTTCTCCAAAACACTGATTTCGTCAACTGTGGTACGCGTTAAACGAGCAATAACGTTTTTCTCCGAGTTCTGCAAATTATCCAGATTTGCTAATAATTCTGAGGTTCTTTCATTTAGCCGTTCATTTAACATTAATGCTGAGTTTCTCTCAGCGAGAGCATTTTCCAAACTACCTGAGATTGATGATAAATTACCTTTTAACTCAAAGTTATGGGTGTTTAGACTGCGCATCCTCTGCTCAATGTCTTTGAGTTTAGCTTTTAATCTACCTTTAACAGCTGCGATTTCATCTTGTCGCCTCTTTGACGAAACTAACTCGGTCTCATATTGGCGCTTAGACGAAACTAACTCGGTCTCATATTGGCGCTTAGACGAAACCAGTTCAGATTCAAAACGGCGCTTGGAAGAGACTAATTTAGATTTGGCAGTTGATAAGTTTTGCTGCAAATTTGCATTTTTTTCGACTAAATCTAGCATCGACTCGTGGTTCTCCTCTAGATCATCTGTTAGAATGGTAAACTTGCTTTGGTAATTAGAAATCTCTGATAATAAACCACGATATACTATTCGTGTTTTCAAGATTTCCTTATCCTTTGCTTCTATTACCTTTCCAACAGCAAAATAACTAAAAGACGAAAAAATTCCCCATCCTGAAGTAACTATAACCAATATGAGGCCGGCGATTTGGATCTTTTTTGAGATTTTGACAAACCAAACTTTCCCGTCCGTCCTCATGATTAGCTCACGATCGGGCAGGTACGCATCAAACAAACGTTTTAAACGACGAATTACATATTTTAATCGCACGTGTGCCTCTCAAGACGCTTTGGTTGATTGCCGAAATATGTGTCTGCTAGATAAAAAATTGGTAGCAAAACGCTTACCCTTCAGAGAAAAATGCACTGCAAAGTGTTACATGAACCGTATCGTCACGGGGAAATTCATGCAAGGGTAAACGTGGGATATTAAGGTTTATACAAATGATTTTGGGGAACCAATGTCCTGCTTTATTCATCACTTTGGCTGATTCAGACAACTATTTTAGGGTTTTAGTGGAATTTGCCCCTGAATATGCGCATAACAATTATTTATGAAAACAAAACATAATGCTAATTTTATAGTATGGAATTAATGAAAATTATAACAAAATGATAATTAAAAGAAGAATCGCCATGTTGCTTTCGACCTGGTTTGGCTGCGGTTTTTTTAAACCTGCGCCTGGCACAAGTGGTTCACTTGCAGCTTTGCCTATTGCTTGGGTACTAACTGAGTTGGGGGGGTATCAAGCACTTGCTGCTGCTACAATTATAGTAACAGCGACCGGCGTTTGGGCTTCAAATATCTATTGCCAAGGACTCTTAGAAGAGGATCCCCCTCAAGTGGTAATAGACGAAGTTGCAGGCCAATTGCTGACCCTGTTAGTGGTGCCACCCACATTAATTCATTATCTTTTTGGTTTTGTTCTCTTTAGAATTGCTGACATCGTGAAGCCGTGGCCAGTGAGTTGGGTTGATCAAAATATCAAAGGTGGCCTTGGAATAATGTTAGATGATATTCTGGCTGCCGCGTATGCAGGAGCAGGACTTTTGATTGCCTTATCCTGGCTTTAAAAAATGGTTAGCATGTATCCTTACTCTATATCTAAAATTGCCAATGAATTAATCGAGATTTGTAAACTCAAGGGTTTAAAAATTGCCACCGCTGAATCTTGTACTGGTGGTCTAATTGCCGGATCATTGACGGCTATTTCGGGATCTTCAGCCGTTTTTGAGCGTGGTTTTAATACCTATTCTAATCAATCAAAATGTGAACTATTGAATGTGTCATTAGATGATATTGTGACATTTGGAGCAGTTAGTGAGCAAGTCGCAGGCAAAATGGCTGAAGGCGCTTTAAATAACTCGCCCGTACATTTGACAGTCGCTGTAACAGGTATTGCAGGACCGGATGGGGGTTCACCCGACAAGCCGGTTGGAACGGTTCACATAGCTTCCGCTTGTTTGGATCGGGAAACACTGAACAGGATGTTTCTATTCGAGGGTGATCGTGACAAAGTGCGTTTGGATACGGTGAAAGAGGCGTTAATCATGATGTTGCTTCAGGTAGTCGATTAAAATCCGAAATTTGGACCAACTCAGTTACCTTTAACAAAACAAGTACTCATGTTTTATCAAAGGTTAATTATTTACCTAAAGTCATATAATTTTGGTTGAGTGCTTTAGGCATAGAAATCAAGGAAGCCAATTATATCAATTTTAGAGTTTGGGGTTGTTCTTTTGAAGAATAGACGAAATACGCCCTTTTTTCAAAGGAATGGACCATTTTCTTAACAGCATCATTAAAGACTAAACTTATCATTTTTTGCATTAAATTTGACCGGAATTCGAATTCCACATAAAAATCTACGGTACACGTTCCGTCTGCTTCAGGTAAAAAAATCCAATGGTTATTTAAGTATTTAAAAGGGCCCTGACTATAAGTCACGTCAATGCGTTCTGGTTCAGTTAGGATGACCCTTGAGGTGAACCCCTCTCTAAAAACCTTGTAACCGATTACCATGTCAGCCAGTAATTCATTTCCCTCGCGAGAACGTATACGAGTGCTAATACACCAAGGTAAGAATTCCGAATATTTTTCAATGTCCGAAACAAGTTGGAACATTTGCCCTTGAGTATGAGGGAGGTGTTTTTTTTCGGCGTGCGTCTGCATTCAGATCATTAGCCAGTACGGGTGGACGCGAGTTTGTTTTGGCGGGCCTGTAATAATATCTTAAAACCTTTGTCGGCGTGATAAGATGAACGAGTAAGCGGCGTAGCCGAGACGTTCAAAAATCCCTTTGCTGTAGCCAGTTCTGCGTATTCAGAAAATTCATCCGGTGTCACAAATCGATCGATGGAGGCATGTCGAAGTGTTGGTTGGAGGTATTGACCTATTGTAAGGAAGTCTACTCTCGCCGATATTAGGTCATCCATAACCTGAAGAACCTCATGTCTTTCCTCACCTAGGCCTACCATGATACCCGATTTAGTAAATATCCCAGGTGACAATTCTTTAGTTTTTTCTAAAAGTCTCAAACTATGGAAATAACGAGCACCAGGTCGGATAGAGGGATAGAGCCTCGGTACAGTTTCAAGATTGTGGTTAAAGACTTCCGGTTTAGCGGAAAGAGTAATTTCTAAGGCGCCCTCTTTGTTAAGAAAATCTGGGGTTAAGATCTCCACAGTGGTATCTGGAGATATTGAATGAACTAGGTGAACACACTTTGCAAATTGGCTCGCCCCTCCGTCTGGAAGGTCGTCACGATCAACGGATGTGATAACCATATGGCGCATATCAGCCTTAAGGGCCATGTTGGCTACGTTCATTGGTTCCAAAGGATTGACAGGACCTGGTTTTCCTGTCCGGACATTACAGAAGGCACACGCGCGAGTACAAATTTCTCCCAGAATCATGACAGTGGCGTGCTTTTGTGCCCAACACTCTCCTATATTGGGGCAGGCCGCCTCCTCACAGACGGTCGTGAGGCCTAAATTACTTATGAGTTGTTTAGTTTTTTCGTAAACTGGCGAGATGGGTGCTTTAACCCTAATCCAGTCAGGCTTCCTGGGCGAGGGATTAACTGATTTTTTGCGAAGTTCTGGGTGGCGGATACTGCTATTGCTGTGCATCGTCTTTTTCTATCAAGTTGTAATCACACTGTGCAAGGGAGAGGTTGATTCTATGGTATTTGGTACTTTTTTGGTATCTAGCGATAAATCTGACAACGTGAATATAAAAAATTTATGGTCTCGATGGCGAGTATTATTTGGATCTCAGTCAACGTAGTGTAAAGCCGGCAAGGTTAAAAGTGTATCACTCGTCCGTAGGCGTCTAGTACAGACTCATGGATCATCTCAGATAAAGTTGGATGGGGGAATATTGTTTCCATTAATTCAATCTCGGTCGTCTCCATAGATTTTGCAATACTGTAGCCTTGGATAAGCTCGGTAACTTCAGCTCCAATCATATGAGCCCCCAGTAATTCACCCGTTGAAGAATCAAATATGGTTTTGACCAAACCGTCAGGTTCACCCAAAGCAATTGCTTTACCATTACCAGTGAATGGGAAGCGCCCTACATTCACTTTATAGCCTTTTTCTATTGCAATCGCTTCTGTCAGTCCCACGCTGGCCACTTGGGGGTGACAATAAGTGCATCCTGGGATACGGCGTGTATCAAGTGGGTGAATATTTGGCATACCGGCAATTTTCTCAATGCACATTATTCCTTCGTGAGTTGCCTTATGGGCAAGCCAAGGTGGCCCTACTACGTCTCCAATCGCGAAGACGCCGGGCTCGTTAGTTTTCCCCCATTTATCTATCTTAATATGGTTGTGATCGACCAGAACATTTGTGGCATCAAGACCCAGGTTCTCTACGTTGCCTGTAATACCAACTGCTATAATTACTCGATCGAATGTGGTTTCGATAGAATTACCCTCAGTAGTGATGGTTGCTGTAACATTGTCTTCGCCTTTTTTGAGCGCAGTTACAGTTGCCGAGGTCAAGATGTTCATGCCTTGTGACACGAACGCCTTTTGAGCAAGCTGGGATATCTCTTCATCTTCAATTGGTAGAATACGCGTCAGTAATTCGACAACCGTAACGTCTACACCAAGGGTCCTATAAAAACTCGCAAATTCAATACCAATTGCGCCTGAGCCTATAACCAAAAGAGATTTGGGCATTACGTCAGGAACCATCGCTTCCTTATAGGTCCAGATTAATTTACCATCTGGTTCTATTTTGGGGAGGCTTCGAGCTCTGGCCCCAGTTGCTAAAATGATATATTTTGCGGCTAATTCACTAACAGTGTTATCATTCTTTTCGACAATTATTTTTCCGTTTCCGACAAGCTTGCCATGCCCTTCAAGCACTTCAACACTATTTTTTTTTAGCAGGTAGGCGACGCCGCTTGAAAGCTGTTTGGCCACACTTCTGGAACGTTCAATTATTTTATTAATATCGAAGGATACGTCACTGACAGACAAACCAAAATCATCAGCGTGTTGAATGTATCTATAAATTTCTGCCGTACGAAGGAGCGCTTTCGTTGGTATACATCCCCAGTTAAGACAGATGCCTCCGAGATGTTCCCTTTCCAAAATCGCTGTTTTCATCCCGAGTTGAGCCGCGCGGATAGCTGTTACGTAGCCACCAGGCCCGCTGCCAATAATTATTGTGTCAAAAACGTTCTCCGCCATATTTATTCTAAAGTATCATTGTTAGGGGGTCTTCGATGAGTGATTTCAAGGCCTGCAGATACTGCGCTCCTAATGCGCCGTCTACGGCGCGATGATCAACTGAAAGTGTACATGACATCATAGTAGCAATCGAGAGAGTATCTTTTTTGACTACTGCCCTCTTCTCTCCAGCACCTACCGCCAATATACAAGACTGTGGTTGATTAATAATCGCAGAGAACTCTTTCACCCCATACATTCCTAAATTTGAAATTGTGAAGCTACCACCTTGATATTCCTCGGGTGTAAGTTTGCCGTCCCGTGCCTTGTTAGCTAACATTTTTGTTTCAATTGAAATTTCAGTAAGTCCCTTTCGATCGGCGTTGCGGATTATTGGTGTAATCAAGCCTCCTTCGGTGGCAACGGCAATCGAAATATCAATATTATTGAGTTGACGCATTGCCTTGTCAGTCCAACTGACATTCACCATTGGTACTTTTTTTATGGCAAGCGCTACTGCCCTGACCACAAAATCATTTACGGACAGTTTATAGGAACCCTCACCCTCTGGGGCCCGGTTGTTGAGGTCTTTGCGCATCTCCAGGAGACGCTCAATTTCACATTCAATAGTCAAGAAAAAATGAGGAATTTCATTTGATGATTTTGTTAATCTGTCAGCGATTACCATTCTCATATTACTATGAGGTATTTCAGTAAAATTCTCACCTGGAGTTCTTTTTAATGGCGCGGGAACCATATTTTCGGTCGATACCACAGTCGGGACAGATACTTCTGAATGGCCAATCACAGTTCCATTCACTTGGGGAGTTTTGGTTGCTATAGCAGCCTCTAGATCCCTTTTTACCACACGTCCGTGTGGGCCGCTTCCCACTATGTTTGTTAGATCAATTCCTGCGTCTGATGCTGCTCGCCTAGCTAAAGGGCTTGCAAATTTTCGTAAGTTTGCGTCGGTCTGTGGTTTTTTAGAATCAGACCCGGGTTTGGGTAGCACCTGAGGTTCGACTAAATCGGCTGGTGTTTGATTTTCATCGCCTACTTCTGAGGAACTTGATTCGACATAAGCATTTAAATGAGAGGTGTCTTCGCCATCCGTTAACATTATTGCAATGGTTTCATTTACGGGGATACCCTCGGAACCTTCCGGTTTTAAAATTGTCCCTAGGATACCTTCCTCCACGGCTTCCAGCTCCATAGTCGCCTTGTCGGTTTCAATCTCGGCAAGTAGATCACCTGCAGCCACTTCATCGCCTTCTACTTTATGCCACTTGGAAATCGTCCCTTCCGTCATAGTGGGAGATAGGGCCGGCATCAGTATTGGTGTCGTCATGATATTTGCCTTATCTATAACAAACCGACTTTGCCGCATCGATAACTTTTGCTGCATTAGGAAGGTAGGCAGTTTCAAGGTTACGCGCATACGGCATTGGAACGTCAGCACCAGTTACTCTCAAAACTGGTGCATCCAGATAATCGAAAGCTTTTTCCATCGCTATGGCTGCTATTTCGGCACCCAAACCAGCAACAGGCCAACCCTCTTCGACGCTTACTAAGCGATTAGTTTTTTTAAGCGAATTAATTATGCACTCGGTATCTAGCGGGCGGAGTGAACGAAGGTTTATTACTTCGGCTCCGATACCTTCCTCAACTAAAAATTCTGCTGCCTCAAGAGCACAATTTACCATACTAGAATAGGCCACAATTGTAACGTCGGACCCTATTTTCTCAATCTTCGCCTTCCCTATTGGAATCGTAAAATTGTCATCAATAGGGAGTTCAAAGCTTTGACCGTAAAGTATTTCATTTTCAAGACATATGATCGGATTAGGGTCTCGGATTGCCGATTTCAGCAATCCTTTTGCATCAGCGGAAGACCAAGGTGAGATAACCTTTAAACCTGGAACATGCGCAAACCAGCTGGCGTAGCACTGGGAGTGTTGGGCCGCCACTCCTGCGGCAGCACCATTTGGTCCCCTAAAAACCATCGGACAACCCATCTGTCCCCCTGACATATAAAGTGTCTTTGCTGCTGAATTAATGAGATGATCCATAGCCTGCATTGCAAAATTAAACGTCATGAATTCGACAACTGGCTTGAGACCGCCA
The DNA here is from genome assembly GCA_028345065.1 of Rhodospirillales bacterium. Classification (GTDB taxonomy): domain Bacteria; phylum Pseudomonadota; class Alphaproteobacteria; order Rhodospirillales; family UBA2165. Next base: position 36,145 of record JAOMCN010000003.1, read on the forward strand.
AACGCTGCACCCACGCTTACGCCGGCGATTCCGTGCTCAGTGATTGGCGTGTCAATTACCCGTTTTGGGCCAAACTCTTTTAGGAGACCTTGAGAAACTTTATAGGCTCCCTCGTACTCCGCTACTTCCTCACCTATTAGGAATACCTTTTCATCCTTTCGCATTTCTTCGGCAAGAGCTTCACAGAGTGCTTCGCGAACAGTTAACGTAGTCGTGGGGCCAGCATATTCAGGCTCATTAATCGGCGCCGTATCTGTGTTTTTGCTCTTGAGTGTTGGGTAAATTTGATCCGCTGAAGAGGGGTTATCCTGCCCAGCATTGCTAAAACTATCATCAGAAGGTGGCAAGTCTGTTTTTTTTTCTGCCAAATTTTCTCGGGACATATTTTGGTTTGTTTCTGATATTTCATTTTGTGAGGTTGTTAATAAACCATCTTCGGGGGAATATTCCTCTCCATGTTCCAACATTATCGCTATGGGCTCATTTACCGGGATACCTTCCGAACCTGCGGGTTTAATAATTATTCCCAGAATGCCTTCCTCGACTGCTTCTAGCTCCATGGTGGCTTTATCAGTTTCAATTTCTGCAAGGAGGTCACCAGATACAACCGTGTCACCTTCATTCTTAAGCCATTGGGAAATAGTTCCTTCTGTCATAGTTGGAGACAAGGCCGGCATTAGAATTGGGGTAGCCATAAATCTATATTCCTCGCTGCCTACTAGGCTTCCACCAGAACGTCTGTATATAATTCTGACAATTCGGGTTCGGGAGACTGTTGAGCGAATTCTGCTGCATCGGCAATAATAGCCTTTACCTCATCATCAATAATTTTAATTTCAGCTCCACTGGCATATTTGCCGTCAATTATTTGCTGGCGAACTCTATCAATTGGATCACGTTCAGCCCGTACCTGGCTTACCTCTTCACGTGTTCGGTATTGTGCTGGATCAGACATTGAATGCCCCCGATACCTGTAGGTCTGCATTCCAAGGATATAAGGTCCATCACCGTTTCTAGCATGGTTAAGTGCTATTTCTCCTGCAGCTTTAACTGCCACGACATCCATACCATCCACTCTAACTCCAGGAATACCGAACCCTGTGCCACGAGCATATAGTTCATGTGTTGCCGATGCACGAGACACTGAAGTTCCCATTCCGTAGTTGTTGTTCTCGATAACATAAACTACAGGTAATTTCCAAAGTGCTGCCATGTTGAATGATTCATAGACTTGACCTTGGTTAGCGGCTCCATCTCCATAGTAAGTCATGCACACCCCACCATCTTCGTTGTATTGATGTGCTAGCCCAAGGCCAGTCCCAATGGGTACTTGTGCAGCCACAATTCCATGACCCCCAAAAAACTTTTTTTCACGACTGAACATATGCATAGATCCGCCTTTACCTTTGGAGTAGCCGCCTTTGCGTCCTGTGAGTTCTGCCATTACGCCTCTCGGAGCCATGCCTGTTGCCAACATATGGCCGTGATCTCTGTAGCTGGTAATAAGTGAATCAACTTGTCTCTTTGCTGCGGCCTGCATCCCGACTACAACGGCTTCTTGGCCTATGTAGAGATGACAGAATCCTTGGATTAACCCCATTCCGTATAATTGGCCTGCTTTCTCTTCAAATCGTCGAATTTGCAACATTTCGCGATAGTAACGGGTTAATTCTTCAGAGCTTAAGACGTTTGTGGGGTCAGGCATTGGTTTGGTTGACTTATTTTTAGTTTTTGGTTGGAACATGTCTAACTTCCAATCTAATAGCGCCGATGTAGATAAAAACTCTGCTCGAAACGAAATTGGATTATTGATATTTTATAGCACTAGGCTGTACTCTAAAACCATTGTTTTGCAATAGAAAAATTGGGTTTAATAGGATATCAGTTAATTGATCGTTTGCCCCTAACATTTAATTAACTACGCATGTATTTTTCTGTAATTTTAGATCGATATTTTTTTAATTATGTGAATAACTTTTAACCTATTATCCAACTTAAGATAATTCTGAAAAACTTATTTGTGTCATTACCGAGTGCAATTGAGTAAAAAAAAGGAGCAATTTTAAATGTTGAAGTTTTATGGCCGAAAAACATCAATTAATGTTCAAAAAGCCGCTTGGGCTATGGGAGAAGCTGGTCTTAAATGGGATTGGATTGACAAGGACGGAACGGTTGGTTCCATTGACAGTCAAGAATATAGAAAGTTGAACCCAGCATCACAAATTCCCACACTTGAAGATGACGGTCTTTTGGTACGCCAATCTAACGCGATTGTGCGTTATATATCTAAAAAATATGCTCCTACCAAATTATGGCCTTCTAAAAATTCAGCGTACGTAGAAGCGGAGAGATGGATGGAGTGGCAGGCCACAGATAATTGGAAGAACATGGTTACCGTGTTTTGGGGTCTTATTCGAACCCCGCCCGAGAAACAAAATAAAGATGTAATTGGTAATTCTGTTGTTGAATTAAATAAAGATTTTTCCTTTTTAAATGAGCATCTTGCGGGCCGGCGTTATATCGCTGGAAACACGTTTTCAATGGGGGATATCCCAGCTGGTGCGGCGTCATATCGTTTCTATGCGCTTCCTATAAAACGTCATCATTTTCCACATTTAGAGACTTGGTATCAGCTTTTGCAAGAGCGCACGCCGTTTCGTGAACTGGTGATGGTACCGCTCGAATAAACTTAATTGTATATAAAAAAAGTACGTTTTTCCCACGGCCAAACGGGTATTTTCCGAGCACTTTATAATGTGCCACTTATCATACAATAGCCAGAATTTACATAGATAACTGATACCGGCTCTAAAGGAGCATTTTTACTTCATTTCAAGAGTATTATGGTCTCGTTTGGCCGACTGTAACCCAACATAATGCGGACACGCTCTTCTAACATATCTATGTCCAGACTCTTGGTACTGAGCAAAGTCACTTGATTTTGTAGGCGTTTTTTTTTGTTAATTAGTAACTGTTGAGTTTTTTTTGCTGCCAAAACTTCTCCGTGAATCTGCATAAAAGCTATAAGACCACGCTCACCTTGGATCATGTGAAATGTAATATACAGAATAATCGTTGCCCAAATTGTCGGCCATAAAATGAAGCGTAGCTTCAGCCTAAGTTCCGAAAATATTTTCATTTATTTTACTATTTTCCTATTAGAAAAAACATTTTTATCCAAGGTTTGAGAACGACTAGGCAAAACATTTCCCATTTATTGTGAGAGCTTTGTAATTAAAATATTTTAAACCAATATAATATGTTAATTACCCGATTATCTTGCTGAAATTTCGAGGTTAATTCATAAAAACCCTTAGTTTGTTTTCTTAAATCTGCATTATCACGCATTCATGATCACAATTATATTAACAAATTAAATTAATAGGCATCTGGACGTGGTGTTAGATTTTTTTTTGTCCCAGAATACTTTTACCAGCAAAAGAAGCAGCCAAACCAAGTTCTTCTTCAATTCTAATAAGCTGGTTATATTTTGCGAGGCGTTCCGACCGGCATAGAGATCCAGTTTTAATTTGGCCGACGTTGGTTGCCACAGCAATATCTGCAATGATGGTATCCTCGGTTTCACCAGACCTGTGAGATATGATTGCGGTGTAGTTAGCTTTGTGGGCAATTTCGACTGCTGCTAAAGTTTCGGTCAGAGTACCAATTTGGTTCACTTTAATTAAAATTGAGTTAGCAATACCTTTTTCTACGCCCTTCTTAAGACGCTGAGGATTAGTAACAAATACATCATCACCAACCAATTGTACGCTATCTCCAATTGTTTGTGTGAGCATTTTCCAACCATTCCAATCGTCTTCTGCCATTCCGTCCTCGATGGAGACAATTGGGTACTGAGTAATGAGAGCGCGGTAGTATTCAGTCATCCCCTCAGCATCAAGTTTTTTCCCTTCCCCTTCCATGATGTAATAGCCGTCTCTGTATAATTCGCTAGAAGCTGCGTCTATCGCTAATACCACCTCCTTTCCCGCTTCATAACCAGAAGAGTTGATAGCTTGCATGATTAATTCTAGACCTTCTTCTGCGTTAGCCAAGGAAGGGGCAAAACCTCCTTCATCACCAACGTTGGTATTGTGACCCGCCTTTTTCAACGTAGATTTCAAGGCTTGAAAAATCTCAGCTCCCATACGAATGGCTTCTGTTACACTTTGGGCGCCTATCGGCATCACCATCAACTCCTGAAAATCCATAGAATTATCTGCGTGTGCTCCGCCATTAATAATATTCATCATGGGTACCGGTAGAAGAGACGCCTGGGTGCCGCCAATATAACGGTATAAGGGCAAGGAAACCGTCTCTGCTGCTGCCTTTGCGACAGCTAGGCTAACGCCCAAAATAGCATTGGCACCAAGACGTGATTTATTTGGCGTTCCATCTAATTGGTTCATACTCTGATCTATGTGGACCTGGTCCTCAGCATCTTGCCCGAGCAATGCCTCAAATATCTCGCCATTCACATTGGCACACGCCTTTAAAACACCCTGTCCACCATAACGATCCTCATCAGAATCTCTAAGTTCTACGGCTTCATGAATTCCTGTTGATGCTCCCGACGGTACCGCAGAGCGGCCAAAGGCGCCACCTTCTAAAGTAACATCCACTTCAATTGTGGGATTACCTCTTGAATCAATAATTTCCCGGGCAAATATATCGATGATGGCTGTCATAAGCCGTACATTTCGATTCCTGTAATTTTTATATGGTTGATAGCTGTAACTGGTGTAACTGGCAAGTGTTTAGGGATAAGATTCTGAAACCGCGCAAATGGAAAATAATTTTTACTATGTTTGCAACCAACTAATAAATTTACTTCTACTTCTTAAACCGAATAATTTTAAATTAAATGGCTATGGGACGAGCCTTGGAAATACTATCAAGCTCAAGTAAGGTTTCAATAATTTCTGGTAAGTCCTTAAGATAAATCATGTTTGGTCCGTCACTTGGCGCTTTGTCAGGATCCTGATGAGTTTCCATAAATACTCCAGCAACCCCGACAGCAACGGCTGCGCGAGCAAGAACAGGGGCAAATTTTCTGTCACCACCGGTTGCTGTGCCCTGTCCCCCAGGTTGCTGAACGGAGTGGGTGGCATCGAAAATGACTGGATACATGGTTTGCGCTAGGATTGGTAAAGAGCGCATATCAGAAACAAGTGCATTATAACCAAAGCTTGCACCCCGTTCGCAGAGAAGTATGTTCTCATTGCCAGTGGTCTCTATCTTTCGGACCACGTTTTTCATGTCCCACGGAGCCATAAATTGCCCTTTCTTGACGTGGAGGACCCTTCCAGTCTGTCCAGCGGCAATTAGCAAGTCCGTTTGGCGACAAAGAAAAGCAGGAATTTGGAGGACGTCAACTGATTTGGAAACTTTAACAACCTCCTCTACAGTATGTATATCGGTTAGTACTGGACATTTGAACTCGTTCCTAATCGCTTCAAATATAGGTAAGGATTCCTCAATTCCAAGGCCACGTTTTGCGTCAACGCTAGTGCGGTTTGCTTTGTCATAGGAGGTTTTATATATGAAACCAATATCAAACTTTTTAGCAAGCTCTGTAAGCGCTCCAGCCATTTCAAAGGCGTGTTCCTTTGATTCAAGGGCACAAGGTCCAGCTATAAGTTTGATTTTCTGATTGTTGGCAAGGGATAAATTACCGATGTGAACAACACGTGGTTCTTGCATGAGTTTCTACCTCATACTAGGCGTGACTGCTTGACAGCAGCACGGACAAAATCAATGAACAAAGGGTGAGGTTGAAATGGTCTGGACTTAAGTTCGGGGTGAAACTGAACGCCAATAAACCAGGGGTGATCGGGGATTTCGATTATTTCAGGGAGTGTGCCATCTGGCGACTTTCCTGAATAGTGTACACCAACTTTGGCAAGTTGATCCTCATAAGTGATATTGACTTCATAACGGTGTCGATGACGTTCACTAATCGTAGCTAGGCCATAAATTTCTTTTACCCTACTTCTATCTTTAAGTTCACAGGGATACGCTCCGAGCCGCATTGTTCCGCCTTTATCTGAGATGTGATCTCGCTTATGCAGTACGCCATGGCGCTCCCACTCAGTCATAAGGCCCACCACAGGCTCACTGCATGGACCAAACTCCGTGGTTCCAGCATTCTTTATTCCAGCTAAATTACGAGCTGCTTCAACAACTGCCATTTGCATGCCAAAACAGATTCCGAAGTATGGCACCCGCCGTTCTCGTGCAAACTTTGCAGCTCTAATCTTGCCTTCAGCTCCTCTTTCACCAAATCCACCTGGGATAAGGATGCCGTTTACACCTTCTAGGTTTTGAATAGTTTCATTATCCTCAAAAATATCTGACTCGAGCCATTTAAGGTTAACACAAACATTATTGGCGATGCCCCCATGAGCTAATGCCTCGGTAAGGGATTTATAGGCATCTTTTAATCCTGTATATTTACCGACAACGGCAATCGATACTTCCCCTTCTGGTTTGGTAGCAAGTTTAACGATATCCTGCCACGGTTTGAGATCCGGTTCAGTTGTATTTTCAAGGCGAAAATGTTGGCAAACTTGGCTATCTAACCCCTGTTCATGATAAACTATGGGTACTTTATAGATAGAATCTACGTCCAGAGCTGGAACCACAGCTTCTTCTCTAACATTACAAAATAACGCCACCTTTTTTCTGTCGGCTTCTGGAATGTCTCGATCAGATCTACATAGCAATAGGTCTGCTTGTATACCAACGTTCAAAAGTTCCTTTACAGAGTGTTGGGTCGGTTTTGTTTTCAATTCACCTGCTGCGGCAATAAAGGGAATTAAAGTCAAGTGGATATACATTGTGCGATCTTGGCCCAACTCGTTACCAAGTTGTCGGATTGCTTCTAAGAATGGCAAACTCTCAATATCTCCAACAGTGCCACCAATCTCGCAAAGTACAAAATCCTCATCACTAATGTATGACAAAATAAATTCTTTTATAGCATCCGTGACATGGGGGATAACTTGGATCGTTGCTCCTAGGTATTCTCCCCTTCTCTCTTTAGCTATTACGTCAGAATAAATTCGGCCTGTCGTTAGATTATCGCTTTGTCTTGCATCTACGCAGGTAAATCTTTCGTAGTGACCAAGGTCGAGATCGGTTTCGGCGCCATCATCTGTTACAAAAACCTCGCCGTGCTGGTAAGGGCTCATGGTGCCAGGATCGACATTTAAATAAGGGTCAAGCTTGCGAAGCCGGACACTAAAGCCACGGGCCTGCAGCAATGTCGCCAATGCCGCTGACGCTAATCCTTTTCCAAGTGAGGAGACCACGCCGCCAGTAATAAATATAAAACGCGCCATGGGTGGATAACCTATAACATTAGAGGTAAGTAAAAAAGAGAAGAGGCGGCAAATTTGCCGCCCCTCTGGTAAGTCTTTGTAATCCAACCCATAAAAATTAATTTGTAGGCGAGTTGGGTAATGATGGAAGGGAAGGCAAAGATTTAACGGGTTGTTGATTCGTCGGTTCACCAACCGGTCTATCAATGATAGAACTCCGAGACGAACGACCCTGATCGGCTAGGATAGCTAAAAGTAGGCTCGTAGCCATAAAAGCAGCGGCAATGATTGCCGTTGCACGCGTAAGAAGATTTGCCGTGGCGCGTCCGGTCATAAAGCCACCCATGCCTCCACCAGAGCCACCACCGATACCTAGTCCGCCACCCTCACTTTGCTGTACCAGTATGATGAGTATCATAGAGATGGCGAGCATCAAATGAATAACAATTACAACAGCCGTCATAGCGGAACCATGAAATTAAAACCAGAATCAAAACTTACTTTTAGGTACTTTGCTTTGGGGCACTTTCTAACTTGTTTTCACTACTTGTAAATGTTTTTTATTTTCTATCAAGGCAACATGTAGCAATTGCCATGAAATCCTCCCAGTCAAGGCTTGCCCCACCGACCAATGCACCGTCCACATCAGGTAAGCTCAAAAATTTATAAGCGTTGCTAGGCTTTACAGATCCCCCATAGAGAATCCGAGTTTGATTTGCATTTGCCGAAGATATGATACCTGAAAGATTTTTTCTAATCAGGGAATGAATTTCTTGCACATCATCATTATTTGGTGTGACGCCTGTACCAATTGCCCATATGGGCTCATATGCAATAATCATGTTCGCTGCTGTAGAATGAGGCGGTAACGAAGCAGATAGTTGAGAAAGGATTACATTTTTGGTTTGGCCATTTGCCCTTTGATCCTCACTTTCTCCAACACAAATTATTGCAATTAGGTTCGCGGCTATTGCAGATGATGCCTTCTCAATAATTATTTTATCTGTTTCGCCAAGTGCTAAACGACGTTCTGAATGGCCTACTATAACGTGGGAACATCCGATATCGGCGAGCATTTCTGCGCTAATATCGCCTGTATAGGCCCCAGACGAAGCAGGATGGCAATCTTGTGCGCCTAAAAATATTTCAGACCCTTTGATCGAGTTTGAAATCAATCCAAGCATGGTAGCAGGCGGACAAATGAGTGTCTCGAATGGAGGGCTTGAAATCTTAGACAAGGCGGCCACAATATTTTCTACCCGCAGCAGACTATCTTGACGAAGCCCGTTCATTTTCCAATTCCCCGCAATCAAAGGACGCCGCAATTCCAACATAACAAAAATCCCTCTAATTTCGAACAATATCCGGCACAATCAAATTGCATGTTGTAGGGCTTGAGTCACGCTTTTATGATGTGAACGCTCTTAAGTGAGTAGATTGATATAAACTGCCATCATGTGAATGGTTAATCAGGTACAAATATGATGCTTGGAAATTTTCGGGAAAAAATACTGTCATGGGGTGCAAAATTACTCCTAGGATTGCTGATCATTAGTTTTGGTTTGTGGGGCATTGGTGATTATACGACGAACACTGGTGGAGACGATCAGATTGTTGCGGAAATAGGGGAACAGGAAATTAGTTCTCGTGAATTAGAGTCCCAAATTCAAGTTTCTATCTCCCGTATGCGGGAAGTATTGGGTCGGAACTTAACAAATGAACAGGCTCTTTCATTCGGAATTGTTGACCAAACTTTGAATGGTATGGTTCAAGAAATCATATTTTCTGAAGGAGCTAGTAACACAGGTCTCATAATAAGTGACGATTTGCTAAACCAAGAAATCAGAGGCGATAAACAATTTAAAAACCGTGCGGGGCAGTTTGATCGAAATGTATTTCAACAATCAATCAACCGGGCAGGATACAGTGAAGGGACCTACGTTGATCTTTATCGCAGGGAGCTGCTTCAGAAACAGCTGCTGAGCGCTTTCGAGTATGGGATTTCAGTTCCTGCAGCCCTAACGGATAGTGTCCTCCGTTACAGAGAGGAACGGCGTGTAATTAAGTTAATTAAAATTATGCATACTGCTCTTAGCCTAATACCGGATCCACCGCCTTCGATACTCGCAAAATTTCATAGCGATAATGCCGCTCGGTTTTCGGCACCCGAGTATCGGGCTGTAACCCTTTTAAGGGTGCAGCCTAAAGATATTTCGGATGAAATTGAGGTTTCAGAGGAACGAATCAAAATTGAATATGATAGCCGTATCTCAGAATTTAGCCAGGAGGAACGAAGAAATATACAGCAAATTCTAGTTTCTGAAGAACCGTTGGCTCAAAAGGTCATGTCGCGCTTAAAAATGGGAAACGATTTTATTGAGGTAGCAAAGGGAGTAGCAAGCTTCGATCAAGAAGCTTTACAATTAGGAGACTTGACGCGTGGGGAGTTTGTGATCAGAGAACTTGGTGATGCAGCATTCTCATTAGATGTTGGCAATTATACTTTACCAATTCGAAGCAGTCTTGGGTGGCATATTTTACGAGTCACTAACATTACACCGGCGACTAAAAAAGCATTAGGAGAGGTTCGGAATGGATTGAAACGCAGCGTTCAGTTAGATTTGGCGGCAGATGCATTAATTACACTAGCTAATCAAATAGAGGATGAGCTTGGCGCAGGAGCAAGTATTAGGGATGCAGCTGGTCGCTTGAATCTTAGAGTGGAAAATATTCCGGCGATAGATAATCAAGGGTTAAATGAGCTTGGTAAACCTATCGACGGGATTAGTGATCAAAAGGAAATTTTAAATGCTGTATTTGCGACATCGGAAGGAGAAGATAGCGACCTTAACGACTACGGGTCGTCGAGCTTTTTTATATTACATGTCGATAAGGTAACGAAACCAACTCTTCGACCTTTAGATAAAATTATTAAAGATGTCAGAATAGCTTGGAAGCGTGATCACCGGGCCGAAGAAGCAGAAAACAAGGCGAAAAAACTGGTTAACGAACTTAATAACGGTAATTCACCAAAGATTTTGGCAAGTAAACTTAAGGTTGATCTATTACCAACAAAGCCATTCACAAGAACCGGTGAAGGACTTAAAAAGGAATTACCGAGAGAACTTATCTCAAAGGTCTTTGCTTCTAAGGTAAGAAATTCAGTCCTAGCAGCAGGTAACGGCGTCCACCTGGTTGCATTCGTTTCCGAAATAAGACATCCAATTACTTCCAGCAGCAGTAAACTTGCCGAAACTATCCGTGCGCAATTAAGCGAAAATATTTCGGGTGATTTGAAGAAACAACTAGCCGAGGCCCTTCGAAAGCGACTTGGTGTTAAGATTAATAGGGAAAATATTAATCAAATATTTTCAAAAACAAATACCCCATGAACGCATCAGTATTTTTGAATAACAGTAGTTAGAGCCCATAAGAATTAAACAGCTTGGTAGTTTTAATTCTATATTAACTCAAATTAAAACGTATTTAGTGTGTATATACTTCGGCCTTATTTTGCCGATAACTTGATCAAATTCCTAGGTATTCCAATACGTTTTGCCATGATCACGCTGATAGGAACGAGGTTGAGGCCTTTTTCGGCGATTGCGGGGAGCCATTGAGATAAGGCTGAGATAGTCGTTGCCCTTGGGTGGCCTATCGCTACGGCGTAACCTTGTTTTTTTGCAAGTTTTTCAAGTACCTCAAGTTGGGCTAATATAAATTCTAAACTGGGTTCGTGATCAAGAAAAACGTTCCGTGTCACATACGGCACGTGGTATTTCCGAGCTAATTTGGGGACGACTGTTTTTTCAGATGTCCGACTATCTAAAAAAAGTAATCCTCTAAGGCTAAGTTCTTCCATAATGAGGCTGACGCCTCTGATACTACTTGTAAAACGACTTCCCATATGATTGTTGATACCGACGCTTTCTGGCACCTTAGTGAGCGCCAATTTAATTTTTTTCCTAATTTCTTCATCCGGGTCGTCAACCCTCAGGAAGTTTGGGCCGGGATTTAATGTCTTATTAAATGGTTCCATTGGAACGTGGGCCATAATTTCATGTCCGGCGCTTTTTGCTTCCTTTACTTGTTCGTTCAGTTTAGTTGCGTAAGTGAGGAAGGAAATGGTTAGAGGGCCGGCAAGCTCAATTGCATGCTTTGTACCTAATTTGTCAACTCCCGCATCGTCTATCACAATGGCAATTTGGGGACCAGGTCGTAAGTCCTCTGTGTTGACTGAATTAATGCGCCACAGCGGTTTAACTTTTTTATTTGATGCAGTAAATTCATCAGATTTACTGTTTTTATGAGGTTTTTCGGACTTTGCTTGGGTGTGGACTTCCATCTCTATTGGGCTAGACCAGTATACCCCTTCAACCGGATATTCTTCTTCAACACTCTCACGAGAAGCCGGTATTTGATCAATCACCGCATTTGATGATTTCTGAATAGCGTCAATTCTAGTTTGCTCACGTTTAATGAAAGAAACTTTATTTTTTTTACTCAGTTCAGGGGGTTTAGGCTCATCCGGATTAATGTTCTGATCAACCTTTGGCAATTTTTCAGGAATAGCTATCCTAGTAAGTCCTTGAACTGTTACTCCAGCATTTTGGTTTTGGGAATTAAGAAAAAAGATTGCGGAAACGGTGCCTACAACTCCCACCGCTCCTATTAAACCAGTTGCCAAAAAGACTTTTGTCCTGTGTTTAATCTTTAGTATCCTATAGTGCTCAACGACGTTCCCTTATATTTCTGCGATACTTTCAAAGAATAATATCAACACTACAACATGTCCCAACAAGATAACGCTATTAGATCATGTGAAATGATGTAGTAAAGTCAAATGCTTAATTATTCCAAACGCTCTTGACCGAAGTAAAAGAGGGCACCATTGTGCCTGCAAATTTGTCTTAGCTCTGGAAGCAAAGTTAATTGATAAGTTATTGTAATATAAAAAATAATTAATAAAGTTAGAATAAACATTCTTGTTCGTTAATAAATATATTTGATTGTCAGTTAGAATTGGACAACAAAAGAATATGGATATGCAGAGTATGAGATCGTACATCTCCATGTTAGCGAATGGCGAAGTTCTCAATGAGATTGAGGCCGAAAACGCTTTTAATATCATCATGTCTGGTGATGCCACCCCAGCTCAAATTGGTGCATTTTTGATGGCACTTAGGGTTAGAGGCGAATCGATTTCTGAAATTACTGGAGCTGCCCGTGCATTGAGGGCAAAAGCAATGTTTATCGAGGCTCCGGAAAATGCAATGGATATTGTTGGTACGGGCGGTGATGCTACAGGAACTTATAATATTTCGACGGGAGCAGCTCTTGTTTTAGCAGGAACAGGTATTCCAGTTGCAAAGCACGGTAACCGAGCCTTGTCATCTAAATCTGGTGCTGCTGACGTCCTTACATCGCTAGGTATGAATAACGAAGCAGATTTTGCGCTGATAAAAAAATCGATTTGGGAAGCTGGTATAGGATTTCTTATGGCGCCAAGGCACCACAGTGCCATGCGACACGTTGCAGGCCCCCGTGTTGAACTTGCGACGAGGACAATTTTTAATGTGCTGGGTCCGATTAGCAACCCATCAGGAGTAAAGAAGCAGTTAACGGGCGTATATTCCAGGGAATTAATGGAACCGATTGCCCACGCCCTCGGGAATTTGGGTTGTGAGCGTACCTGGGTAGTTCATGGATCCGATGGGACTGATGAGTTAACAACTGCCGGGAAATCATACGTTGCATCACTTGAAAATGGTAAAGTGGATACCTTTGAAATATCACCTGGCGATGCCGGACTTCCTGAGGTTAGTCTAGAAGATCTGAAGGGTGGAGATGCCGAATATAACGCCGAAGCTATTCGTAAGATGTTAGCCGGTGAACCGGGTCCATATCGTGATGTGGTGCTTTTAAATACTGCGGCGGCGCTAATAATATCTGGTAAGGTTAAGGATCTGAAAGAGGGCGTCAAAGTTGCAGCAAATACTATCGATAGCGGAAAGGCCAAATTGGTATTAGAAAGAATGATTGAAATCACAAATAGTATTGATGTTAATGGCGAGGCAGGGGACGCGTGAGAGACGTTCTCGAAAAAATTTGTGATCAAAAAAAAGTTTTTGTAAAAGAACGACGAACTGAATATCCCGAGTCGTACTTAGAGAAACAAATAGCGGTTAAAGACGCCCCGCGTAGATTTATCGAGGCATTAAACGATTCGTCGGCTGCAGGCTTTTATTCTTTAATTGCTGAGATTAAGAAAGCTTCTCCTTCACGTGGGTTGATTAGAGAAGTATTCAAACCTGCGGAATTGGCTGTTGCCTATAAGATGGGAGGTGCAACGTGTTTATCGGTTCTCACGGATGTGCCCTATTTCCAAGGAAACAATAGAGATCTAGAACAGGCAAAATCTGCTGTGGACTTACCAATTCTCCGAAAGGATTTCATGATTGACCCCTATCAAATTTTGGAATCTAGAGCAATTGGCGCGGATTGTGTACTTTTAATTATGGCTGCGGTATCTGATCCAGTAGCTTCTTTATTATATAATAATGCTCAAGAATTAGGGATGGATGTATTAGTTGAGGTGCACGATGAGAATGAGATGGAACGGGCTCTAGCGCTCCAGCCAAAACTGATCGGTATCAATAACCGAAACCTCAAAACGTTGAAGGTTGATCTTGGGACGACGGAAAGACTAGCCCCTAAGGTGCCGGAAGATGTAATATTGGTGAGTGAAAGTGGTATTCACCTAAACACAGATCTAAAAAGAATTTCCGCTTGGGGAATAAATTGTTTTCTTGTGGGCGAATCACTAATGCGCCAAACGGATGTAGAAAAGGCCGTTAGGGACCTGCTTAGTAACAATATGAAAAGTAAAACTTGATGGTATGAAGTGATGAATGATTTAACGCACATTGACGCCGAAGGGAACGCCGTGATGGTAAATGTTTCTGCCAAAAACATTACGGAGCGTAAAGCGACTGCTGCAGGGTCCGTTTATATGCTTCCTGAAACCCTCAAACTGATTATTAATTCTGGAGTCAAAAAAGGCGATGTATTGAGCGTCGCACAGTTAGCAGGAATTATGGGGGCCAAGAAAACCTCTGATTTAATACCGTTATGCCATCCACTTAATCTTACGTCGGTTCGGATAGAATTGTCTTGTGATGAAAAACGTAGCGCCGTTGATATTACTGGAACTTGCTCACTGTCAGGCAAAACGGGTGTAGAGATGGAGGCACTGACGGGTGTCAGTGTTGCGGCTCTAACGGTCTACGATATGTGTAAGGCTGTGGATAGAGGTATGCGGTTATCTGATATAAGATTGGTGCAAAAATCAGGTGGCAAATCCGGCACTTTTACTGAGGTTAGTAATGGATAAAGCAAGCGATGGCCTAATTAGTGTAGAAGAAGCCATCTCAAGAGTTTTGGAAGATATTTTACCCCTGAATTCAGAGCAAGTTAGTATTTCTGAAGCTTTTGGAAGGGTTCTTGCGATTGAGGTAGCATCAAGAATTACTCAGCCACCTTTAGCAGTTTCCGCGATGGATGGATATGCAGTCCGTGCTAGTGATGTTTTATCTGTTCCCATCACACTTAAGCAAGTTGGGGAAGCTGCTGCAGGAGCAGGTTTTGATGGGTCCATCGGCGACGGAGAAACAGTTAGAATATTCACCGGTGCGCCTATTCCGGAAGGTGCTAATTCCATTGTGATTCAAGAAGACACAAATGCAAAAGGAGAAAAAATATTAATAAAATCTTCTGTTGAGGTGGGGCAGTTTGTTCGCCCGAAAGGGCTAGATTTTGAAAAAGGGCAGGTTTTGCTGTCGGCCGGAACTCGTTTGAATTCACGACATGTTGCGCTGGCGTCTGCTATGAATATTCCTTGGTTATACGTAAGGCGAAAACCTCGTATTGCGATACTTCCGACCGGCGACGAACTAGTCATGCCGGGTGAACCTCTCAAAACTGGCCAAATTATAAGTTCAAATAGCCTAGGTCTGTCGGCTTTTGTTAACGCTGCCGGGGGAGTGGGAGTAAACCTTGGCATAGCACGAGATAATTCAGATTCAATTCGTAACTTAATTTCCAATGTCAAGGGAGCGGATATGCTAGTTACAATAGGTGGTGCCTCTGTTGGTGATTATGATCTTATTAAAAGCGTGCTGAGTGAGGAAGGATTAAATATTACCTTTAGCCGTGTAGCTATGCGACCTGGGAAACCTCTAATATTTGGACAAATCCACGGGAAGCCGATGCTTGGCTTGCCAGGTAATCCAGTCTCAGCGGGTGTAACGGCTCTTTTGTTTCTCAAACCAGCAATTGATCTTATGCTAGGCCGTCCAAATCAAAGTGAGCCAAAGGAGACAGCGGTTTTGGGACTTGATTTGGAGAGTAATGATCGACGTCAAGATTATCTGCGTTCAACCCTGGTGCGGGAGAACAATGGAGAATTACATGTAATACCATTTGAAAGACAAGATAGTTCTATGCTAGCTATTTTTACCGATGCTGATTGCCTTGTTGTTCGCAAACCATTTGCTCAACCCGCTTTAAAGGGTGAGCGTGTGCCAATCATACGTTTGGATCCAAATGCTTAAAACCTTCCCCCATAAATGGTGAAATAGCTATCCCGTTTGAGGATTACTCTGATAGTCGTTTAGACATCTTTTCATTTGGTTATAACCAACCATAATAAATCTGCTTCATAAAAAAATTGACTGGCCGATTGGTAAATTGCGGAGTTATATTCGACAATTTACTAAATCGTTAGCGGCAACAGCATCAGTAACCTAGCTCGCGCCTTCAGAAACAAGACTTTTGTTTATTTCAAACACGCTGATTAGTAGTCGATGTTTAATTTAAAACGTGATTTTTACTACGTACTGGTATGGAAGAAATGACATTATTTTTATCCCTATTGGTTATTTTCTAAATGCTTCGCCATGCATGTCTTGGAATCCGTTGTTATTAAATCATTATTATTGACACATAACGGGAACTAAACTAGAACAATCGAGAACATAATTTACTTGACAGAAGAATTTTATTGTATTTTTAGGTTAAGATTAATTTTAATAAGAAAAGTACTATCATCTAATATCTGATCAAAGATGGCTTATTAAAACTAAAAATGCAGATGATTAATGGGATAAATATGTAATAAATATTTGGGAATTAGCATGCTAACTAAAAAGCAGTATCAACTACTGATGTTCATTGATAGTCGTCTTAAAGTGGTTGGAATTTCTCCGTCTTTCGAAGAAATGAAGGTGGCACTAAATTTAAAATCAAAGTCTGGGATACACCGATTAATTACGGGTCTTGAAGAACGCGGGTTTATCCGTCGATTACCTTACAGAGCTCGTGCGCTTGAGGTGCTTAAACTTCCTGAAAATACTTCAAATTTCGGCAAAGACGTGGTTACACAGTTAAATGTCTTTAGTGAAGCGAAGTTAAAAAAACACTATACTACCGAGACTGGAGTAGTTGATCTTCCCCTTTATGGAAAAATAGCTGCAGGTACACCTGTTGAGACGCTACGGGATCCCAGTCAAACCATCGGAGTGCCAGCGTTTATGCTAGGTAGGGGGGAACACTACACGCTAGAGATAGATGGAGAATCTATGATTGATGCTGGCATAAATGACGGCGATACGGTTGTGATTGAACGGTGTGATGTTGCTGAATCGGGTACCATAGTAGTTGCCTTGGTTGACCAAACAGAGGTGACGCTGAAACGTTTACGTAAGAAGGGAGCCTCGATTGCTTTGGAGCCTGCAAATAAGAACTATGACACGCGGATATTCGGTCCGGATAGGGTCGCTATTCAAGGTCGCTTGGTCGGGTTACTAAGGCGGTACTAACAGCTGTAACAATAGATTTACTAATTGGAATCATTGCAGGCTAAATTTAGACGTCGGAAGCAAGATTGCTAAACCTCTGGCTATTTCAGCATAGGAAAATGGCATTTAGCTAGATCCAAAGCATAGTCGGGAAAGCTTTTGGGTTGCGTGACATCTGCATTTTCACAGTTTAAAATATCTTCAGAATAAAATAACTCAATAATTACAAAGAGTTGATAGTGGAATCTGGAGTTATCACTCGTTTTGCCCCCTCCCCAACCGGATATTTACATATTGGTGGTGCAAGAACGGCACTTTTTAATTTTCTTTATGCCCGGCATACCGGCGGTAAGTTTCTATTACGGATCGAAGATACTGACCTAAAGCGATCGACAAAAGAGGCCGTTGATGCAATCTTGGAAGGCTTAGAGTGGCTAGGATTGTATTGGGACGAAGAGCCAATTTCTCAGATCTCCCGTCGCCAACGCCACGTAGCACTGGTAAAAAAACTAATAGAAGAGAGTAAAGCATACTACTGTTATTGTTCGCCTGAAGAACTCGCAGAAATGAGAGACTTGGCAAAAGCGGAAGGTAAATCAAAGTTTTATGATGGCCGCTGGCGGGATCGCGACCCAGCAAATAGTCCGAGTGGTGTTAAACCAGTGATAAGGTTAAAATCTCCGTTGGATGGTGAAACTACCGTCTCAGACTTAATTCAAGGAGATGTTAGTGTTTCAAATGATGAAATGGATGACATGATTTTGTTTCGGGCGGATGGTTCACCCACGTATATGCTGGCAGTTGTAGTCGACGATCATGACATGAATATTAGCCACGTAATTAGAGGAGATGATCACTTAACAAACACATTTAGGCAGTTACAAATATATAAAGCTTTTGGCTGGGATCATCCGACTTTCGCGCATATGCCCCTTTTGCATGGATTAGATGGAACAAAATTGTCAAAACGTCATGGTGCCCTGGGGCTAGCGGAGTACCGGAAAATGGGGTTACTCCCTGAGGCCATGAATAATTATTTATTGCGCCAAGCTTGGGCGCATGGAGACGATGAGATAATTTCCCTTGAACAAGCAATTGAGTGGTTTGACATAAAGGATGTGGGCCGTTCTCCTTCAAATTTCGACTTTAGCAAGCTCATAAGTCTCAATAGTCATTATCTTCGGGAAGCAGATGACGGGCATTTGGTGACATTAATAAAACCAATTCTTATTGAAAACTTGCATGGTAAACTTGATAATCGAGCCTTTGATCGAATAAAAAGTGGAATGTCCGGTTTAAAGGAAAGGGCAAAAAATATTGACGAACTTGCTAAAAATGCAGAGTTTTATGCTTGTCGACGTCCCATCACACTAAGTGATAAAGCGTTAAAGGCGCTAGATGCATCAGGTAAGAGTCATCTCAATAATCTTCAGATTGAACTTGGTTCTATTGAAAATTGGTCAGGTCTTTCGCTAAATGATGCCATTGTCAAATACGCTAAGAAAAAAGATATTAAGCTTGGGGTTATAGCCCAACCATTACGAGCTGCGTTAACTGGTAATACGGTTTCTCCTGGGATATTTGAAATCCTTGCAGTTCTCGGGAAAGAGCAGTCGTTAGCTCGCATTAACGATGTGTTAACATGATTACGAGTGAGGTAGAAGTTACCTTGGTAGAGGAGGAATGCACCTTAGATAAGAAAGAAACCTTGGGGGTGGGTTAAGATGAATTCGCAAACTGACAAAAAGACTTTTACGCTCACTGATAATTCCTCTGGAAAACAGATTGAGTTACCAGTAATGGAAGGGACCGTTGGACCTAGGGTAATTGATGTAAGGCGTCTTTATGCAGAAACAGGGTGCTTCACATTTGATCCTGGCTACACTTCGACCGGAAGTTGTGAATCGCGAATAACTTACATCGATGGGGAGGAAGGGGTTCTACTTTATCGCGGATATCCAATCCAAGAGTTAGCAACAAATTGCGATTATCCGGAGGTCTGTTATTTACTGTTATATGGTGATTTACCTACGCAGAAACAACAGTCAAAATTTGAACATGATATCACCTATCATACAATGCTTCACGAACAGCTAAATACCTTTTATAGGGGCTTTCGCCGAGACTCTCATCCTATGGCAATTATGTGCGGCGTTGTAGGTGCGCTCTCAGCTTTTTATCATGATAGTCTTGATATCAGCGATCCTCGGCATCGTATGGTAGCCTCTTATCGCATGATAGCAAAAATACCTACCATTGCCGCACAGGCTTACAAGTATTCAATTGGTCAACCATTTGTTTATCCTAGGAACGATCTAAAATATTCTGAAAATTTCTTATATATGATGTTTGCAAATCCGGCAGAAGATTATAAGGCAAACCCGATTTTAGCCCGAGCAATGGACCGAATACTTATACTCCATGCAGATCATGAGCAAAATGCGTCAACTTCGACTGTTCGTTTGGCTGGGTCTAGTGGTGCAAACCCGTTTGCTTGTATCGCTGCGGGAATAGCCTCACTCTGGGGCCCCGCGCACGGTGGTGCAAATGAGGCAGTCCTGAACATGCTTGAAGAAATTGGTGATGTGGGGAATGTTTCTAAATTCATTAAAATGGCAAAAGATAAGGATGATCCCTTCCGGCTTATGGGGTTCGGCCATCGTGTTTATAAAAATTTTGACCCTCGGGCCCGTGTTATGCAGGAAACCTGTCATGAAGTACTGGATGAGTTAGGAATAAATGATGAACCGCTCTTGGATTTAGCAATGGGACTCGAAAAGATTGCGCTTGAGGATGAATATTTTGTAGAAAAAAGATTATATCCTAATGTAGACTTCTATTCAGGTATTATATTTAAAGCACTCGGTATCCCAGCGAGTATGTTTACAGTACTGTTTGCAGTGGCGAGGACTGTGGGCTGGATTGCTCAATGGAATGAAATGATCGAGGATCCAAGTCAACGTATAGGCCGTCCCCGACAGCTATACACCGGCGAAAACAAAAGAATATTTAAGGAATTGAAGGATCGAAAGTAGGAAGGGAGGATTGAAAACCCTCTTAGTCCAAAAAGAAGTATAATATTTATTATTTGCTACTAATCTCTTTGTACTAACTCAATTTTATAACCATCAGGGTCCTCTATAAAAGCAATGATCCGGGTTCCTCCTTTCATAGGACCGGCGGGACGTGGAACCGGTATCCCCTCTTTTTCCATTGCGTCACAGACAGCATAGGCATCAGGAACTGCAACTGCTAGGTGTCCGAACGCGTCACCCATTGCATAAGGTTCTTTTTGATCCCAATTATGTGTAAGCTCTACGACAGTATCAGTTTTTTCATCACCGTAACCGACGAAGGCGAGTGTAAATCTCCCTTGTTCAAAATCTTTACGGCGGAGAACTTTCATTCCGAGATGGCGTGTATAAAAGTCTATCGATTGATCTAAGTCAGTGACACGGATCATCGTGTGCAAAAGACGAAATTCATCAGTAGATATAGGCATTTCTATAGTTACCATTTAATTAGCGCGATAATTAAAATACACTTTTCTTAGCGATGACTTCAAGTATAGCTTTAGCCGCTCGCTCGCTGGGTAGGTGACCGCCAACAGTTATCAGACCTAGCGCTGCTTTAAAATTTTTTCGTTGTTTTGATCGGAATTCTGTATCGTTCAGTGCTTTCATTAAATGGGGTAAAATTAGATGCGGTTTGCAATTTTCTAAAAGCAGTTCGGGGACAACCTCTTTATCCAATATGATATTGATTAAGTTGACGTATTTTAGCCTAACGAAAGTTCTGGCAACAATTCTAGATAAAAAAGACATTTTATAGATAGTAACGTACGGTGTGTCAGTTAATGCCAATTCGAGGGCAACAGTACCTGAGCAAGCCAGAGCGACGTCACTAGCAGCAAAGGCATTATATTTTCTATTATCGTTTCCTTCTGTGAACGTTATTCTGTATGGCCATGTCTGAACCACAGACCTTACATAGGTTGCAACATCATCAGCGAGCGGCAAAACGATTTCAAAATTGTTTAATTTCTTTGAAAGCAAGTCTAGAGTGCATTCAATTATGGGAAGATGTTTTGTAACTTCTATTGATCGACTGCCAGGTAAAATACAGATTAACTTTTTATCCGGCTGTATTCCGTTATCATTTCTAAATCCAATACCATCCCCCCTCGTCGCCCCACTCTGAACTATTGGGTGACCGACAAATACGCTGTCCAAACCAACATCTTCAAAGTACTGTGATTCAAATTGGAATAGTGTCAAAACACGATCTAAGTATCGGCTCATTCGGCTAGCTCGCCACTGTTTCCATGCCCATACAGACGGAGCGACATAGTGGATTAGCCGAGTGTCGGGATTACACCGTTTTAACTTACTGGCAACACGGAGGCAAAAACCTGGAGCATCTATTGTTACAACCGCATCGGGCTTCCCCGATGTTATTTTTATAGTTGTTTCTTTAATGCGGCTTAAAACTCGTGGAATGTAAGGTAGTATTTCAGAAATTCCCATGACAGACAAATCACTAATAGGGAAAAAGCTATTTAAGCCCTGCTCCTTCATTTTTTTCCCGCCTATACCGGAAAATTCAATGGGAGAATTTGAAATTTTGTTGAGAGCTGTCATGAGTTGTCCCCCAAGCATATCTCCGGACGACTCACCAGCAATCAGGCAAATTTTTAAAGGTTTTTCCTGATAGTGATCATTGCTCATTATTAAGTTTTGTTCCTATAACAAACAGGCCACATTGATCAGCCATTTTTGTTACTTTCGCAAGATCTACCACTAAAGTTTGTCCTGTTTCGACAACAATTCCGGAGAAACCGCATTCAGCAGCCAGTTGGACAGTCCGGACACCAATCGTCGGAAGGTCAACTCTCCGATCCTGACCAGGTTTTTTAATTTTTATTAAGATAGGTTTCCCATGATCAGAAACTGTGTTTCGACAGCGCTTTATAAGTTCATCGGTACCACTCTTATTTTCAGTTCCAATTATTGTATTGTTCTGAATTACAATGGCTTGTCCGGTGTCTTGCCGGCCAATTATTTGAGCTTGTTGAATACCGGATTGGATAAATTTGAGATCCTGATCGTTTGGTTTAATCATTCCAAATGGTCCAACAGGTGCCAGTAAATCCGAGAGCAATTCGTCAATACCGATAACCTTAAACCCGTCACGTTCAAATTCCTCTGCGATAGCCGTTAGTAAGGAATTATCTCCTCCCATCATAAGACTGCCAATACGAAAAATTATACTTATAGCTCGCCAATCAGGAAACAAAGTCAAAATTGAAGGGCGGCGAACTGCCCCAACCATCACGATCTCTTCTACGTTTTGATCCTTTAGACTTTGAATAATCTTTCCAGCAGCACCTAGCCTAACCCATTTTACCGGAAGTGCATGCAAAATCCTTTCGTCTGCATTACCAACTAGTGCAATCACGAAATACTCACGACCAATATATTTGCAATGTTCAGCAAGATATCTTGGCAGCGGGCCGCCGCCAGCTATAATTCCAAGTTTACGCTGCATCCTCAAATAATGGCTGACATATTGATCTGCTGGAGTCCTGGTTAATGAAGGTTACAATTTCTTTGACTGGTTCAACATGACTAAAGAGTTCGGCCACATCAGCCAGACGTTCAGCCTGAGTTCCTTCTTGAGCAAATATTAAACGATAAGCTCTCCTTAAATCGTGTATGACATTATTTGGTATTTCACGTCTTTTTAAACCAACTAGATTTAGGCCTGATAAGTGTGCACGGTTGCCCATGACTAGTCCATACGGAATAACATCGTTCTCAATTCCCGACATCCCTCCAATCATGGCATGCCTTCCAATTCTCACAAATTGATGAACCGCAGATAATCCGCCAACTATTGCCCAATCTCCGATGTCGACGTGTCCAGCCAGAGTAGCATTATTAACTAGGATTACATTGTCACCAATTTGACAATCATGAGCTACATGGGCTCCCATCATAAATAAGCAATCATCACCAATTTGTGTGAACATACCTCCACCTTGTGTGCCAGGATTCATTGTTACGTGCTCGCGGATAGTATTGTTCACACCAATGACCAAATTTGATTGCTCGCCATCATACTTAAGGTCTTGAGGCTCATGGCCTATGGAGGCGAAGGGGAAAACTCTTGTCCCATCCCCGATGCTGGTGTGCCCTTCAACAACCACATGAGACAACAATTGAACATCTTTACCTAGTTTGACGTCTTTTCCTACACAGCAATAAGGGCCAATCACGGCCCTTTCATCAACTTCGGCGTCTGAGTGTATGATTGCGGTGGCATGTATTTGGGTCATTGATTTGCTATCATGGCTGAAAAAGTTGACTCAGCGACCAAATTTTCTTCAACATAGGCCTTTCCCTCAAACTTCCAAACATTTCCTCGAGATTGTCTCTTGAAAATCTTTAATTTCATCATATCCCCGGGTGTTACAGGTTTTCTAAATCTAGCTGAGTCAATTGACATGAAATATACGACCTGATTGTCAGCACCTTCTTTCAATCCATCAATTACAAAGACTGCTGCAGTTTGTGCCATTGCCTCGATAATAAGTACACCCGGCATGATAGGTTTATTTGGAAAATGACCATTAAAGTACGGTTCATTAATTGTGACATTTTTTATTCCTATAGCGCTCTTATCAGGAATTATTTCAATAACCCGATCTATCATCAAGAAGGGGTAACGATGCGGTATCATTTCAATAATTTTCTCTATTTCAATATAATTAGGGTTTTTTGTGTCAGTTACCATTTTTTACCCCTCTTTCCCAACAGAACCTTTTTTCAAATTTGCAAAATTTTTCCAAAATTGTCGTGCGCGAATTGCGGGAAAACCTATGACACTTTTACCGGGAGAAACATCCCTTATTACACCAGATTGAGCAGCAATCTTTGCCCCAACCCCTATTTTAAGGTGTCCTGCAATACCAGCTTGGCCACCTACCATGACATAGTCTTCAACGTCAGTACTCCCAGCTATACCAACTTGTCCTGTAATCAAGCATCCTTTGCCAATTTTTACGTTGTGTGCAATTTGAACAAGATTATCTAGTTTGCTTCCCTCGCCAATTTCAGTGTCTAATAAAGCTCCACGATCAATACAAGAATTGGCACCAATTTCGACATCGTTATCAATTATTACCCGTCCTAATTGAGGGACTTTATCGTGGAGTGGAGACGACGGCGCAAAGCCAAAGCCGTCTTGCCCAATTCTGACACCAGTGTGAATTATTACTCGCTCTCCAATCAAGCAATATGCGAGTGTCACGTTGGAGGCAATCCATGAATTTGCTCCGATACTTACCCCTCGTTCAATTATAGTATTGGCACCGACAAAGGTGTTTTCTCCGATTTCAACGTCATCCTTAACCACAACACCGAGGTCTAAGCACGCAGTCTCCTCAATTTTACTTTTTGGTGATATGAGACCATTAGATTTAGATTTGGGCGGTGTCAGTAGGTCTGGATAAAATGAACTAGCAATTCTGGCGTATGAATTATAAGGATTTTTACTGATTAGAAGAGAAGCACTTCTTGGTGCTTTTTCAGCTAGATCTGGAGGCACAATTATTACGCCTGCTCTAGAGCTTTCAAAGTCATTAATATATTTTCGGTTATTAATGAAACTTACATGGTCACTGGCTGCATCTTGCAACACGGCTACATCGCTATATTGTTTTGGCATCCCAGCATAAGTTGACTGTAATTCTGCGGCAGCGGTACTTGCTAATTGTTTAAGATTAAATGGACCAGCTACCGAATAGAACCGGGGATCAGCCACTGACTATTTTCCAGATTTTGTCAAATCGTCGGGAATGTTAAACTCCGTTTTTCTCTTATTTAGTGTTTCTAGCACTAGGCCTGTAATATCGAGAAAGTCAGCTCTAACAACCACTTCACGTTGTCTAATTACTAATGTGAATTTGTGCTTCTTCGTTACATCCATTACTGCTTTAGCACGTTCTTTCTCAAATTCGCGTGTAGCAAAAGATCTTAAACGAATGAATTGCTGATTTCGTTGTTGAACCTTTCGCTGCAAGGCCGTTTGGCGCTGCTGTAATACACGAAATTTATCTTGTAATGCCTGGGGGGACAATAGTACCCGTTGTTTTTGAAGCTCGTCATTGTCTGACCGGAGCTTTTCTTCCTCGTTCTTTATTTCATCCCGAAATGCCCTCCTTTTTGAATCAATTTGGCGTGCAATATCCTTACTCATTAAAGATTTTCGAGTGATCTCATTTAAATCAACGACACCTAATTTTATAGTCCTTTTTTCGGTTTCTCCAATTGCAACACTACCAAACAGAAATGTACTGCAACAGATCCATGCAATGGTATAAATTCTTGGAGATGTAAAGTATCCCATTTTAAAATCTTGTCCCAAAACTCACGCGAAGGTTTTCCTTTACATCTAAAGATTCTTTTAAAATAGGCAATCCTACATCAACATTAATCGGTCCAAATGGTGATACCCAACCAATTCCAGCTCCCAAAGACGCGCGGAGGCTAGCGCTGTCGAATACGGCAGAATTTGATGGATTAACTCCACCTAAGCTACCAAAGTCAGTAAAAATACGACCTCTTAGAGCTAATTCTTCTGGTAAACCTAGGGGCATTCCTAGTTCAATCGTCCCATTGTATAGCCATTCTCCACCAAGTGAGTCACCTGTATTTCGATCGCGGGGACCAACACCGGCAGTCGCAAACCCCCTGAGAGAATTACCACCCAAGAAAAAACGATCTACAATTTCGACATCTTCTCCCAATCCCACAATATATCCTAGCCTACCTGAGCCTGTCAGAATCCAATCTTTTGCGAATGAATAATATTGAGCACCTGAAACAGTGTTTTTAAAATAATACACGTCACCACCGATCCCGGCTAATGCATTTGCAAACTGACTGACAAAACCCTTTGTTGGATTAAACTTGCTGTCCCTATTATCATATAAAAGCCCGTGGGTAACCGCAGACGAAACTCGGGTCCCCTCTTGTTGTTTGATAAGGGGTGACGCCAAATTACCAACATTTGTAATTTTGGAATAATCAAACCCATATTTCCAATTTTGCGAAAGAAGTTGATTTAAGGGATATCCAGATCTCACGGCAAATCCAGTATCCTGTGTATCGTATGAGCGAGTATCTTGAAAGTCCCGCCTTACATGAAACAAGTCTACACCAGCAGAGACTTCTCGATTCATAAAATAGGGTTCCGTGAAAGAGAGGTTTACTGAACTTTTTTCCGCAGCCACTGTGGTTGCAATACTCAAATGTTGACCCATACCCAGCAGGTTTCTCTCTCGCAGGGTGACGTCAACTAGTGGCCCGGCGTCGGTACCATAACCTACACCCAAATTAAGCGAGCCTGTAGATTTTTCTTCAACGTCGATCTCAATGACGGCCTTATCACGAATGCTACCAGGCACTCGTTTTATTTGTACATTTTTAAAATAATTTAAGTCAGAAATTCTCTGTCGAGACTTGCGTAATTTTGCGGCATCAAAAGCATCTCCCTCCACCAGCCTGATTTCTCTTCGAATCACAGAATCGTGGGTACGCACGTTACCACCGATGTCGATTCTTTCTACAAAGACACGAGGACCTTCGCGGACTGCAAAGTTGAGATTTATCTCTTTACTTTCCTGAATCTTCTTAACTTTAGGATGAACCAGAACGAATGCGTACCCACGTGTACCAACTTCATTTTTGATGTTTTGGATTGCTTTGGCAATTAAAGTTTTGTCGTACCAATCACCTTTCTTAAATTCGATTAATGGTTTTAGTTGAGTCACCACCACATTGCGAACGCCACTGGAAATGTTTATATCACCAAACCTGTAACGTTCTCCCTCATTTAAATTTATAGTTATATAAAACGCCCCTCTGTCCGGAGCCAATTCGGCGACAGCAGACACTATTCTGAAATCGGCGTATCCTTCAGCTAGGTAATACTGTTGTAATAATTCGCGGTCTACTTTAAGCCTATCAGGATCATACGTGTCGCTAGATGTAAAAAATCGATACCATTTCTCTTCTTTCGTACTAATTATTGATTTTAAATCACTGTCGTCGAACGCTTTATTTCCGATGAATCTAATGCTATTGACCTTTGTCAGAGGTCCTTCGTCAATTTCAAATACCAGATTTGCACGATTTTGTGGTAGTAGTATGACTTTTGGATCAACAGTTGCTGCATATCTGCCATTTACCCGATAAATATTGAGTAACTTTTCGACGTCTTTTTGAACCTTGGGGCGGTTAAAAACTACTCGCGGCTTGAGTGTAATCTCGTTTTTAAGAATTTCCTCTTCAATGCGCAAATTACCTTCAAAAGCTATACGGTTAATCACAGGATTTTCTATTACCTTCACCACTAACGTTTTGTCTTTCAGTTTAATAGAGAGGTCAGCAAAATAACCAGTTGCATAAAGGCTTTTTAGAGACTGATCTATCCGGCGCCGATTAAATAGGTCTCCTTCCTGGATCAGTAAATAGGAACGAATTGTATCGGTCTCAATCCGTTGGTTTCCTTCTACTATAACTACTTCTACGATGGAAACTTCCTCTGCAACCAACGCCTTAAATGGCATGCCTACGAGCAAAAATATCAAAATAAAATTAATCACTCTAATCCAAAACAAAAACTTAAATCTCCTTAAAAACAAGGTGTTAGCCGAGAAGCTCGGTAATGAACTCGAAAAACCTTAGATGAACAAGATCATTCCACGTTACGAAAATAAATAACGCAGCGACAACTAACAAACCAAACCTTAGTCCTATTTCTTGAGCCTTCGCGCCCAACGGCTTACCCCTAAACGCTTCAAAGATATAAAACATTAAATGCCCACCATCTAGAAGCGGTATTGGAAATAAATTAATAAGGCCTAAATTTATTGACAGCACAGCTAAGAAAGATATGTAGCTGGCAACGCCTAATTCCGCAACTTGGCCAGAAATTTGCGCAATTCTAAGAATACCTCCCAATTCAGCAGTTGATTGATCACCGACAAATATTTCGCCAATAAAACTCAAAATCCTCGTAGTTAGAAAATAAGTCCGTTCTATCCCCAACCAAATCGCGTTCAGTGGATTTTGTCTTGTGTATGTTATCTCACCTGGATCAGCTGTAATTCCAAGAAATCCCCGCATTTCACTCTGACCTTCAGCATTAGTGAATTTCCGGGATCCAGGAGTAATGATTTTTGTCAGATATAATTGGCCTCTGACAATTTTGAAGGTTAAGGGTGTATTTGGGCTAATTCTGACAATCTTTTGGAGATCGGAGAAAAAGGAGATTTTTGTATCATTAATTTGAACTATTTGGTCTCCTCTTTGTAAATTATTGTCTGCTGCAGCAGTGCCGGTAGAGACATTTCCAACAATTGCTAAGGGCGAATCAGAGACCGGAGAAGGTTTCCCTATTATATAAAAAAGAAAACTGAAGGCAAAAATAGCAAATATAAAGTTAATCAATGGACCAGCAAGGACTATAGCCGTGCGCTGCGGTAGCGATTTGTACATGAACGAGACTTCTTTCTCCTGAGGCGTCATGGAACGTCCAGTATTCTCGTTCTCGGACGTTTCATCCAATAATTCAACTTCGCCAAACATCTTTACGTAACCGCCAAGTGGAATAGCGGCAATTTTCCAGCGGGTTCCATTTTTGTCCGTCCACCCTTTTAATTCCTTACCAAAACCTATCGAAAAAACTTCAACGCGAACACCGCACCATCTCGCTACTATGTAGTGGCCAAATTCGTGAACAAAAACCAAAATTGTGAGGGCGACCAAGAACGGAAGGCCAATTTCCCATAAGAAACTCAGGTTGTCATACAATGTTATAGATAAGTCCATTAGAAGGATTAATTAAGTCCATTAGAAGCCTTGTGCAATGGTTATTTATTCACAGTCTAAATAACCGATGTTATAGAACTTACCAGTTCTAGTGCAATTATTCGCGCTTCTTTGTCTATCGTATTAACTTCTTCAATTGTTTTAGGATCTTTGAATGTTTGTTTATCCAACGTTTGTCCCACAATTTTGACAATATCAAGAAACCCAATTTTGTGATCTAAAAAATACTTCACAGCAATTTCATTAGCCGCATTTAGCACAGTTGGTGCTGCTCCTCGAGCAGAGAGGGATTCCTTTGCTAAGGTTAACGCAGGAAATCGTTTAAAATCAGGAGCTTCAAAGGTTAAACTAGCAATTTGTACTAAGTCCAGTTGTGGTGAAGGTGTTCCCAACCGTTTAGGCCAATTAAGAGCATAGGAAATGGGGGTGCGCATGTCTGGTGTACCCAACTGAGCTAAGACAGAACCATCTGTATACGCGACCATGCTGTGGATGACCGATTGAGGATGCACTAATATTTCAATTTGGTCTTCGTTAATAGGAAATAAATAAAATGCCTCAATCAATTCAAGTCCTTTATTCATCATAGTTGCCGAATCGACCGAAATTTTTGCGCCCATATCCCAATTTGGGTGTGCAATTGCCTGAGTTGGCGTAATACGAGCCATTTTATCAATAGGCGTTTCACGAAATGGCCCACCAGACGCTGTAAGTATGAGTTTTTCTACCGTGTCAGATTGTTTAAAATCAAATACTTGGAAGATAGCGTTATGCTCGGAATCAACGGGTAATAATGTACCTCCATATTTGTTAAGTTCGTTAAATAGAAGATTACCCGCGCAAACTAGACACTCCTTATTAGCTAGCGCAACTGTTGCTCCTCGCCTGATAGCTATAATGGTTGGTTTTAGGCCTGCAATGCCAACAATGCCAGCCATGACCAAGTCTGAGTTTAAGTTAGCGGCTTCTTCTAGCGCATGGTCTCCGGCAGCTATTCTAATATTTGTTCCACTTAACTCTTTCTTAAGATCCATATAACTTGATTCAGTAGCCACAACCACTAGTTCAGGTCTAAAAATCCTTGCTTGTTCAGCTAATAATTGAACGTTTCGATTGCCAGTCAAGGCGACGACAGAAAAATGTTCTAAATTCCGAGCAATGAGATCAAGTGTATTGCAACCAATAGATCCGGTTGATCCAAGAACTGAGACGCTCCGCGGTTTAATAGGTTTAGATGTCGTATTTTGGGGTGCACTCATTTCCATAACAATGTTAACTCTGGATTAAAGATAAGAGCCAAATACATAAAGGGCGCTGTCAGCAGGATACTGTCACCTCTATCCAAAACACCTCCATGCCCAGGTATTATGGTTCCAGAATCCTTGACGCCAAATTGTCTCTTAAAATAGGATTGTAAAAAATCTCCGATTTGTGCGCCAATGGCAATAATAATACTAATATAAATTAACGTTATGATATTTCCATGTTTAAAAAATGTGGACATAATCCCCCAGCCGACAAGTGCGGCAAAAAATAACCCAGCGAATGTTCCTATCCAAGTTTTTCCAGGACTAATTCGAGGTGTAATTCGAGCAGAACCAAATTTTTTGCCAATTATATATGCTCCTATATCATTCGCCCATACCACAGCAAAAAGCCAGATTACGGCCTGACGCCCTATTTCTGACAAATCCCGTAACTCGATTAAGGAAACACATGCAATTACAACGTATAAATAAGCAAATTCCATCCACAGTATGTTTATCACGTTTCTTTTTGACGAAAAAATTGCAAATATTCCTCCAAAAATAAAGGAGGCTATAGATAAATCATAATCTCCAAAAGAAATAAAATACGTTCCACTAATAAATCCTACAGAGACACTGATTATAGATGCTTTGTAGCCTTCTTGATTGTTGGTTATTAACACTACCTCAGTGACGGAAACTACTCCCAATAGACATATAAAAAAATTAAAATAAGGATAGCCGAACCAAATGGAAGCTAAAAATGGCGGCGCTAAAATAAGGGCGGAAAGAGTACGCTTTGCCAACATTTTACAGACCAATAAACTTAGGAAATTGCCGTTCCATAACGGCGTTCTCTCCCCTCAAATTCAACCAATGCGTTTAAAAAGTCGTTTTCTGAAAAATCGGGCCATAGTGTGTCAATGAAAACCAGCTCAGAATATGCGACTTGCCACAACAGGAAATTGCTTAATCTTTTTTCTCCACTGGTCCTAATTAGCAAATCGGGATCAGGAATATCCGACGTATATAACTGGCGGGCGAAAAGTTTTTCAGAGATTTGGTTAGGGCGGATTATTCCATTTTTAACTTTTTCAGCTAGTCGTTTTGCTGCCCCCGTGATTTCATTTCGTCCACCGTAACTAAGAGCAATTATTAGATCCAATTTTTTGTTTTCTACTGTCTTATTCTCGCTATCTTCAATAAGCGTAACAATATCGGAACTTAAGTCATCCCGATTTCCAATGATCCTTAATCTAATACCATTCTGGTGTAATTCAGTGATCTCGCTCTTCAGATAACGTTGCAACAAACCCATTAAATCAGCTACTTCGTCGTGGGGTCTACTCCAGTTTTCAGATGAAAAACCATAAAGTGTGAGGTAACGAATACTGTATTTAATTGAGCTTTGTATAGCTACGCGTACGGATTTCGCGCCATTTCTGTGACCTTCTATGCGAGGTAAACTTTGCGCCTCTGCCCAACGACCATTTCCGTCCATGATGATAGCAACATGCCTCGGTGTTACAGTAAAGCTCCTTTCAGGTTCTGATTGCACGATATTTGTCACAGCTAAATTTGAAGTATCTCATCATCTTTTCCTTTTAACGTATTATCAATCTGACCAATAAAATCATCGGTCAATTTTTGAACAATTTCCGAATAATCGCGATGCTGATCCTTAGAAATAGTACCATCTTTCTCTGATTTTTTAAGATCATCCATTGTATGGCGCCTAATATTCCGGATTGCTACTCTAGATTCTTCGGCATAACGGCCTGCTATTTTTGTAAGTTCGACACGCCGTTCTTCACTCAAAGGAGGAATAGGAATGCGAACCAACTGACCTTCAGAAGAAGGATTTAGGCCTAAATCAGATTCTCTAATAGCTTTTTCGACCGCTACAACTAGTCCTTTATCCCATACCTGAACTGTGAGTAATCTTGGTTCTGGAACACCTATAGTTCCAACCTGGTTCATTGGTAAAGATTGACCGTAGGCCGCAACTGTCAGAGGTTCTAGGAGACTTATTGACGCTCGACCAGTGCGAAGGCCACCGAACTCTCTCCGCAGTGCGTCTAACGCTCCATTCATTCGGCGCGATACATCTACATTCATGCTATCAAAATCCATGCCTACTCCTCCTGACTATTGCCAATAACAGTAAATTTTCCTTTTCCATTGATGACTTCCATAAAAGCACCTTGAGTATGGATGGAAAATACAATTATTGGAATGTTGTTCTCACGCGCAAGCGCAATAGCAGGCGCATCCATCACTTTGAGATCTTTAGCTAATACCTCTTTATAGCTGAGGTAATCATGGTGTTTAGCGTCCGAAGTTATTTTTGGGTCAGCATCATAAACACCGTCAACTTGCGTACCTTTCATTAAAGCATCGCAGTTCATTTCAGCGGCTCGCAAGACTGCAGCGGTGTCAGTTGTGAAAAAAGGATTTCCAGTTCCAGCTGCAAATATAACGACACGTCCTTTTTCCATATGACGAATTGCTCGGCGGCGGATGTAAGGTTCACAAACTGTAGCCATAGGTATGGCAGATAGAACCCGAGTATTTACCCCTGCATCTTCGAGTATAGACTGTACACCCAAAGCATTAATAATTGTAGCTAGCATCCCCATGTGATCCGCACTGCTTCGTTCTAGGCCATTCGCAACTCCTGAAACACCGCGGAATATATTACCACCACCGATTACTAGGCTTACCTCAGTTCCTAACTCTTTAACATCTTTGATATCTTTCGCTATTTTTTCCATGGTTGATAGATCAAGTCCAAACTCTTGTTCACCCATTAAGCCTTCGCCAGAGATTTTAAGCAGGACTCTTTTGTAATGCGGATTTTTTGTCATTAAATTCGCTTTCGTTTGCTAATGTACACGAATTAAAATCAGCATTCTACGTTAAGAATGCCAAACAATGTTCGATGAACATACACGATTGAATATCAATACCGATAATTTTTGGGAAAAAAAAAGAGAAAACATAAGTTTTCTCCTTAGCTGTCCGTTGATTAGAATGGTTTAGATGCCCGCCGCCGCCGCTACTTCTTCTGCAAAGTCTTCTTCTTTTTTCTCGATACCGTCGCCTAGAGCGAATCTAACAAATCCGCTAATCATAATTGGAGCACCAATTCTGACAGACGCTTCGTCAATTACTTTACTAATTCTGGTTTCGCCATCAATTACAAACGTTTGTTCAAGGAGGCAGACCTCTTCATAATATTTGCGCAATCTACCCTCAACCATCTTTTCAATTATTTCATCAGGTTTTCCTGATTCTCGAGCCTGTTCGGTTAAGATGTTTTTTTCACGTTCTAGCTCTGAAGAATTTATGGTTTCTCGGGAGAGGGCCTGAGGATTTGTAGCAGCTATATGCATTGCCAATTGTTTACCAAGGGTTTCTAGCTGCTTTCGATCGCCAAGAGAGTCAAGTGCCAGAAGAACACCAATTTTACCCAGACCAGGTTGAAGAGCATTGTGCATATAGCTGCTAACAACACCATTCTCCGATTCTAAAACGGAGACGCGGCGAAGATGCATATTTTCGCCAATGGTAGCAATCATGTTGGTGATGGTTTCTTCGACTGTATTTTTGCTGTTTATATAAAGTGCAGAGTTAAGGTCGTCGACAGAGCCTTTACCTTCGAGGGATATATTGGTTAAAGCATTTACAAATACTTGAAATTCCTCATTTCGGGCGACAAAATCTGTTTCTGTGTTTACTTCAACAAGTGCTCCTTTAGTAGTATTATTTGCTAGCCCGACAAGACCTTCTGATGTGACACGAGCAGACTTTTTGGCTGCAGCAGATAAGCCCTGAGCCCGAAGCCAATCAACGGAAGCCAACATATCACCACTGTTCTCTTGGAGAGCTTTTTTACAATCCATCATTCCAGCCCCGGTTTTTTCGCGGAGTTCTTTTACTAATGAAGCCTTAATCTTAATCATATCCTTCCTATTGTTTTGGGCTGTAATAGAGATCGAGCAAGAAAAAGATTTTTATTTTTTTTCTTAGCTATATCCAACTTTTCACTATCATTTTGTCCCAATTATTTTTCGGGACTAGGTTCTATCTTGGTTTCACTGTCAACAGACACTAACACTGTTTCCTTCTCCAGTTTTATCTCGGGATCGGGTTCTTTATTAGTCTCTGCATCAATAGACTCTAACTCCGTTTCCTGCTCCGGTTTTACTTCGGAATCAGGTTCTTTCAGAGATTCTGGATTGGGGCCTTTTAATTCCACAGTTTGACTGTCCTGTGGTTGAAAAGGAATATCAGTTGGAACAGACTCTTCGTTTGCTTCAGATGGTAAAACTTCTGTTGGCGCTTCTTCTAATGCACCCAAGTCTTTTCCTCCGTGGGCAATTTCATCTTGAATACCCGACAAAACAGCTCCTGAAATTAGGTCGCAGTATAAGTTGATAGCACGTATCGAGTCATCGTTACCCGGTATAGGGTGATCTATACCTTTTGGATTACTGTTGGTGTCAATTACGCCAACAACTGGTATACCAAGTTTATTTGCCTCCGCAACGGCGATGTCTTCCTTGTTAGTATCCACAATAAATAAAATATCAGGAAGGCCACCTAACTCCTTTATCCCTCCTAAATCTCGTTCTAATTTGTCTCGCTGTCGGGTTACCTTTAGTAATTCCTTTTTTGTGAGACCTATATTCCCCTCTGACAGTAATTCATCCAGTTTATGAAGCTGTTTAATAGAATTGGAAATAGTATTCCAATTCGTCATCATTCCCCCCAGCCAACGGTGATTCACATAATATTGACCACACCGTTTAGCAGCTTCTTCAACCGGGGCGCTTGCTTGTCTTTTTGTTCCAACAAGCAAAACGCGTCCTCCACCGGCGACAATGTCGTTCACCGTTTGCATGGCTCTATATAATAACGGTACAGTTTGTTGAAGATCTAGTATATGAACACCCTGACGAATTCCATATATATAGGGTTCCATTTTAGGGTTCCAGCGACGGGTAACGTGTCCAAAGTGAACGCCAGATTCTAGAAGTTGCCGCATAGTAAAAGTTGGCAATGCCATATTTTTATTCTCCGGTTAAACCTCCACAGACACATAATTTCAACTAAGAAACACCGGAGCGGTAGGTGATAATGTTGCATCACTCCCGCCAAGTCTATGTGTGGTTTTGTTTAGCGACTATTTATTTAGATTTTTATGTTCGACTATTTATTTAGATTGTTATGTTAACGCAAGCTTAAAAACAGACAGTATAAGCCGATAATCAATTTGTTAAAGCATGAATTTAAAACCTGAAAGAGGAAATAATTTAATTAATGACAATGTCTTAGATACAAATTAATAATGGTGTAAGGTATATGTGGTGTCACTTAACCAGAAGACAGTGATATATACGATTATTTTGTCCATAGATTAATTTTGGCTGGAAAAAATCTGCCTCCTATATCCCTATATTTCTATTACGTCGATAATACCGGGGATAGATTTGACTGAATGAGTAAGGTGGTTGGAAACGTTATAGGTTTTCGGTAACCGCACTTCAACCTCAAGTAATTTGTTGACCCGCGAGACCAATATCACCTCGCCTTGACCTACGCCTCCACTGCCAAGCACCCTTTTTAGTGAAGGCAGGGTCTCTTTTTCATCAACGAATATCTTTAGTCCTGCACATTCGAACGTATCCATTTCTTCCAAGCTTTGAACGTCATGTGCAGTAATACGTACTGTTTCGTTTTCAAATTGTGCAGTAGCTTTAACAAAGATGGTTTGTCCCGAGAAAAGAATATGGTTCTTAGCTGCTAATAGTTCAGAAAAAACAATAATTTCGTATAACCCGGATTGATCAGATAATTGGAGGAATGAATATCGTTTTCCTTTTTGAGAAAGCCTGTCTTTTTTGCTAATTATGACCCCCGCCAGGGTGACCAGGCCTTGCCTTTTAGCTTCTTCAATTTCAACAATTTTCTTAATTTTAAGCCGTTTTAATACATTGGTGTAATTGTCAAGTGGATGCGCAGATAAATAAAAACCAATTGCATCAAATTCTTCTTTAAGTCGTTCCATTGGCTCCCAGTCAGGGACGTCCGGTAAATTTATTTTATCAGAAATAAGATCTTCTGAAGCAAATAATCTTATCTGGTCGCTTTCTCTTTCTCGTTGTGTGACATTGCCTTGTCGAATGATCGTCTCTGTTCCCTCAAACAACTGCCGTCGATTTGACGTCAGTTGATCGAGCGTACCCGCTTTAACTAAATTTTCGAACTGCCGTTTACTGATAATTTTACTATCTAAGCGTGTAACCAAATCTCGGAGATTGTCAAAAGGACCATATTCATCACGGTTTATCACCAGACTTTCCATAGCCGATTGCCCCACGTTCTTTATTGCTGCAAGTGCATACCTAACCGCTGCTGTTTGATGTCCTTCCTTTTTCTCTAACTCGACGGAAAACACCGCCTTAGATTTGTTGATATCGGGTTCTAATAGGTTAATATTTATGCGGTCAAGTTCCTGCTTAAATGCATTGAGTTTGTCAGTATTGTGTATGTCTAAGGTCATGGAAGCAGCCATAAACTCAGTAGGAAAATTGGCTTTCAGGTATGCTGTTTGATAAGAAATAAACGCATAGGCTGCGGCGTGAGATTTGTTAAACCCATAACCTGCAAACTTAGCGACTTGTTCAAAAATATCGGATGCCTTTTTCTCCGGTACACCTCTACCTACTGAACCAGCTATAAAATCTTCTCGCTGCGCGTCCATTTCTTCTTTAATTTTCTTGCCCATGGCCCTCCTCAAAAGATCAGCTCCACCTAGTGTGTAACCAGCAAGTTCTTGAGCAATTTGCATGACCTGCTCTTGGTAAATCATAATACCATAGGTTTCACTGAGTATTGGTTCTAGGCTAGGGAAAAGGAAATCCGCTTCTTCGGTTCCATGTTTACGCCGTATATAGCTGGGAATATTATCCATGGGTCCCGGACGGTAAAGTGCCACAATTGCAATGATGTCTTCAAAACTGTCCGGTTTCATATTTCGAAGGATATCTCGCATTCCTGAGCTCTCTAGTTGGAATATGCCCGTCGTTTCACCACGTCCCAGCATTTCAAAGGTGGCTGAATCATCCAGAGGTAAATTATTTAAATCGATCTCTAGATTTCTTTGTTTCAGTAATTCCTGTGTAGTGGAAAATATTGTTAGTGTCTTTAGACCTAAGAAATCAAATTTTACCAGACCAGCGGCTTCCGCCCACTTCATAGAAAATTGTGTTACGGGGATATCCGATCGGGGATCCCGGTAAAGAGGGATTAAATCCGTCAAGGGTCTATCGCCAATTACAACGCCTGCGGCATGAGTAGAAGCGTGGCGGTAAAGTCCTTCAAGTTTCATAGATATTTCTAACAATCGGGCTACACCTGCATTGAGCTCAACCTCTTTTCGTAACAAAGGCTCATCATCTATTGCCTTTTCCAAGGTCGTTGGATTGGTGGGATTATTTGGTACCAGCTTGCAAATTCCGTCCACTTGTGCATAAGGCATACCTAAAACACGACCTACGTCCCGAAGAGCGGCTCGTGGTTGCAAGGTACCGAACGTAATAATTTGAGCAACTCTATCCTCACCATATTTATCCTGAACGTATCGAATTACCTCGTCCCTCCTTTCCTGGCAAAAATCAATATCAAAGTCCGGCATAGAAATTCGTTCAGGATTTAGAAATCGTTCAAATAAAAGTCCAAATCTCAAAGGATCTAAGTCAGTAATCGTTAGTGCCCAAGCAACTAGAGACCCTGCACCGGAACCCCTTCCAGGACCAACAGGAATCCCTTCGGCTTTTGCCCATTGAATAAAATCAGCCACAATCAAAAAGTAGCCAGAAAACCCCATTTCTCCAATAACATCTAATTCATATCTCAAACGTTCATGATAAGGTTTAGTGATCGCTTCGATTTTTGAAAAATCATCCATGCCGATTAAGACAACTGATTGAAGGCGGTCCTTAAGGCCTAGTTTCGCTAAATCTTCTAAAACATCGTCGTCACTACGCTTGTCATCTTTCGACTTAGGAGCTGGTGGGAGTAGCGGTCTACATGTTTCTGCCATGGTTGCACAACGTTTAGCGACCAAGATTGTGTTCTCAATGGCCTCAGGTAGATCTGAGAACAAAGAACTCATCTCCTCGGCTGATTTCAGACGATGTTCCGGTGTTAACCGACGACGCTCAGACTGATCTACGTAAGTGCTTTCTGAAATACAGATTAAAGCGTCATGAGCTTCATACATGTCTTCGGATATAAAATAACACTCATTGGTAGCGATAAGAGGTAATCCATGCTCATAAGCAAGGTTAATTAAATCTTTTTCAATGAAACGTTCTGCCTCTAAATTGTGACGCATTAGCTCCACGTAGAGGCGATCTTTAAATATATCCCGGAGTTTTAGAAGAAGTGCTTCGGCGTGTTCGATTTTCCCTTGGGAAAGTAGCTTGCCAACACCGCCAGCAGGACCACTAGTAAAGGCGATAAGCCCCTCTCCATACAAATTGAGAAGGTCATATGAGATATGACTATTCCCCAATTGATTTGCTTCTAAGTGGTATTTGCTTACAAGTTGCAGAAGATTGTCATATCCAATGTTATTCTGAGCCAAAAGAATAATTTGGTCAGGAAGTGCGGTTTCTCCTTTTCTAAGAATGCTCGGAGTTGACTGTCGGACATCCGTAATACCTTCCGGCATATAGGATGATACTGCTAACTGACAGCCAATTATGGGTTGTATACCCCCCTCGGCACAATTTGTAGAAAAATCCAACGCCCCAAATAAATTACATGTATCGGTCATTGCTACCGCCGGCATCTCCATTGCTTGGCATTGCTTAACCAGGTCTGCTATTTTGATTGCTCCTTCAAGCAAGGAATAAGCAGTGTGCAATCTCAGGTGGACAAATTCTGAACGGGGCATGGTAACAAGAATCTCAGATTCGAGGGAGCCTGTCATTAGGATATAATCAAATTTGAAGAGTTATCCCCAAGTTAATTGGGACATGGGGAAGGTCTGTGGATCAGTCAGGTATTAATATTCCATTCTCCAAGCGCAAAACCCTATCCATTTTTCCTGCAAGTTCGGGGTTATGCGTGGCAATTAAGGCGGCCACTCCAGATTTTTTGACCAGCTCGGTGAGTAGGTTAAAGACCTGTTCAGCGCTATCATGATCTAAATTTCCTGTCGGTTCGTCAGCCAACAAAAGACGTGGATCATTGGCAAGCGCTCGTGCCACAGCGACGCGTTGTTGTTCCCCTCCAGATAGGTGTGCAGGGCGATGCGTAGAGCGATCAATAAGTTGCATAGATGTCAATAGTCTATTGGCTACATTATTTGCCTGGGTTTTACTTTTCCCAGAGATTAATTGTGGGAGAACAATGTTTTCAAGGGCTGTGAATTCCGCTAATAGATGATGGTATTGGTAAACAAATCCAATATCCGTGCCACGAGCTTTGGTGCGGGAATTATCATCTAGTTTGTTCATAGGTACGCCGAGGATTGAAACCCTTCCCTCTTCGGCGTTTTCTAACAGCCCCGCTATTTGTAGAAGTGTAGATTTCCCTGAACCGGAAGGTCCTATCAAGCCAACCATCTCGCCACCTTGGATTTTAAGGTTTGCTTTGTTTAGAACTACTAATGATATCGGCCCTTGAAAAAAGGTTTTTCGGATGTCTTCAAGTTCTAGAACATCGACCATCTCTAAAATTTACTCGTACCGTAAAGCGTCAACGGGATCTAACCTGGCGGCTCTCCATGAAGGGTATAGGGTTGCAAGAAATGTAAGTCCAAGTCCCATCAGCACTACAGTAACTATTTCTCCGGGGTTTACCTTGGCAGGTAATTGAGAGAGAAAATAGATTTCCGCTGCAAACACGTTTGTCCCTGTTAATTTTTCTATCCATTGACGAATTGTTTCAATGTTTTGGACGAAAGCAATGCCTAGTATAAAACCCATGGTAGTGCCGATAATACCCACGCTTGCACCTGATAGAAAAAATATCCGCATAATCATCGCTTTGGTCGCTCCCATCGTTCGCAATATTGCAATATCCCGACTCTTATCTTTTACTAACATAATCAGGCTGGAAATAATGTTAAAAGCTGCCACTAGAATAATGAGCGTTAGGATTAAGAACATTACGTTGCGTTCGACCTCTATGGCGTTGAAAAAACTGGAATTACTTTGTTGCCAATTAAAAAAACGGACATCACCACCAAGTACCTTTTGGATATCACGAGTTTTTCTTCGCACGTTATCAGGATCGGATATATTAACGTCCAGATAATTGACAGCACTTGGTAGCTTAAAATATTTCTGTGCTGCAACCAAAGGCATAAAGATGAAGCTAGAATCGTATTCATGCATTCCAACGTTAAATAAGCCTGTAATTTGATACATGCGAAGACGTGGTACGGTTCCAAAGACGGTTATGTTGCCTTTAGGAGAAATTAATGTGATTTTATCTCCAACATTTAGGTTAAGCTTAGTGGCAAGCCGTGTGCCGATTAAGACGGAATTTGTTCCTTTAAAATTTTTTAAACTGCCAAATTGAATATTATCTGAGATAATCGGTCTGTTTAATAAATGATTGGGGCTAATGCCTTTAACTAGAACTCCTGATGCCCGTCCATTTGCAGAGGCCATCACCTGCCCTTCTATTATAGGTGTAACACTAAGTACGCCCTTCACGCGCCTCACCTTCATAGAAATTTTATCGTAATCTCTAATCGAGTTCTCGGACCCGTAGATGCTGAGATGGCCATTTATCCCTAGAATCCGTGTTAGTAATTCTTGGCGGAAACCATTCATCACTGACATGACAATAATCAAAGTTGCAACACCAAGCGCTATACCTAATAAGGAAAACCAAGCGATAATAGAAATAAAACCTTCTTGGCGACGGGTCCGAAGATAACGCATTGCTACCATCCATTCGAAGGTGGAGAACATTTCCTAAATCCTTGCTAACTTATTAAGAACTGAATTTGGTGTCATTTCATCTTTTTCACCAGTTGCTCGATTCTTTAATTCAATCACACCATTCTTAATTCCACGGGTTCCGGCAATAATTTGCCAAGGCAATCCAATTAAATCCATATTGGCAAATTTAACCCCCGCTCGTTCATCTCGATCATCATAGAGGACATTTAAACCAGCATTTCCAAGTCGGAAATAAAGGTCTTCACACGTACTATCGCAACTTTCATTACCAGAGCTAAGATTTATTATACCTATATCAAATGGCGCTACTGATTCAGGCCAAATAATGCCATCGTCATCATGTGACGCTTCAATTATCCCTGCAACTAACCGAGATATTCCAATCCCATAAGACCCCATTTCTACAGGCACTTCTTGGCCAGAGGGACTACTGATAAAAGCATTCATAGATTTTGAATATTTGGTGCCAAAATAGAAAATGTGTCCGACTTCTATCCCACGAGCAGATACCAGATCCTCTGCCAGCAATGATGCTTGGTTTAAGTTATGCTTTTCATCAGTAGCTGCATAAAGCCCCGTCCATTTATCGACTATTGGTTGGAAGTCCTCATTGTAATCAATATTGTCCTTAGGCAAATCAAATGAAAGAATATCTTTATGGCAGAAAACTTCAGATTCTCCTGTATCTGCAAGAATTAAAAATTCGTGGCTCATATCACCACCAATGGGACCAGAATCTGCGGCCATTGGTATGGCTCTTAATCCCATACGAGCAAATGTGCGAAGGTAAGCCACAAACATCTTATTGTAGGTTCTTTTTGCACCCTCGAAATCCAAGTCAAAAGAATAAGTATCCTTCATCAAGAATTCACGCCCACGCATAACGCCAAAGCGGGGCCGCACCTCATCCCGGAATTTCCATTGTATGTGGAACAAGAGTTTTGGCAGGTCCTTATAGGTACGTACCGAACCACGAAAAATTTCTGTGATTAGTTCTTCATTGGTTGGCCCGTATAGCATCTCTCTCTCATGCCGGTCTGTTATGCGCAACATTTCCTTACCGTAGTCTTCATATCGGCCACTCTCACGCCAAATTGTTGCGGGCTGAATGGTAGGCATTAATAGTTCCTGGCAACCGGCAAAGTTTTGTTCTTCTCGCACAATTTGTTCGATTTTTTTCAGGACCCGTAAACCAAGTGGTAGCCAGGAATAAATACCGGCGCTCGATTGACGGATCATGCCAGACCGCATCATATATCTATGCGAAACAATTTGCGCTTCGGCAGGGTTTTCTTTCAGCGTCGGCATCAAAAATTTCGACAAATACATTGGTTGATATTATCCTTATTTATGATTCTTGGTTAGGTAAGCCGAACCTTATACACCTATTTTATAGATGTATAAGTTTGATCTTGACCATATCAAGGCGTCTGAATAACTTTTTGACATTTTGTTGTAATGGCAAGGCTATCTTTAGCATTTAGCCTCCGATCGTTTAAATAGATAGTACGACCTTTTAATTTTATTCTTCCGACTGACATAATGGCAGAAAGACCATTAGCATCTAACCCAAATTTTTTCGCAATATCTAAATTAAGCTTGAACGTTAATTCCTTTGGCAAGGTTAGTCTCTCATCACGAAAATATTCTACGCTTTTCACTTTCTTTCCACGGACATCTACTCCAGGCTCAAAGTCTATATCGCGGTAAAACTGATGGTGTATTAATTGTCCGCAATCCTTTTTAGAAATAATTACGTTTGTTTCAGATGCCGATACTGGAAACGCGGTTATCGCAGTGAACATCGTTATAAGTGGTAATAAATACACGGGATATAAAAATATAGTTATTTTGGACATTACATTTTTTCAATTTTTCAAATACTCTATAGAGCGAATCCGTTAACTAAATTGTAAACCGAACTAAGGATATACTTTTTTCCAAGGAGGGTTAAGTATTTCAATTTTTTCGTAAATCGGACAATCTATACTATGAGCGCCAGGTAAGTAGCCAACGCTTTGCAAAAATTCACCAACAATTTGTTTACCTATAAATTTGAAATTTAGTTTAAATAGTTTAATCCACTCTTCCCTAACTAAAGGATGGTGTTTCTTGATCCAATCAGCAAATCCGTCATCGGTTTTTCGGAGTTCAACTAACCTTTTTGCATTAAAAATTGTCGATTCAATTTTTGTTCGATTTCTGATAATTAAATTATTTTCTAATAATCGTTTTACGTCTTTATCGTT
Organism: Rhodospirillales bacterium; assembly: GCA_028345065.1. Lineage (GTDB taxonomy): Bacteria > Pseudomonadota > Alphaproteobacteria > Rhodospirillales > UBA2165. Next base: position 79,708 of record JAOMCN010000003.1, read on the forward strand.
AAAATTTGCTACTTGGGTTACATTAAAATTGTTAAAACTTAGTTTTAATGCCTCTCGTTTTTTAAGGATAAGTAGCCAGGATAGACCGGCCTGAAAAATTTCCATTACTAGTCGTTCAAAGAGCTCTGCTTCACCTGTTATGGGAAACCCATATTCCGTATCGTGGTAATCGCGGTGTAAGGGATGTTCTAAAGCGACCTTGCAATAGTTTGACATTAAATAAATTGCCTAATTTAAATCATGTTTTGGAATGCGGTATTATCTGATTTAAAGGGTGTACTAAATACAGTTACTTAATTACTAGTGCTGTGTGTAGAAACAAAGTCTTTTATTGTAATAATATCATAAACATCGACGATATAAATAATTGACCAAAGTACAAAGGCCAATCCTGTGTTGATAGCCATTTTTTTTAACATACGATGTTGGATGGGAGCCCCGGGGTCATTCCCTTCTTTAACATTTTGATTTCGTTGAACGCCAAAGGGCAGAACTATAAATAGAGTGATCCACCAAATAACAAAGTAAATAGCAAAACCGGTAACCAGACCCATCTATTAGATTCCTATTCCCTCTTAAATTCTAACAACATGAATTGTCACAAGTGGTCGCTTAGCGTGCGTTTCTCTAAGGCTTTTTCTAACTGTAATACGAGCCGTCTCCTGCACTACATCATCATCCTGCAACTTTTCTGGACTTAAACCTTTAAATGCTTCTTTAATTTTATCGGTTAAGATTTCAACCATATACGTTACTTCATCATCATCCATAAGGGCATGTGTTGTTAATTTAGGTAGCCCAACAATGCCGCCTTTCTTATCCAATATCAAAGTTAAAACAACAACACCGTTATAGATGATGCGAGAGCGATCTTTTACTACTTTTCCAGTTAGTCTATGGAGTCGTGTTCCTTCGGCAGAAAAACGACCAACAGACACCTCATCGATAATTGTGGCAGGCCCCGATCCCAATTTAACCATCGATCCATTTTTTACCAAGACTGTCTCCGGAACCTGACAATCTTTTGCTAATGCAACGTGTTTAACAAGATGTCGGGGCTCTCCGTGTACGGGGATGGCAATCTGAGGGCGGATTAATTGGTACATTTTGATAAGTTCTTCTCGAGCTGGATGGCCAGAGACATGTATGTACTCATTATGCTCTGATATTACGTCAACACCAATTTGAATGAGCTTGTTTTGAAGCCTTCCGATTGATAGTTCGTTACCAGGTATAATTCGAGATGAAAAGATCACCGTATCACCTTGTCCAAATGTAACTTCTCGGTTATTTCCTGACGCGATGCTGGAAAGAGCAGCACGTGCTTCACCTTGACTACCTGTACAGATGTAAAGTATCTCATTGCTTGGTATATTCTTAGCTTCTCCTGCTTCTAAAAACGGCGGGAGGTCAACAAGGTAACCTGTATTTCGTGCAGCTGAGTTAATTCTCCAAAGAGAACGGCCTACTAATGCAACGGCACGATCGTTAGCGGTTGCAGCATTAAAAATAGTTTTTATGCGTGCAACATTAGAAGCAAAACAGGTTACCGCAACTTTTCCAGTAGATTTGCCAATAAGTTTTGTCATATTTTCAAGGAGAGAGGATTCAGAACCAGAGTTTCCATCGACAAATATGTTGGTTGAATCACCAATACATGCCAATACACCCTCGTCTCCAAGAGCTGCTAGGGCTGCTTCGTCTGAAATATCCCCGACGACTGGTTCAGGGTCAAATTTCCAATCACCAGTGTGAAAGATGGACCCAAGAGGCGTCCTGATGACAATCGCATTTGGCTCAGGCATGGAGTGTGTCAATGTAATCAATTCTAGCGAGAATGGTCCAACTGTAAAATGCCCGCGCAGGGGGACTTCTACAATTTCTATTTCAGACAGATGTCCATTTACCTTGAGTTTTCCCCGAAGGAGCTCAGCTGTAAAAGGAGTTGCGTAAATAGGGCACCGCAATCTATCCCAAAGGTATGGTACAGCGCCTAAATGATCTTCATGACCATGGGTCAGAATTATACCTAGTAATTTTTCTCGTTTTTCTGCGATGAAAGAGGGATCTGGAACAATAACTTCAACGCCTGGTGTTGAATCATCACCAAACGTTATCCCCATATCGATAATTAACCAATCATGCTTCTCGGGCGCACCTAACCCATAGAGATTGAAGTTCATCCCAATTTCTTCAGTGCCACCTAACGGCACAAAAAGTAGTTCATTTTCCAGGGGAGTACCTATTTATGTCTCTAAGTTTCTCATTCGCCTTAAATATCGTGAAAAGGCCGCGAAGAGTTAAGCTAGGATCACAAATATCAATTGCATCACATGAAGTGTGAAAAAGGTTTGCTAAACCACCTGTCGCAACTACTTTCATTGAACACCCAAACTCATTGGAAATGCGGGTAACCATCCCTTCAATCATGCTAACGTGCCCCCAAAAAATACCGGATTTCATCGCAGAGACAGTATCCTTTCCAATAACCGAATCCGGTTTATCAATTGCGACACGTGGTAGCTTAGCTGCCCCATGATGGAGAGCTTCAAGAGATAAATTTATACCGGGATAAATAGCTCCACCACAATAATCCCCCTCATTATTAATCACATCGAAGGTAGTAGCAGTACCAAAATCCAAAATAAGTAGGGGTCCACCATAGGTATCTTGCGCAGCTACGGCATTGCATAAACGGTCCGCGCCAACCTCACGCGGGTGGTCTATTAAAATCTTTAGACCCAATTTTACCTCTGGGTCGCCAATTACCATGGCGTCACAATTGAAATACTTCAAACAGAGTAATTTAAGGTCGGCAAGATTATCTGGGACAACGGTAGCTAAAATTGCCGAAGTAATCTTTTTCTTTTCAATCCCCTCTTTTTGAAGTAACTGGGTAAGCCAAACACCAAATTCATCGGCTGTTCTATTGCTTTCGGCGCCTGCGCGCCATTCGCCTTGGAGATCTCCGAATTCTGAAAAAACTGCAAATACGATATTGGTATTTCCCGAGTCAATAGCTAGCAGCATGCGCATTATTTCCTAAATCAGTGGTTTAAATACACATCAGCAGCACGGATGGTGCGGAGACCAGTATCGGTTTGTATTTTGAGTGCACCATAATCATCTAGACCGATAAATCGACCGGTATATGACTGTTGTCCACAGTTAGCTGTTATTTCCTCTTCTAACCCGTGCGCGTGTTTTAACCAGGCGTTACGTACAGAGGAAAAACCTTCTTTAGACCATCTTAAGTACCACTCATATACAAATTGGTAATAATAGAATAAAGCGTCTTTTACAGGGATTAACTGTCTTGTCTCTTCAAATATCGATGTCGCAGGAAATTGGGTCTCTGTCGGGGAATGGGCTAAGTTGACCCCACAACCAATGACAAGCCATTTGGATTGATTAGTGCTCCAATCACCTGATTCTAGTAACGTCCCTGATAATTTTTTCTTATTAAGAAGCACGTCATTCGGCCACTTAAAGGAATAGTTCGAAACCGAGACAAATCTTGCTAGCACTTCCCCTAAAGCTAGCGCCGGTAGAAACGCTATCTGTGTGGCTTGTGCTAATGGGGTGCAGGGTCGTAGTATAATTGAGCTATAAAGATTTCCACGTTTAGATACCCAGTTACGGTTCATCCTACCCTTTCCATGTGTCTGTGCTTTAGCCCAAACAACTGTACCCTCTGGAGCATCATCATCCGCGAGCAACTTTGCTTCATAGTTCGTACTCGTAACGGTCTCATGTGAAATAAGCGAAATGCCGGTCGGTAAGTCAGGAAGTGTCTTCGTCATCCAGGAAAAAGCGCGGCGCTGGCCGCCGCCGCGCCCATCAGTAACGGTCCTGGAAGAAGTATTAGAAAAAGCGTAACAGCACCGGTTACAATTATAACGCCATTCATTTCCATACTGACTAGTTGGTCAAACTCTTCTTCTGGTTTATCAAAATACATAACTTTGACTATTCGAAGATAATAGAAAGCGCCTACCACACTTGCTAGTACACCGATAATAGCCAATCCGAATAACTCAGCCTGAATGGCTGATTGAAATATATATAATTTGCCAACAAAGCCTGCCAATGGGGGAATTCCTGCCATTGAAAACATAAATATGGTGAGTGCGGCTGCCATAGCTGGGTTTGTTTTCGATAGGCCAGCTAAATCATCGATATTTTCCACCATTCGGGAGTTGCGCTTCATCAATAAGATACAAGTGAAGGTACCAAGGTTCATAAATAAATAGATAGCAAGGTAAATGAGCATACCATAGATGCCATCAGCACGAGTAGTTGTGTCACCTAACTGGCCAGCAACGGCCAAACCAATTAAAGCGTAGCCCATATGACCGATAGAGCTGTACGCCATTAGCCTTTTGATATTGCGCTGATTAATAGCTGCAAAGGCTCCAAGGATCATGGAGGCGATTGAGATAAAGATGATAATCTGTTGCCACTCCCCGGAAAGTTGACCAAAAGGTCCGGTCATAATGCGTATAAATAATCCCATCGCCGCTATTTTGGGAGCAATTGCGAAGAACGCCGTGACAGGTGTCGGTGCACCTTCATAAACATCCGGTGTCCACATGTGAAAGGGGACGGCAGAAACTTTGAACGCAAACCCGGATACTATGAAGACAATTCCAATTGTGATACCTATTGGTACGTCAACATCTTCAGACGTAAAGAGTTTTGTTAATGAGTCAAAGTTAGTGGTACCGGAAAACCCATACACAAGTGTTAAACCGTAAAGCAGTAGGCCAGAAGCCAAAGCACCCAGCACAAAGTATTTGAGACCGGCCTCTGCCGAACGAGTGTTATCTCTCTGAAATGCAGCCATTACATAGAGGGACAAGCTCTGCAATTCCAAACCAAGATAGAGAGAAATTAGATCGTTAGCCGAAACCATCATAAGCATACCCAGCGTCGCTAGTAATATTAGCACCGGGAATTCAAAACGATTTATTCCATGCATAATCAAATAATCTCTGGAGATCAAAATTGTGGCAGATGATGCCACTAGAACTAACGTTTTTATGAACAACCCAAAAGTATCGTTCACAAACGCGCCACCAAAGGTTAGCGTTCTCCCGTCGGTGATTATTCCCACTAGGATTAGCGTTATTATTAAAACAACGATGCTCGCATAGGAAACAATACGGGCACTCCGTTCTTGACGAGAATAAACACCAACCATTAGTAGGATCATCGCCGCTATAGCCAGAAAAATTTCCGGTAAAGCAGGTAAAAGAGCAGGAAACGGGGCTAACGACATGAATTCTCCCACCTATTTTGCCAAAATAGCCACTGCGTCATGGGCAGCAAGGGCTGAATGATAACGTTCCATCAAGTTCTCCACGGAAGAGTGCATCACATCCAAAAATGGAATCGGATAGATCCCCATGAAAAAGACGATGAATATTAATGGCGCAAAGACTGCAATTTCTCGAGGTGAAACATCTAAAATCTTTTTTAAATCTTCTTTGGTCAGCTCTCCAAAAATAACACGCCGATAGAGATAGAGCATATAGGCAGCGCCAATGATTACGCCTGTAGCACCTAGTAACGCCACCCAAGTATTTACTTGAAAAGTGCCAATTAAAATAAGGAATTCACCAACAAATCCGCTGGTACCAGGAAGGCCTACAGATGCCAACATGAAAATCATGAAAATAAGCGCATAGAACGGCATGCGATGGACAAGACCTCCGTATGAAGATATTTCTCGAGAGTGAATACGGTCATAGACAATGCCAACAATAAGGAATAATGCGGCAGACACCACGCCGTGGCTTAACATTTGAATTATTGCGCCTTCGATACCCTGTTGGTTAGCCGCAAAGCAGCCCATTGTCACAAATCCCATATGGGCTACAGAAGAATAGGCAATGAGTTTTTTCATATCTTCTTGTGCAAGGGCAACTAGTGAAGTGTAAATTATTGCGATAACGCTAAGCCCAAATATGAAGGGTGTAAAATCTGCGCTTGCGATGGGGAACATAGGTAACGAAAAACGTAAAAATCCGTAACCACCGAATTTAAGAAGTACCCCAGCTAAAATCACGGAACCAGCAGTGGGCGCTTCCACATGAGCATCGGGAAGCCAAGTATGAACCGGCCACATGGGTACTTTGACTGCAAATGAGGCAAAGAATGCCAACCAAAGCCAAGGCTGCAGCGAGACAGGGAAATCATGATTTAGGAGTATTGTAATATCCGCAGTTCCTGACTCAAATATCATGGTTAAGATTGCAAGTAACATCAGTACCGAACCCACTAGGGTATAGAGAAAGAATTTGAAGGCGGCATAGTTGCGGCGGGGGCCACCCCAAACGCCAATAATCAAAAACATTGGGATAAGAACACCCTCAAAAAACACATAAAATAGTACCAGATCGAGTGCAGAGAACATTCCAATCATCAGTGTTTCTAGAACCAGAAATGAAATCATATATTCCTTGACCCGATCAGTAATCGAAATCCAACTTGCCGCGATGCAGAGAACCGTCAGTAAAGTTGAAAGAAGAATAAAAAACATCGAAATACCGTCGACACCCAAGTGATATGCTAGACCGAGAGATTCCATCCAAACGGCCTTTTCTTCGAACTGGAAACCAACAATAGCGTTGTCGAATTTGACCCAAATTCCCAATGATACCGCAAACGTGATCAATGAAGTCCAGAGTGCGACTGCACGTGTATTTCTTGCCTCAACCTCGGGATTCCCTCGTATCAACAGGATAAAGAGTACACCAATCATTGGTGCAAATGTGATGACGGAAAGCCAAGGGAAGTTGTTCATTGCGTTAGCTCATCGTTACCAGAAACCAAGTCGTCAGACCCGCAATGCCCAACAACATGGCAAAAGCATAGTGATATAGGTAACCACTTTGTAACGCGCCGGCTCTGCGAGCTATATTAAGTGTAGTGGCCGCGATACCGTCCGGACCGACCCCGTCGATTAAGGCCCCGTCGCCAGATTTCCAAAATCCATATCCTAATGTGAATGCCGGTTTTACAAATAGGCGATCGTAAATTTCATCGAAGTACCATTTCCTTACGAGGAAGCGATGGGTCCTATGGAAACCGTTAGCTAACGCCCCAGGTAGCTCAGGTGCAAACATATACATCAGGTAGGCCAGTGCTATCCCAGCTACACCGACAAAAAGTGGTAGATACTTAACCCAAATCGGCACATGATGCGCGTTTTCAAGAGCGGGGTGAGAGGAAAGTATTAGTATTGAATTACCCCAGAACTCTGTGGCTTGATCACCCACAAAGAAGTCAAAGGTCAGTATTCCTACAAATAGCGCCCCAATTGCTAAAAATACTAAAGGCAAAATCATAACCTTAGGTGACTCATGCACATGGGCAAGAGTGATTTCATCCGCTCGGTTTTCCCCATGGAACGTTAGGATGAGCAGCCGCCAAGAATAGAATGCCGTCAAAAATGCTGCGACGATCCCCATCCAAAAAGCATAATAACCAATCCCCGTGTGAGCTCCCCAGGCAGCTTCAAGGACGATGTCTTTAGAATAAAAACCGGAGAACGGCCATATCCCCGCTAGTGCGAGGCTCCCTACCCACATTAAAACATAGGTCACTGGGATCAATTTATAAAGTCCGCCCATTTTTCGCATGTCCTGTTCATCCGACATAGCATGGATGACGGATCCAGCCCCAAGGAACAAAAGTGCCTTGAAGAATGCATGAGTAATAAGGTGGAACATACCCGCCGAATAGGCAGAAACACCAAGTGCGAAAAACATGTAACCGAGTTGACTACAGGTGGAATATGCGATGACCCGCTTTATGTCATTTTGCACGCACGCTATAGTGGCCGCAAAGATAGCGGTTGAGGCACCAACCAAGATTACCACTGTTAATGCTGTATCAGAATATTCAAATAATGGGGACAGACGGGCAACCATGAACACACCTGCTGTTACCATTGTGGCCGCATGTATCAAAGCTGACACAGGGGTCGGTCCCTCCATTGCATCAGGTAGCCAAGTATGAAGACCCAATTGGGCCGATTTACCCATGGCGCCAACAAAAAGAAGGAGACAAATTACCGTGAGAGCGTGGAATTCTCCGCCAAAGACTGTAATGACAGCATTGGATTTCTCTTCTGCAAGTCCAAAAATGGCATCGAAGCTTATTGTGTCAAATAGCAAGAAGGTAGCAAATATTCCCAAAGCAAACCCAAAGTCACCAACACGATTTACAACAAAGGCTTTTATGGCGGCTGCACAAGCAGAAGGACGGTTATACCAAAAACCAATTAATAGGTAAGACGCTAAACCAACTCCCTCCCAGCCAAAAAAGAGTTGTATCAAATTGTTGGATGTAACGAGCATAAGCATAAAAAAAGTAAAGAGGCTTAAGTAGCTCATGAACCTGGGAATTGAGTTGTCGTGAGACATATACCCAATGGAGTATATGTGGATCATTGAACTTACCCAGGTTACCATCAACAACATGATTAACGAGAGAGTGTCGCCACGCAGTTCCCACGAAAACTTTAGGGACCCCGACTCAACCCAGGTCCAGACTTTAATAACAACGGCATTTCCGTAAACGACAACATCAATAAATGCTATTGTCGCGGCGACTGCAGATAGAAGCATTGCTCCTACCGTCACCATATGAGCCATTTGGTCTATGTTCTTCTTTTTTTCGGGCTTGGTGATAGCACCAACGAAAACAAGGATGCCCGCAATAAAACTTCCAATGAGAGGTAAAAATACTGCTGAAACGTACATAAACTAAATACCTTTAACCCTTCATCATGTGGATGTCTTCAACAGCTATGCTGCCTCGGTTTCTAAAATAAACAACTAGTATTGCGAGCCCTATTGCCGCTTCAGCAGCTGCCACAGTAAGAACAAACAATGCAAACACCTGCCCCACTAAATCACCTAAATAAGATGAAAAGGATACGAGGTTGATGTTTATGGCAAGAAGAATTAGCTCAATTGACATTAAAATAATAATTACATTTTTTCGGTTTAGAAAAATGCCAAACACTCCCAGTGTGAAAAGTATAGCACCGAGGGTCAAGTAATGCGCCAGGCCAATTTCAAACATTAGATACCACTTCCTGTTGACACCTTTTTAATCTCTATGGTGTCTTCAGGCCTACGATTGACCTGATTACTTATTCGTTGCTTACGCGTGCCCTCTCTCGATCGATGTGTCAAAACTATGGCACCAATCATCGCGACAAGAAGGATAATTCCTGCTGCCTGAAAAAAATAAACATATTTCGTATAAATAATGTTTCCTAATGCTTCGGTATTTGCGATGTCTGATGGAACTGGAATTGGTGCAGCAAACCTCTCAGACACCTCGGGTGAGAATACGAACCCGCCGGCAACCACTGCAAGTTCCATTAGGAGAACTAAACCCACTATTCCCCCTAACGGTAGATATTGTAAAAAACCTTGCCGAAGTTCTGCAATATTCACATCTAACATCATTACAACAAACATGAATAATACAGCAACGGCTCCCACATAGACGACGACCATGACCATAGCTAGAAACTCCGCTCCCAGAAGCACAAACAATCCAGCCGAGTTAAAGAAAGCTAAAATAAGAAAAAGAACGGAATGAACGGGATTCCTAGCTGAAATTACCATCACTGCTGCCACTACTGTGATAATAGAAAACAAATAAAAAGCGAGTGCTTGTATTACCATTTGGCTGTCCAAAAATGCTGTTTTATTTTCTTCATATCTAAATATTTTACCTGTATGGCGCATCTGCCCGTATACAAGCAGCTAATTCGGTTTCCCATCGATCGCCATTGGCTAAGAGCTTATCTTTATCATAGAGCAATTCTTCACGCGTTTCTGTTGCAAATTCAAAGTTTGGTCCCTCTACAATGGCATCAACCGGACAGGCTTCCTCGCAAAAACCACAATAAATACATTTCACCATATCGATATCGTAGCGAGTTGTTCTCCGACTTCCATCTGAACGCGGTTCTGCCTCAATGGTAATGGCCTGAGCTGGGCAAATTGCCTCGCAGAGCTTGCATGCGATACACCTTTCTTCACCATTAGGATACCGGCGAAGGGCGTGTTCACCACGAAATCTTGGACTTAATGGTCCTTTTTCATAAGGATAATTTAATGTGACTTTTGGTCTGAAAAAATAACGTAATGTCAGTAGCATTCCTGAGACAAGTTCCGCTAAAAATATTGTTTTTGCGCTTTTAACGAGAAAATTCATTTATTTTTTCCGATATCTAACGGCCTAATGGGTTAATATCAAAAGCAACAACTATCCCACCTACAATGACAACAGCTGCTAGCGAAATAGGTAAAAACACCTTCCAGCCCAGACGCATAAGCTGGTCATATCTATACCGAGGGAAGGTTGCCCTAACCCAAAGAAATATAAACAGCACGAATGCCATTTTGAGGGCAAACCAAATTGGGCCTGGGATCCAATTAAACGGAGCAACATCAAGTATTGGGAGCCACCCTCCCAAGAACAGTATTGTAGTCATACCCGCCATTAGGATCATATTTGCGTATTCACCAAGAAAAAATAGTGCAAACGTCATAGCGGAGTATTCAACGTTGTAGCCAGAAACTAGTTCCGCTTCTGCTTCGGGCATATCAAATGGATGTCGATTGGTTTCAGCTAAAGTGGTGATGAAAAAAATGACTGCCATCGGGAATAGTGGAACTACGAACCAGATAGTTTCTTGCTGAGCTCGGACTATATCACTCAAATTCAATGAACCGGCAACTAAAAGAACCGTAATAATTATGAAGCCCATAGAAACTTCATATGAGACCATTTGTGCCGCAGAACGAAGCCCACCAAGAAAAGCATATTTTGAGTTGCTAGACCATCCTGCCATTAAAACTCCGTAAACGCCCAAGGACGAGATGGCGAATAGATAGAGGACACCAACATTTATATTAGCGATGACCAATCCATTCCCAACGGGGATCACGGCCCATGCTATGAGAGCTAAAGAAAATGTTAACATTGGTGCCACGAGGAACACCACTTTATTTGCTCCAGTGGGGATTATAGTTTCCTTAAAAAATAATTTCATGCCGTCGGCAATGGGTTGCAGGAGACCATAAGGACCAACCACGTTTGGACCGCGGCGCAGGTGCATTGCACCAATCACCTTCCGCTCAGCATAAGTCAAATAAGCTACACCAATCAGTAGAGGAACAACCAAAAGAAGTATTTTTATAACAATCCATAAAACCGGCCAAAGGTATACCCACCAGAATTCAGTCATCTGAAACGACCTCTGCAAACACGTCGCCATTGGCTGTTGCAGTACATTCAGCCATTGTGATAGAGGCACGGCTAATGGTATCGGTCATATAAAAATTTTTTATTGCCGGTTCAAAGGTTTCTTTGTCAATGGTTCCATCTTTGCCAAAAATACCCCATTCAATATCAACAATTTCATCAATTGAAGAGAATACAGGGTTAATCTCGATCATTCTTTGGCGAACTTGAGCAATTGTATCATAGGGGAGAGGATTAGCCATCGATCCCGAAATCGCTCGAATGATCGACCAATCTTCCTTTGCATCACCTAAAGGAAGAGTTGCCATGGAAGCTCGCTGGATGCGCCCTTCTGTGTTTACGTAAGTGGCATTTTTTTCAGTATATGCCGCTCCAGGTAGAATTGCATCCGCTCTATGTGCCCCGGTGTCTCCGTGATGCCCTTGGTAAACAACAAATGCGTTTCCTAGTTTACTGGCATCGATTTCATCTGCCCCTAAAAGGTAAATGAGGTCTAACTTATCTGATGATGCAGCCTTCAATATACCCAAAGTATCAAGGGCGCTATTATTGTTTGGTTTGAAACCCAAATCTAACCCGCCGACACGAGATGCAGCACTTTGTAATAAATTAAATCCATTCCAATCATCACTTATCATTTCAAATTTTTCAGCCAATTGACGAGCTTTAAAAAGTATCACTGCGCCGTCTAAACGTGCGACAGCACCAGAGCCAAGAATAACCATCGGACGGTCAGCTTTATTTAGAATTTGTGAAAATTCACTACTTCCGGCGAGTAGATCATCAATGGAACCAGGATCATCCCCTAAGTGCTGATATTTGTAGGTGAGATCTAGTTTGGTCCCAATTAAACCGATGTTCAATTGACCTGTTAAATATCTTTTACGAATACGAGCATTTAATACAGGCGCTTCCCAACGGGGATTGCAGCCTATAATTAAAATGGCGTCTGCGTGATCTATCCCGGCAATAGTTGAGTTAAATATATAGCTTGCCCGGACATCGCCAACGGCACCATTATCTTGTCTACAATCTAGATTATTGCAACCAACGCCAGTCATTAAGTCCTTTAAGGCAAGCATGGATTCACAGTCAGAAAGATTGCCAGCGATGGCAGCCATTTTTTCCCCATTTGTATTACTCAACTTTTGTGCAACCACAGAGATAATTTCTGGCCAATTCACTGGAGTAAGGGTGCCATTTTTACGGAGGTAAGGTCGGTCTAAGCGTTGACGTTTTAAGCCATCACAGGCATGTCGCGTTTTATCAGAAATCCATTCCTCATTGACGTTATCATTATTCCGAGGGAGGATACGCATGACTTCTGATCCGCGCGTATCAACACGGATACTGCTCCCAATTGCATCCATAACGTCAATGGATTCCGTCTTTTCGAGTTCCCAGGATCGAGCATTGAAAGCATAAGGCTTTGAGGTAAGCGCTCCGACAGGACAAAGATCCACTATATTACCTGAAAGCTCTGACGTCAGAGCTTTTTCAATGTAAGTGCCTACCTCCATGTGTTCTCCGCGACCGGTTGCACCTAATTCCGGAACTCCGGCTATTTCCTGGGCAAACCTTATGCAACGAGTGCAATGAATACATCGTGTCATGATAGTGGATACCAACGGTCCCAAATACTTATCTTTGACTGCTCTTTTATTCTCTAAATAACGAGACTTATCAAAGCCATAGGCCATTGCCTGGTCTTGCAAATCACATTCTCCACCCTGGTCACAAATCGGGCAATCAAGAGGGTGATTAATCAGAAGAAATTCCATAACACCTTCGCGTGCCTTTTTTACCATTTCCGTGTTAGTACGAATAATCATGCCTTCGCCAACGGGCATAGCACAGGATGCAATAGGTTTTGGAGATCGATCCATTTCCACTAAACACATACGACAGTTACCGGCAACGGACAGACGTTCATGATAACAGAATCGGGGGATTTCCTTACCTAACAATTCACAGGCCTGTAGGACTGTTAAACCTCTTTCAACTTCAATCTCGACATCATCGATTGTGATAGTCGGCATCTCATTATTCCTATGCGGCAACACTTTGTTTTTTTGCGTCATTTATGCGTTGTTCAATTTCCGGCCGGAAGTGACGGATTAAACCTTGGACAGGCCAGGCGGCGGCATCACCCAAAGCACAAATAGTATGTCCCTCCACTTGCCTTGTAACCTGTTCTAATAAGTCGATTTCTTTAACATTGGCCTCACCATTAACCATTCGATTCATCATACGGGACATCCATCCAGTACCTTCACGACATGGCGTGCATTGGCCGCAGCTTTCATGTTTGTAAAAGGCTGACAGCCGTGCAATTGCCGCAATTATATCCGTTGATTTGTTCATGACCATGATGGCGGCAGTTCCAAGACCAGACTGTACATCTCGAAGTGAGTCAAAATCCATTAATACTGTGTCACAAATAGCCTTTGGTAAGAGAGGTACTGACGCACCCCCTGGAATTATCGCTAATAAATTATCCCAACCCCCAACGACACCACCAGCGTGTTTGTTGATGAGTTCCTTCAGAGGAATGCTCATCTCTTCTTCAACTGTACAAGGCTGTTCTATGTGCCCAGAAATGTTAAAAAGTTTTGTTCCGGTATTATTGGGGCGGCCGAAACTGGCAAACCAGTTGGAACCCCTCCTTAAAATTTCAGGAACTACGGCAATTGATTCCACATTATTGACAGTCGTCGGACACCCATAGAGACCAGCATTGGCAGGGAACGGGGGTTTCAGGCGCGGCTGACCTTTTTTTCCTTCGAGACTTTCAATGAGAGCAGTTTCCTCTCCACAAATGTAAGCCCCTGCACCACGGTGAACATAAAGATCGAAATCCCAACCTGAACCACAGGCATTTGCACCAATAAGAGAATTTTCATATGCCTCGTCTATAGCCCTCTGCAAAGCTTCAGTTTCGCGAACAAATTCGCCGCGAACGTATATGTATGCTGCATGGGCTCCCATGGCAAAACTAGAAATAAGACAACCTTCAATTAATTTATGAGGATCGTGTCTCATAATTTCCCGGTCTTTACAGGTCCCAGGTTCTCCTTCATCTGCATTAACCACTAAATAATGGGGGCGATCTGTAATTTCCTTTGGCATGAAGGACCACTTCAATCCCGTGCCGAAACCAGCACCACCACGTCCACGAAGACCAGACGCCTTTATCTCTTCAATGATAGTATCTCTACCACGCCCAAGGAGTGTCTTGGTATCATCCCAGTCTCCACGTGATCGCGCTCCCGCCAGGTAGGCATCATGGTGGCCATAAATATTTGTAAAGATACGATCTTTGTCCTTTAACATTTATTCCTCTCCTGAGCCACGGATATTGATTTCGGTTAATGTCGTCAATCCGCCAGTTGGTTCGCAGCTATTACGTCCAACTTGAGAACCGGTTTGAGGATTGTCGCCTATTGCCAATTGAGTGAGTATCGACGCTGTAGTAATACCATCCAAATCTTCATAGTAATCGTCATTGATTTGGATCATCGGTGCATTTACGCACGCCCCAAGACATTCTACTTCAGATAAAGTAAAATCCCCATTACTGGAGGTTTGTCCAAATTCGATACCTAGGTTCTTCTTACAGGCCGCTGTAACATCATCAGAACCCCTAAGCCAACACGGCAAATTTGTGCATACTTGGACATGATATTTACCGATTGGCGCTAAATTATACATAGTATAAAAAGTCGCCACTTCATACACTTTGATGGGCGGCATATCGAGAAAATCCGCAACGTAATCCATAGCCACGCGGGGTAACCAGCCATTGCATTGCCGTTGGGCAAGATCTAATAGCGGCATTACAGCACTCGCCTGTCTGCCTTCTGGATATTTTGTAATTTCCGCATTCGCAGCAGCCAGCGTGTCTTCTGAAAAGATAAATTGTTCTAAATCATGTGGGTCATGATTAGAATTATTCATCGGTCAATTTCCCCAAATACAACATCAACCGATCCTATATTTGCAACAACATCAGCCAACATGTGCCCAGTAGACATCATATCAAGGGCCTGCAGGTGTGCGAATCCGGGAGCCCTGATCTTGCAGCGATACGGTTTATTTGTGCCGTCTGATACAAGATAAACGCCGAATTCCCCTTTCGGCGCTTCAACCACTGTATAGGTTTCTCCCGCAGGGACATGATAACCTTCAGTGTAAAGTTTAAAGTGATGTATCAATGCCTCCATCGAACGTTTCATGTTTTCCCGTGATGGTGGTGCAAATTTATTATCGTCGACGGATGAAGGACCTGGGGGCATATTTGCAACGCACTGTTTTATAATTTTAACAGACTCACGCATTTCGTACATTCTGATAAGATAGCGGTCATAACAATCACCATGTTTGCCCGTGGGAATGTCAAAGTCCAACTTGTTGTAGACATCGTAGGGTTGTGCCTTACGTAAATCCCACGGCACCCCAGAAGCTCGCAAGTTTGGACCCGTGAAAGACCAGTCATTTGCTTGTTCTGCTGATACGACGCCAATATCCACAGTACGTTGCTTAAAAATTCTGTTATCTGTTAATAGGGCTTCAAGGTCATCAATCATTTTGGGATAACCGTCGGCCCATTTATCTATATCCTCAAGCAATTCCTGTGGGATATCTCGAGCCACACCACCTGGTCGAAAGTAAGCCATATGAAGGCGAGCACCACTCGCCCTTTCGCAAAATTCCATTAGAAGCTCTCGATGTTCAAAAGCCCACAGCATAGGTGTCATGGCACCGACATCCATGGCATAGGCCGTAATATTTAGAATGTGGTTTAGAATACGACCAATCTCGGCGTAAAGTACCCGAATATATTGTCCTCGAGGTGGTACTTCTATACCCGCGAG
>JAOMCN010000030.1 GCA_028345065.1 Rhodospirillales bacterium
GCTTGATCTTCCGTTAGCACTCTCTCCCCCACAACCTCCATCAACTCATCACTGGCCAAGAATTATCTAACCGAATGGCAGAAAGGGGCGCGGAGGTTGTGGGGGCGCTTATGAAAATGGGCGTCATGGCTAACCTTCAGCAAACAATAGATGCGGATACAGCGGAACTACTTGTTGAAGAATTCGGACATAAGATAAAGCGTGTCAGCGCATCGGATGTTGAAGTTGGTTTAACCGGTGGTGATGACAAGGATGGCGAATTGACCATACGGTCGCCGGTAGTAACGGTTATGGGCCATGTGGATCATGGAAAAACCTCGTTGCTAGATTCTCTTCGTGAGGCTGATGTGGTGTCTGGAGAAGCTGGCGGTATAACGCAACACATCGGCGCCTATCAAACGACAACTGTTGGTGGAAATAAAATTACTTTTATTGATACACCTGGACACGAAGCCTTCACTGCCATGAGATCTCGTGGAGCGAGCGTAACAGATATGGTTGTTTTAGTGGTAGCGGCTAACGATGGTGTTATGCCACAAACAGTGGAGGCAATTAGCCATGCTAAGGCAGCTAATGTACCAATCATTGTTGCGATTAACAAAGTTGATCTGCCTGGTTCAGATCCTAATCGCGTTCGAACGCAGTTGCTTGAATATGAGGTGGTTTCGGAAGAGATGGGTGGCGATGTGTTGGATGTGGAAGTGTCGGCTATAAAAAAGACCAACCTTGAAAAACTGATTGAAAATATTGTGCTTCAAGCAGAAATCCTTGATCTCAAAACTAATCCGGACAGACTGGCGGAAGGCACAATTATTGAGTCCAAAATGGAGCCCGGCCGAGGGCCTGTGGCGACGGTACTTGTTCAAAGAGGCACATTAAAAATAGGAGATATTTTTGTCGCTGGGAGTGAGTGGGGTCGGGTTAGAGCCATGGTTAATGACCGTGGCGGTAATATTAAGGTGGCTGGCCCGTCGGTGCCGGCAGAAGTGATTGGGCTTAACGCCGCCCCTAATGCTGGCGATGATTTTGTAGTAGTTGAAGTTGAAGCGCGGGCGCGTGAAATAGCTGAATTCCGGGAGAACAAGAAGCGCGCCATCAGAACGGCAGTTTCATCACAAAGTACACTTGAAGAATTGTTTTCTGCCATTCAAACGGGCGAATCAAAGGTACTTCAACTTTTGGTTAAGGCTGATGTGCAGGGTTCTGTTGAGGCCATTGTTGGGTTGCTCGAAAAACTACCACAAGACGAGGTTAAGGTGAAGATTGTTCATCAGGCGGTAGGAGGTATCAATGAGTCAGACATCCAACTTGCAAACGCCTCGGGTGCGTTGGTTGTGGGATTTAACGTTCGAGCTAACAAACAAGCCCGTAATTTGGCGGAGTTGGAGAAAACAGAGATACGCTATTATTCCGTGATTTATGAACTGGCGGACGATATGAAGGGTGTATTAATTGGCTTGATGGCTCCTGAAATTAGGGAGTCATTCCTTGGAAACGCAGAAATTAGAGAAGTATTTAGCGTCTCTAAAATTGGTAAGGTTGCAGGGTGTTATGTCAGCGAGGGGACTGTAAAGCGCGGAGCTGGGGTTAGGTTAATAAGAGATGACGTAGTGTTGCATGAAGGCAATTTGTCCACGCTGAAGCGGTTTAAAGACGATGTTCGGGAAGTGCAGCAGAATTACGAATGCGGCATGTCATTTGAGAATTATAATGACATTAAGGCCGGTGACGTGATTGAGTGTTTTACCGTTGAAGAAGTGGCTCCAGAGATCTGACTAAGGCTAGCTTACTAGGTTTGGGTTGTCTAAGTTAACGGGTGTTCTTACGGAAGCTCATATGGGAAAAACTGCAGGCAAAACGCCTAGTCAACGCCAATTGAGAGTTGCAGAAGAAATCCGGCATGCACTAGTCAACATTTTTCAACGGGGTGAACTTCGTGACCCTCAGTTGGCAAATATTTCGGTTACGGTGTCAGAGGTTCGGATTAGTCCGGATTTGAAAAAGGCGGTAGCATTTGTAACGCCACTTGGGGGCGGTGACGCTGAGCCTCTGATAACGGCTATGGGCAGGGCAACCCCATTCATTAGACATCGCCTAGGTCAGGAGCTGACACTTAAATTTGTACCGACCATCTCTTTTCAGGCTGATCACTCATTTGACTATGCTGAACGCATTAGCGGGGTTTTGAGATCTGCTGTTTCCGGTTCTAAGAGGTGAAAACAAGGTATAAATATCTTGGGCCATAGAAAAAAAGGGTTTCCTCTCCATGGCTGGTTAATAATTGATAAACCGGTAGGTATAACCTCCACCGGTGTAGTAAACACTGCGCGATCTATCCTGAAAGCTGCCAAGGTGGGTCACGGTGGCACCTTAGATCCAATGGCAACCGGTGTTCTGCCTTTGGCTTTTGGAGAAGCCACAAAAACCATCTCGTATGTCTTTGACGGTGTGAAAGAATACCGGTTCACTGTTCGTTGGGGTGAAAGTCGGGATACCGATGATGCAGAGGGGATGGTAACAGAAACGTCGGAATATCGACCGAAAGAGGAGGAAATTTTATCAGTTTTGCCGCGTTTTATTGGTAAAATAGATCAGGTTCCTCCAGCATATTCAGCGGTAAAAATTAAAGGGCGTAGAGCTTATGACTTAGCCAGGAAGAACCAAAAGTTCAAACTTAACGCTCGGCTGGTTCAAATTAGTGAATTTGAGCTTTTGGAGGTGTTGGATAGGGATCACGCAAGTTTCCGGGTAGTTTCGGGTAAAGGTGTATATATGAGAGCTTTGGCTAGAGATCTTGCACTTGCACTCGGCACTAGGGGACACATAGCACAGTTGCGACGACTCCGTGTCGGTCCCTTTGGTGAGAAAGATTCTATTTCGCTGGACAAACTTGTGGAATTAGGGCATACCGCGCCCGCCGATAAGTTAATTCGGCCGGTTGAGACAGCGCTGGACGACATCCCGGCGCTGACCTTGATCGAAGAAGAAGCTCGAAGGCTTAGATGCGGGCAACCGCTTTCCGTCTTAAAGTTAGCCGAGCGGGTTCCCCTCAATTTTTTGAGCCAAGGTGATTTTGTGGTTGCCATGGCGGGGGGAAAACCAGTGGCCTTAGCTTGTGTGGAAGATGGGGTGATTCGTCCCGTTAGAGTGCTTAACCTATGACTAACGGAGTAGAATACGATGTCGATTACAGCAGAGCGCAAGCAAGTTCTTATTGCAGAATTTTCCACGCAAGAGAACGATACAGGGTCTCCAGAGGTACAAGTTGCAATTCTGAGCGAACGCATCACTAATTTAGCTGAGCATTTGAAAATTCACAAAAAGGACTTTCATTCGCGGCGCGGACTTCTGGTGATGGTTGGGCAAAGGCGACGATTGCTGGATTACTTGAACAATAAGAATGCCCAACGATATCAAGGGCTGATTAAGCGGTTGGGATTACGCCGTTAGGGTCAGGCTTGCGTGGGTTAGTTGGTCTTTAATTTGTTAAGGCGACACGATTGCTTACCGGCATACTATGGGTAGAGGGGGTACCTTCATATATTCTTCTATCACAGAATTTTGGAACCTTTACTATTGGTGCTTCAGTTAGTGTGCTAGTTGAATTTGGATTGCGGATACTTAAAGGATGGTGAACCAGGTGTAGATATTTTTTGTATGAAGGAAGGAAGATAGAAATATGTTTAAAGAGTTTAAAAAAGAAATTGATTTCGGTGGGCGATCTTTGATCCTGGAAACGGGTAAAATTGCCCGCCAGGCAGACGGTGCCGTGATGGCAACCTATGGTCAGACCGTTGTATTGTGTACAGCGGTGGGAGCCCGCTCACCAAAAAAAGGAATAGATTTTTTTCCGCTAACGGTAAACTATCAAGAGAAGACCTTTGCGGCGGGAAAAATTCCGGGCGGTTTCTTTAAAAGAGAAGGCCGTCCGACTGAAAAAGATACCCTAACCTCGAGGCTGATCGACAGGCCAATCAGACCTTTGTTTGCCGGTGGATATAAGAATGAAACCCAAGTAATTTGCACTGTTCTGGCACATGATCTGGAGAATGATCCAGATATAGTGGCTTTGATAGGAGCTTCCGCTGCGTTAACAATTTCAGGTATTCCCTTTATGGGACCAATAGGGGCGGCCCGTGTTGGCTATATTGATGGGCAGTATATCATAAATCCAAAGGTAGATGAGTTGACGTCTTCAGATCTGAATCTGGTCTTAGCAGGTACCCATGAGGGAGTGTTGATGGTGGAATCTGAGGCCAACCAGTTATCAGAAGAGATTATGCTCGGTGCAGTTATGTTTGGGCATACCGCCTACCAAGCTGTAATTGACGGAATTATTGACCTAGCAAGGGCTTGTGCTAAGGAACCGTGGGATATCCCGCCGCCGCCCGAAGGAATTGAAACAGCCGTTGCTAAGGTGAACGAAATGGCCGAGTCGGATCTAAGAGTAGCTTATGCGGAGACGGAGAAAGCTTCTCGACAGGAAAAGATTGCCGCCGTAAAGACGAATGTTTTAGACACTTGTGCGGCGGATGAAGAGGTTGATGAGTCTTTGGTCTCTGACGCATTCAAAAATTTAGAAAAAGAGATTGTTCGTCAAGACATCTTGCGCACTGGTCAGCGGATTGATGGCCGCGATACTAAAACAGTCCGGTCTATAGCTTGTGAAGTTGGGGTTCTTCCCAGAGCCCACGGCAGTGCATTGTTTACCCGTGGTGAGACCCAAGCTTTGGTAGTTACCACACTGGGTACAGGACAGGATGAACAGATTATTGATGGTCTGGATGGAGATTACCGTGAACATTTCATGCTTCACTATAATTTTCCCCCCTATTCAGTCGGTGAAGCAGGTCGCATGGTGGGTCCGGGTCGTCGGGAAATAGGCCATGGCAAATTGGCATGGCGAGCAATTCGAGCCCTTTTGCCAGAAAAAGAAGAGTTTCCCTACACAATTCGAGTGGTTTCAGAAGTTACAGAATCAAATGGTTCCTCGTCGATGGCAACCGTTTGCGGCACTTCCCTCTCCATGATGGACGCGGGTGTGCCAATGTCTGGGCCTGTGGCGGGAATAGCTATGGGCTTGATAAAAGAAGATGAAGGGATTGCCGTGCTTTCGGATATTCTAGGCGACGAGGACCATCTCGGTGACATGGATTTTAAAGTTGCTGGCACAGAGAAAGGGATCACCTCTCTACAAATGGACATAAAGATCACTTCTATCACGGAAGAAATAATGAAGGTCGCTCTTGAACAGGCAAAAGATGGCCGGCTCCACATCCTAGATGAGATGTCAAAAGCGATTGCATCTGCTCGGGATGATGTTAGTCAAAATGCTCCGCGCATTACCGTGATTAGCATTCCAAAAGACAAAATACGTGAGGTGATTGGTCCAGGTGGAAAGGTGATTCGCGAAATTTGTGAGAATACTGGTGCGAAGATTGATATAGAAGATGATGGCACCGTGAAGGTTGCGGCTGTTGATGAAGCAGCATCTGAAGCAGCCATCAATGAAATTAAAAATATTACGGCTGAGCCGGAAATCGGAACAATTTATCACGGTAAGGTGGTAAAAACCGTTGATTTTGGGGCTTTTGTCAATTTTTTGGGTTCTAAAGACGGTCTCGTACATATCAGTGAACTTCGACCGGAGCGTGTCGAAAAGACCACAGATATTGTTAATGTCGGCGATGAGGTAAAAGTTAAGTTGATAGGTATTGATGACCGGGGCAAAGTAAAGTTGTCTATGAAAGCCGTTGATCAGGAAACTGGTAAGGTTATTACGGAACAATAAACAACGGGCGACTCGTCTTTTATCTCCCCGGTACATATATATAGTATTGAGAGTGTGTCGTTCTGAAATAATCTAACTTCAAAGCGTTATTTGGAGCGTCCTCGAGAATTTTGTACGGGCACAGAGATGAATGGGTTAGCAACTTCCGAGCCGTTCCCTAAGGAATTTACAAATAAAAATAGCTTTGCATTCGAAGATTTGGTTAACTGTGCAAACGGCAAGTTATTTGGGTTGGGTAATGCGCAATTGCCGGCCCCACCCATGCTTATGTTCAACCGCATCACTCATATCGATAGTGAAGGAGGTGCCTACGGAAAAGGGCATCTTGACGCGGAGCTCGATATAAAGCCGAATTTGTGGTTTTTTGAGTGCCACTTTGTTAACGATCCCGTAATGCCAGGATGTCTTGGTTTGGACGCTCTTTGGCAATTAGTAGGTTTTTACTTAGGCTGGACAGGAGCTTCTGGAAGGGGTCGTGCCCTTGGTGTCGGTGAGGTCAAGTTTACTGGCCAGGTTACGCCAGAGAATAAGTTGGTCAGTTATCATGTTGATATTCGCCGGGTTATTAACCGGCAAGTGGCCTTGGCAATAGCTGATGGAACAATGTCGGTGGACGGTGAAATAGTCTATGGTGTAAAAAATATGAAGGTTGGCACGTTTTTATCAACGGACGATATGTAGCGAGGTCATTGTGAGAAGAGCTGTCATCACAGGTATCGGCATTATCTCGAGTATAGGGAATAATAAAGACGAAGTTTTAAACTCTCTTAAAACCGGTCGCTCCGGAATTTCTTTTGCCGAGGAGTACGCAAAAATGGGGTTTCGAAGTCACGTTTATGGTCTTCCGAAGGTGAATTTGGACCACATTCTCGATCGGAAACTTCGTCGATTTATGGGGGATGGAGCTGCATATAACTATTTAGCAATGTTAGAGGCAATCAGAGATTCAGGGCTGTTGGCAGAAGAGGTTTCGCATGAACGTACAGGACTAATTATGGGTTCGGGTGGTCCCTCGACCCGAAATTTAATTCAGGCAGCGGATGCCGCCAGGGAAAAGGGTCCCAGAAAGATTGGCCCATTTATGGTGCCCCGAACCATGTCGAGTACTAATTCCGCTACCCTAGCAACACCATTTCAAATAAAGGGCGTCAACTATTCAATTAGTTCTGCATGCTCCACAAGCGCACACTGTATAGGCAATGCCGCGGAGCTTGTGCAGTGGGGTAAGCAAGATATCGTTTTTGCCGGTGGTGGTGAGGAGTTGCATTGGAGTATGTCAGTATTATTTGATGCAATGCCGGCGCTATCTTCAAGATATAATGATAACCCGTGTGCGGCTTCCAGAGCATTTGATGCAAATCGGGATGGTTTTGTTATTGCCGGCGGTGGAGGAGTTGTAGTTGTTGAGGAATGTGAGCGGGCGAGGGCGAGGGGTGCTAGGATTTACGCCGAGATTGGTGGCTACGGCGCGACCTCTGATGGGTTTGATATGGTTCAGCCTTCCGGTGAAGGTGCCGTCCGCTGCATGAAAATGGCCATGGAAGGTGTTGAGGAACCAATTGACTATATCAATACCCATGGCACTAGCACGCCGGTAGGTGATGTTAAGGAATTGGAAGCAATTCGAGAAGCCTTTAAAGACAAAAACAGAATACCACATTTTAATTCCACGAAATCTTTGACTGGCCATTCTTTGGGTGCAGCTGGGGTGCACGAATCAATATACAGTCTCCTAATGATGAATGATAACTTTATCTGCGCATCGGCGAATATAGAAGAACTTGAACCGGCCGCCCAGGACATGCCTATCGTTCAAGAACAAATAAATGATGTGGAAATTAACTGCGTGCTTTCCAATAGTTTTGGTTTTGGTGGAACCAACGCAAGCTTAGTTTTTAAACGTGTAGAATCATAGTTTTTGAGATCAGATTAATAGCTCGATTATACACAAGTTTCCATGATAGAAAAAACGAACCTAATGTCAGGCAAGCGTGGTCTTGTAATGGGTGTTGCAAATGACCGCTCCATAGCCTGGGGCATCGCCAAGACCCTCCAAAACCACGGTGCTGAACTCGCTTTTACCTTCCAAGACCAAACATTTGAAAAAAGAGTAAGGCCCTTAGCTGAGCAGGTAGGCTCAGTTTTAGTGATCCCATGCGACGTAGAAGATAAGGAGAGCCAAAAAAACGTCTTTGAAATTTTAAATCATGAATGGGGGACGCTGGATTTTGTTGTTCATTCCCTTGCATATTCAGACAAACACGAACTTAGCGGGCGGTATTTGGATACGTCGGTAAACAATTTTGTCCGAACAATGCATATTTCTTGTTTTTCGTTTACTGAAATGGCAAACCTCGCTCAGTCACTAATGGTAGATAATGGTGGTAGTCTGATTACACTCACATATTATGGCGCTGAGCGAATAATGCCTAATTACAATATTATGGGTGTTGCAAAAGCAGCCCTTGAAACCAGTGTCAAATATCTAGCGGCCGACTTGGGTCCAAACCTCATAAGGGTCAACGCCTTGTCAGCTGGCCCGGTAAGAACACTAGCGGGGAGCGCCATTGGTAGCGCCCGGAAGATATACAAGTGGAGTGAGGCAAACGCCCCCCTCCGACGTTCGATTACCCTTGATCAGTTGGGTAATGCGGCGATGTACCTTTTAAGTGATTTGTCCGAAGGAGTAACCGGCGAAATTCATCACGTTGACGCGGGTTACAATATCATAGGACTTCCTCATTTATCAGAGAATAAGAAATAAAGTGTGTTCAATCGTTAATTTGTGACTAGCCTAGGTGCTGGACGCGACTAGCTGTTTTATGTACAAGGCTTTAATATTTTAATTTGTAAGCTTCTTATGATCTCTGTTTTTAGAGTATAACGATGATTTTGGAACGCCCTTATTCAAGGCCTTTAGAACAGTTGAGTTCAGTGGGTTTAAGACCGACTAGTCAGCGTATGATTTTAGCAAAGCTGTTGTTTGACGGTACCCGCCGGCACGTCACGGCGGAAATGCTACACTATGAGGTTCTGAAGTCCCAAAAAAAGGTATCGCTTGCGACGATATATAATACGTTGCATATATTTACCAAATTGGGTTTGTTACGTGAAATAATTGTAGATTCAGATTGTTCCTATTTCGACACCAACACGACTAACCATCATCATTTCTACCGTGAAGATACCCGAGAATTAATAGACATTGACGAAAGCGATATCCAGATTGGCCTTTTGCCCAAGCCACCGGAAGGCAGTCAAATCACGCGTGTCGATATGGTGGTTAGAACGAAAAAAATTTATTAATATTATTCAATATCTTACGAGTTGTTTTAGAATTATTATTAGTTGTTGACATCTTTCGTTTTAGCCCTCATAGTTAGGTTCTTAGGATGAGGAAATGCTATAGTTATTTTTCCCCACAGCTTTTTTTACAAATGAATAATCGAATGGAGAATACAAATGCCTGCGCTTAAAGGGTCAGGGACCGAACAAAACCTGAAAGACGCATTTGCGGGAGAATCTCAGGCTAACCGTCGTTACTTATATTTTGCCCAAAAGGCTGATGTAGAAGGATATAATGATGTTTCTTCTGTGTTTCGTTCCACCGCAGAAGGTGAAACCGGCCATGCCCACGGGCATTTGGAATATCTTGAAGAAACGGGTGACCCGGCAACCGGAGAGCCCATAGGAACAACGGCTGCGAATCTTAAGGCTGCCGTCGCTGGTGAAACCCATGAATATACAGATATGTATCCGGGGATGGCTAAGACAGCGCGTGATGAAGGTTTTGATGAAATTGCCGACTGGTTTGAGACCTTGGCAAAAGCCGAAAGATCCCACGCTGGGCGTTTCCAAAAGGCGTTAGATACACTTGATACCTGACCGAAGACTTTATACTGGTTAAACTAACGGGGGACTCGATTGCAGGTCCCCTGATTTTCTGCATGCAGAAATAAGTAATCGAAAGACAAAAAGTCATGAGTGAAGGAAGTCTTGAGGCGCCTATACGTCGCCCAATCCCATGGCAAGAAGACGCGTTTACAAATCCTGAGGACTTGGACGTTGGGCTTCGCAGAGTCTTTGATATTTGTCACGGATGCCGGCGCTGTTTTAATCTTTGCGATTCTTTCCCGCGTTTATTTGATTTAATTGATTCCTCTGAGACCGGAGAACTTGATTCTGTGGACAGCGCCGGTTTTAAGCATGTTGTAGATGCTTGCACCCTCTGTGATATGTGTTTTATGACGAAATGCCCATATGTCCCTCCACATGAATTTGATTTGGATTTTCCGCATTTGATGTTGCGTTACCGCGCAATGGAATTCAAACAGGGGAACGTAAGCACTTCACTCATTCAGCTAACGGAGACTGATCGAAACGGAAAACTAGCCAGTTTTTTGGCACCTTTTGTCAATTGGTTCACTAGTCGAAGTAATAAGATTACCCGTTTCATCATGGAAATTTTAACGGGTGTTGATCGGAACTCCGAACTCCCTAAGTACCATCACAAAACGTTTGGGAAGCTCGACCGTTCGAGGCGTGAAACAAACGGACCAGCTACAACTCGCAAGGCTATTCTTTATAGCACTTGCTTTATAAATTATAATAATCCAGGTATCGGTGAAGCTACACAAAAAGTTCTTTCAAATCACGGCGTTGAAACAAAAATCCTTTATCCTTCTTGCTGTGGCATGCCTCAATTAGAACAAGGCGATATTAACCGGGTAGCTGACAATGCAAGAACAATCACTGCCGAGTTATTGCCATGGGTAGACAACGGATATGATGTTATTGCATTAGTTCCTTCTTGTGCGCTTATGCTGAAGTTTGAGTGGCCTCTTATTTTGCCGGAAAATCAAGATATTAAGAAAGTTAGCACTGCAACATTCGATGTTTCGGAATATATTATGGATATGGCGAGGCAAAAACAATTGCGAAGCGGGTTAAAAAAAATCGAGGGCGGCGTGACCGTTCACTTAGCATGTCATTCTAGGGCTCAGAATATGGGGCCTAAAGCTGCAGATATGCTTCGCCTGATTCCAGATACAGAGGTGGTTGTTGTGGATCGTTGTTCAGGCCATGGTGGTTCTTGGGGGATAATGAAAAGCAACTTTGAAACAGCGCTCAGGGTGGGCCAACCTGTTGCTAATAAGGCTGTTGAAGCCAATCACAGCAACGTGGTATCAGAATGTCCTCTGGCCCGTGAGCACATTGTTCAGGGCATGAATCAATTAGGAGGCTCAAAGTCGGGAAAAAAGGTCGCTGCTGTATGCCATCCTATCGAAATTTTGGCCAAATCATATGGTCTTTAGTAATAAACCCGCTGATGTGATAAAAAAAACAAATATAACCCGCGACGACATCCTAACTATGTCAGATTATGAACAAATTAGGGATAAAAGGCGTGCGGAAATAGCCAAAATTAAGAAAAACCGTCGATTAGCCGTTGGACCTCACGCGTCATTTTATTTCGAGTGCTATGAGACCATGTGGTATCAAATCCACGAAATGCTTCGTATTGAAAAAGGCGGCGAAGGTCAAATACAGGACGAAATAAAAGTATATAACTCGTTGATTCCTAAGGGAATGGAACTGGTTGCGACTGTTATGTTTGAAATACCAGATGCACAAGCCCGTGCTAAAATATTGGCTGTTTTAGGCGGCATTGAGCAGACAATTAAGATGGAAATTGGGAAAGAGATAATTTACGCCAAACCGGAAGATGACGTCGATCGAACTAGTTCTGCCGGCAAGACCTCCTCGGTTCATTTTATTCATTTTTTGATGAACCCAATCCAAGTTAATACATTTAAACGTTCCGACACGAGAGTAGTTATTGGGATTGATCACCCAAATTACGGCCATATGGCTGTCTTACCTGATTACATCAAAAGAGAACTGTCGGACGATCTCGAATAAATACCTGCCATTAGGTGCTCTAATTGATTTTTTCCGTCGTATAAGCTCCCCAGAACTCTACCCTTCGAAGCCAACCTTCAAATTTACCAAAAGAAATTTTACACCAGCCAGCGTTTTCTCGGCATCGAATTATTTTTCCTGTCACACTGGGCTCTATACGGGCTACTGCGGGGGATTTACTGTCAGAGTTAAAACGGAGTGTTCTTGTTTGGCCTATTACCGCTAGAGTTCGTTTGTTGCTAAGCATACTTTGATGCATCCAACCTTCCGTTCCCTGGAAATCCCGAACCTTTCTCCATGTTCCAAATTCGGCAACGACCTCCATAGGCATGTTCTGCCTTTTGTAAACCCAATCTATGGGGTAACGAACACCTGGACCCGTCCGCATATGGACTTTATCCGACCGCAAAGAGACAAACCGCGGCAACGGTAAGCCACTGGCCGCCTGTTCAATTTGAGCAGTGGCAACATCAGGGAGAACAAATAATGATAACACCAAGATAACCGGGAACTTTGAAAATTTGTTCATATTTGTCGAAGAATAGAAGCAAACCCTTGCTAGGTATTTCCCAAATTGCTATTGGCCAATAGGTAAATGATAAAGGAGTAACAGATGAAAAAAAAGGCAAGAATTGCCGTTACGCGAAAATTACCCGCTACCGTTGAAACCCAGTTGGGAATTTTATTTGACTCCAAGTTCAATCTTGATGACACGCCATTTTCCGAATCCCAGCTTATAAGGGCTGTAAATTGGGCAGACATATTGGTCCCAACAGTTACCGACAAAGTAAATGCAAAGGTTATAAACGCTGCTAGCCCGAACCTTAAACTCATCGCTAATTTTGGTGTCGGGGTTAATCACATAGATTTGGAGGCGGCCGAGGCCAAAGGAATTCAAGTATCTAATACGCCAGATGTACTTACCGAGGATACAGCTGACTTGGCAATGGCATTAATTATAATGGCTTCGCGACGTTTAGGAGAAGGCGAGCGTATGGTCAGAGCAGGGAATTGGACAGGCTGGACGCCTACCCAATTGATGGGCAATCGGGTGTCAGGACGAAATCTTGGCATTATTGGAATGGGAAGAATTGGGCAAGCCTTGGCCAAACGGGCACGAGGTTTTGGTATGTCAATTCACTACCACAATCGTAAACGTTTAAATCTGAAAATAGAACGCGAGCTTAAGGCAAAACACTGGGAAAGCTTGGACGGGATGATAGCTAATATGGAAATTATTTCTATAAATACCCCTCTAACACCGAGCACTGCCAACATTCTAAATGCCGAACGTCTTAAGCGAATGCAGCCCAGTAGCGTCTTAATAAATACATCCCGAGGAGGCCTAATAGATGAAGAGGCATTAGTAGAAAACTTGATGAAGGGCCAAATTGGCGCGGCAGCTCTTGATGTATTTGATGGCGAACCTCACGTTAATCCGAAGCTTATGCACCTGGAGAATGTTGTTTTGTTGCCCCATCTCGGGTCCGCAACCATAGAGGGACGTGTTGCTATGGGTGATAAGGTTATTCTCAATGCCAAACGTTTTATAGATGGCTATCCACCACCAGACAAATTAATACTTGAACTCCCTTAGACACTAATCGGACAAACAATATTACGCATGTAAGGAAAGGTCTGTAATTTTTGGTTGAACCCCGCAAAGAGGACAATCGGGGTCAGAGTTAATCTTTATCTTTCGGAATTCGCAGGCAAGGCCATCGATAATCAATAACGAGCCCGACATGGATATCCCTGCTCCAGTAATTTCTTTTAAAATTTCCGTAGCTTGAAGAGATCCAACAACACCACAAAGTGCCCCTAGAACGCCGGCTTCGGCACAGGTAGGGGTTGTATCTGCTGGGGGAGCTTCCGGGAATATACACCGGTAACATGGATGGTCTTGTTGGCCGTTTTTCAAATGGGCTTTGTAGGTGCCGAGTTGGGCATCAAATCTTAAAATTGCTGCTGAAACCAGTGTAGTCCCTGTAAGATAACAGGCATCATTAACCAAAAAGCGGGTTTCGAAATTGTCACTACCGTCTGCAACGAAGTCATAGTGTTTGAGCAACTTCAAAGCATTGTCAGTCGTAAATCGCTCCTCATGTATTTGTAAGTTAACGTCCGGGTTAATTGTTTTAACGGTATCGCGGGCACTCTCAACCTTGGGTTTACCAACCCTTGGTGTCGTATGTATGATTTGGCGTTGAAGATTGCTAAGCTCTATCTTGTCATCATCAATTATGCCGATGGTTCCGACACCTGCCGCGGCTAAGTAGAGGAGAACAGGTGATCCCAGTCCACCTGCACCAATAACCAAAACACGCCCATCCATGATTTTTGTTTGTCCGGCACCACCAATTTCGGGCAACAATATGTGTCGGGCATAACGTTCAATCTGTAAATCAGAAAATTTCATGATGATGAGGCATCATTTCCTTTCGGAAAGACCGTCAAATAACACTGTTGATAGATATCGCTCGGCGAAGGAAGGCAAAACTGTGCCTACAAGCTTACAAGCCAATTTGGTTAAGGGATTTACCACAAGCCTGTTTTCCACGGTTTACTGCCATACCAACAAAATTCTATTAAATTGCGTAGTCTAGGATCTGATGACCCTCGCTTTGGATACCACGTTCGTTAGCTTTAATACAAAGGTCGTCGATAGTGATTTTGTTCAGATCCTCCAAGATGGAGTTTTGTATTTTTCCCCACATAGGGTTTAGTACTTTTTCTGAAATCTCTGAGTCAGTTAAGGTGTTTTCTACCACATTTTCTGTTTCTAAATCTGTTACAATGCAAACTATTTCTCCAACGCTAATACGACGGCGTTCCCGAGCTAGTTGGTATCCGCCTCTAGGTCCACGTACCCCGGTTAGAATGTTAGCCTTCACGAGTTTCTGTAAAGACTGTTCGAGATAACGATCAGGGGTGCGTTGGCGACTAGATATCCGCTGACTTTGCACAGGCCGTCCGTTTGAATGGTAAGCAATGTCTACCACAGCTTCTATGGAATACATGATTTTGTTGGAGAGCGTTAACACTTTGGGACCCTACTTTTTAATTCCAGTGGAGCCAAACCCCCCGGAATTTCTATTGGTGTGGGAAAGTTCATCTTGCTCAAACCAAGAAAAGTTTGTTAAGGGAGAAACTATCAATTGTGCGATACGCATGCCACGCTCAATTACAAAGGGCTTGCTTCCGTGATTAATCAAAATGGCACCTATCTCACCGCGATAATCGGCATCAATCGTGCCCGGACTGTTTACCAAGGTTATACCGTGTTTAGCTGCCAGCCCGGAGCGAGGCCGCACCTGCGCCTCAAAACCTGGTGGCAGTGCAATAGCTATACCGGTAGGGATTATCTGCCTCTCACCGGGGTTCAAGGTTAAATTATCATCCAGCGCTGCTAATAGATCAACACCAGCTGCAAGTTTCGTTGCTGGGGTGGGTAGAGGTAATCCTGCCCCATGGGGTAGTCGTTGTACCGCAACGGTTACTTTAGTCATGATTTGTATTTAAATGATCGGCAATTCGGTCGGCTAGTCGCTGTCCGATGGACTCTTTTGACATTTCAGGCCAATTTTCGATCCCATTTTGATCAACAATATGAACTGTATTATTTGCCCCCCCGAAAGTCTTTGTCCCGACTGAAACATCATTAGCAATCATCCAGTCACATTTTTTTCTCGCCAATTTGTCGAGTGCTTTATCAACAACAGAGCCAGTCTCAGCTGCAAAACCTACTATCAGACGAGGTCGGTTTGATTTTGATTGGCTAAGAGACGATAGGATGTCGGGATTTTCAGTAAGCTCAAGAGTAGGTACCATGCCATTCTTTTTTATTTTTTCGTCAGTTGGATGGAGTGCCCGCCAATCAGCAACCGCCGCAGCACACACCACAATGTCGGCTGGGAGTTCTCTTTTACACGCTTCAAACATTTCAACTGCAGAGCCCACCCTATGGACTGTCACGCCGATCGGGTTGGATAGGTTTGTAGGCCCGGAAATCATAACAGTGTCGGCCCCTTGTTGTGCTAGGGCTGCAGCAATAGCGTGGCCTTGGCGGCCAGAAGATCGATTTGCAATGTAACGGACCGGGTCCAAGGGTTCATGTGTGGGGCCGCTTGTTACTAAAGCTTTTTTCCCGGCCAGTTTTTGGTTTCTTTTGCAATTTATAGCGGTGTCTCGATTATTTGTTCCTTGAAATAAATTTTTTATTGCATTTGTTAAAGCGTCGGGTTCGGACATGCGACCCATTCCGTATTCACCGCAGGCCATATCCCCTTCTTCCGGTCCAATTACGTTCACTCCACGGGCTTTCAAGACTGCCAAATTTTCTTGTGTTGCTTCATGTTCCCACATGCGGATGTTCATAGCAGGAGCGATCAGGACAGGCTTATCAGTTGCCAATAACACCGCAGTGGCTAGGTCATCAGCCATGCCTGCCCGCATTTTGGCTATAATGTCAGCCGTTGCAGGAGCAACTACCAACAAGCCTGCATCGCGAGACAATTCAATATGACCAATCCCACCTTGATCCGTGACAGAGAACAAATCTTCATAAACGTTATCCCCGCTAAGCGTCGCTAGAGACAAAGTAGTAACAAATTGGGCGCCCCCTGGGGTTAGGATACAACGAATAGCGATTCCCGCGTTCTTCAAATTCCTGACGAGGTCTAAAGATTTATAGGCGGCAATACCACCGGAGACGATTAAAAGGACACGCTTATCAACAGACATTCTAAGCTCAGGAATTTCTATAGTTTTGGGGAAGAAGCATAATTCACGAGACCTAAGTGTAGTTAATTTAGCTTATGGTGAATTTCTTTGCAATACCAACCACTTCTTAGGTTAAGGATGTATCAGGCCAAGAATAGGGCAATAGTTAGAATGGTGATCGCTGCGATATATAAACGCGAAGATTTGTACCAACGTGGTGCAGTTGAATGGCCCAATCTCTGGATAGTATTAGGATGTAACTTTATTCCGCTGCGAGCCATAGCGGCAGTATTTTGCTCCATGTTGGAGAGCATTCGCGGAATCTTTCTAAGACCTTCGGTCACTTCTCCGACTGTTTCTGCAACGAGGGCTTCTGTTCCCATATTTTCGGCCATCCACCTCTCGATAAGGGGGTGGGCGAGAAACCAAAAATTTGAGTCAGGTGCAACTTTCCGTCCAACGCCTTCCGCAACTAGCATGGTTTTTTGCAAAAGTAGAAGCTGGGGCTGGGTTTCCATTTCAAAATTTTTAGTGATTTGAAATAGTTGGGCCAGAAGTCGAGCAATTGAAATTTCACCCTGTGGTCTATCTAGGATGGGTTCACCGATAGCCCGGCAAGCTTGTGTAAAGGCTTCAACGGATTTATGAGATGGAACGTATCCGGCTTCGAAATGTACTTCAGCTACGCGGCTGTAGTCCCTGTTCAAAAAACTCATTAGCATTTCGCCTAAGTATCGACGGGTCGGTTTATCAAGCCGACCCATAATACCAAAATCGACAGCAATAATTTCACCCTGCTTTCCAACGAATAAGTTGCCCGGGTGTTGGTCGGCATGAAAAAACCCATCTCGAAAAACCTGTTTAAACAGGGCAGTAGCAGCACGAGCGAGAATTTCGTTGGGGTTAAAACCCTGTTTTACTAATAATTCTCGCTCATCGATCGGCACACCATGGACCCGTTCCAATGTGAGAACACGTTGTGCAGTACGGCGCCAATCTACAGAAGGAACCTTAAAGGTGGGGTCGCCTCTAAAGTTATTTTCCATTTCTTCTGCGGCTGCTGCCTCCAAACGCAGATCCATCTCCACCACGGTTGTTTCTTGAAATTTACGTATTACTTCAACTGGCTTGAGGCGACGTAAGTCAGGATGAGTGTGCTCTATCAGTTCCGCTACCCAGAAGAATAACTCGATATCTTTCTTAAAAGCAGTTTCAATGCCTGGTCTTAGTATTTTTACTGCAACCTCTTTGCCTTCGCTGGTGACAGCTAGGTGGACTTGGGCGATTGAAGCCGCCGCGAGTGGTTGATTTTCAAATTCCTTGAACAAATCCTCTAATTCAACTTCTAGTTCTTGCTCGATAGCTGCTTTTGCGTATGACGCAGGAAAGGGAGCCAAGTGATCTTGAAGTTGCGATAGATCGGATGCAACTTCCTCACCTATTAGGTCAGACCTTGTGGAGAGAGCTTGTCCAAGTTTAATAAAGCTTGGCCCTAGTTCTTCCATAGCTCGAGAGAGTCTTTCGCCTGCCCGCCCATCTCTTATTTGACGGGTTAGAAGGCGCAAAGGTAATATCAAACCCTTGGCGACGCCCAACTGTTCTAGTGAAAAGAGCGCATCATGACGGGCAAGTGTGCGGGCGATCCGGAAAAGCCGATAAATATTTCTGACAGATAAAAACATATAATCTTTTCTATAGGCGCCAAGCGGAATGGATGGC
This sequence comes from Rhodospirillales bacterium, assembly GCA_028345065.1. GTDB lineage: Bacteria > Pseudomonadota > Alphaproteobacteria > Rhodospirillales > UBA2165. The sequence continues at coordinate 18,155 of JAOMCN010000030.1, forward strand.
GGCAATTCCGCCGCTTAAATTGCGGTAACTAACCTCATTGAGGCCCGCCTTAACAATCATTTCTGAAAATGTTTCCTGATTGGGAAATTTGCGAATACTTTCAACCAGATATTGGTATGCTGCTCTATCCCCGGCAACAATTTGGCCTAAAAATGGGAGGACTTGAAACGAATAAAGGTCGTATAAACCGTCTAAAGGCCGCAAATTTACTTTGCTAAATTCGAGGCATAAGAAATGCCCCCCGGGTTTTAATATACGTCGGGCTTCTAAAAGAACATCTGCTAGCCGAGTTACATTCCGCAGACAAAACGCTGTTACGTAGACATCAGCATAACATTCCGGAAAAGGTAAGGCTGCAGCATCACCACAAATCCACTCTGGAACGTTGAGTACGCCCTTATTTATGGCCCTGTCCCGGCCCGCGTAAACCATTTTCTCATTAATATCACATACAGTAACCCGGCACTGTTGCTTTTTTAAAACGCCCAATGAAATGTCGCCAGTGCCGCCGCCCACATCAACAATATTGCAACCAATTACTGGATTGATCGCGCGGATTAAGTCCATCTTCCAAAGCCTGTGTATTCCGACACTCATTAAATCGTTCATTAAATCATAATGAGAGGCTACTGATGAGAATACGTCACGAACCATCGAAGTCTTTTTATCTTCGGTGATTTCCGTATACCCAAAATGGGTACTTTTTTCTGCCGGTGCGACGCTAGCCTGACTATTCTTATTTGGTTTCAAAATAATTTTCCTAACCATTTTCCTGCAATACTAGAGAGACCATAGCCTAACTCTCTATAAACCGCTACGGTAGAGATATGCCGGAGTTACCAGAAGTGGAAACCGTTTGCCGAGCCCTTTCACCTGTCCTCGAGGGGGCGATTCTTCAGGATGTTGTCATTCGCCAATTTTCTTTACGCTTTCCCGTGCCCCCAAACTTTCATGAGAAACTTGTGTCGCGCAGAATAGTAAAAGTGCAACGGCGGGCAAAATATTTGTTAATTGAACTGGATGACGGAGGGGTAATAATTGGACATTTGGGCATGTCTGGGAGGATGACGATTTATCGGGTAGGTGACATTGTGCCATTACCGGGACGACACGATCATATTGACTTTAAAGTTGATGGTGGTGAGCTAGTAAGGTTTTCAGATCCTCGCCGCTTTGGTTTAATGATCCTGACGGATGTTTGGAATTTGAAGGAACACGCCCTTATAAAAAACTTGGGACCAGAACCTCTCAATCCTGATTTTACTGGTGCAGCATTAGCCGATCGTTTAAAGGGATGCAAATCGTCAATTAAGTCTGCGTTACTGGACCAGAGAAAAGTAGCAGGTCTCGGCAATATCTATGCTTCTGAAAGCCTATTTCGCTCCGGTGTCTCACCAAAACGTAGGGCAAAAAACGTTCAGGGAGTTCGTGCAATCAAATTGATGCAGGCCGTCCAGAGTGTTTTAACAGAGGCCTTGGAGGCAGGGGGTTCGAGCATCCAGGATCATATCCAACCAAATGGCAAACTAGGATATTTTCAGAAATGTTTCCAAGTTTATGGTCGGGAGGGAGCGCCTTGTCCAACTTGCAATTGTGATTGGCTAGTTACTGGCGGTATAAAACGTATTATTCAGGCTGGCCGAAGCACGTTTTATTGTCCCCGCAAGCAAAGATAAAGTAGTTATTTTAGAAAAGCATATCCGCTTTGGGGTTGTGAGGGTCTAAAAACCACTCTATATAACGCCGCACTTTCCGGAAACAAGACCAACAGGTAAAGTCAATGGCTAATCATGCTTCGGCGAAAAAACGCATTCGCCAAACTAATCGTTCCAACGCCGTAAATAGTAGCCGATTGAGTAGAGTTCGAACTTTCATAAAAAAAGTTGAACAAGCTATCGAGAAAGGTGATCCAAAAATCGCTAAAGAGACCCTTGGTGTTGCTCAGCCGGTCATAATGAGAGGGGCACAAAAAGGTGTCTTGCATCCCAACACGGCATCTCGGAAACTATCACGTCTATCGGCACGTATTAAAAATTTACAATCGTAAGGGCAAATGATTTTGGACGAGGTGTTGTCTTTTCAGGCAGTTTCATGGGTGCAGGATTCTATATTCACTCACCTGTCAAGAAAATTATTTTAAACGTTCTCTTTTCGATCCGCTTGAATCAAAAATATTGCGCTAGTAGAGTCATCATAAGAGATGGCTTATACTTTCAAGAAAATTTGTTTTGTTTTTGTCACTTGCTTAACAATGGTAATAATTTGCATACTCATATTAATAACCTTACCGATTTTCAAAAAGCGTACATTAGAAATTGGTAGGGGGTATGGTGTGGTTTGAGATAAACATAATAATCGGTGCCAACATTTGCCGATAGCTTAGGCAGAGTTGGACATTGGAGTTTAGCCTTCGGGCAAATAGCATTCAGGGAGGCGGGTCGTTTTGTCTCTTTAAAGGTTCAAGTAGAGTAACACTGGGGTCGTTATAGGCGACTTCTCGCACGTCGATATGGCGTTTGTATTAAGTCGTATTGGTTCCTGAGGAACCATCGAGGAAAAAAAATGGTGGACGATCGCCAACTGCAAACCCAATGGTATCGAGTTTGTAGCCGCCTAAGAGCCGAGATAGGGGACTCGGCATTTGAAAATTGGGTAACGCCCATTAAAGTTTTTGGATTTGACGGATCTGAAGTCAACTTGGCTGTGCCAAGCCGGTTTATGCGCGATTGGGTACTAGCAAATTATTTGGATAGGCTGAAAGAACTATGGAATGGTGAAAATAGCAGCGTTCAATCCATAGCTTTGTCTATTCAACCGTCTTCAACCTTAACGGCGAAAAACAGAAAAAGCGTTGTCGATGAGATGGGAGAATTAGATACATCCCAAGAGACAACAATTATTAAACCTGTGAATGATTGGCATTCAAATGGACGCATCGCTGCACCTCTCGATCCTAAGTTTACATTCGACCAATTCGTTGTCGGCAAGCCCAATGAATTTGCCTACGCTGCGGCCCGGCGCGTAGCGGAAGCATTGTCCGTTCCGTTCAATCCGCTATTTCTTTATGGTGGAGTTGGTCTTGGCAAGACCCATTTAATGAATGCGATCGCCTGGGAAATTGTAGAACGGGACCCATCTCGTACTATTATGTATTTATCCGCAGAGAAGTTTATGTACCGTTTCGTTCGCGCTCTTCGAGAACAAAACACTGTTGATTTTAAAGAACAGTTTAGGTCCGTTGATGTTCTGATGATTGATGATGTGCAGTTTATCGGTGGTCGAGAGGCAACCCAAGAGGAATTTTTCCATACGTTTAATGCATTAGTAGATCAAGGGCGCCAGATTGTTCTCTCGGCTGATAAATCCCCGTCTGACCTTGAGGGGGTCGAGGACCGACTGAAGTCCCGACTGAATTGTGGTTTGGTAGGGGATATTCACGCCACAACCTATGAGCTCCGGCTTGCTATTCTCGAATCGAAGGCTGAAAAAATGCGTATGAACGCGCCAAGCAAAGTGCTGGAGTTCTTGGCTCATAAAATTACAGCGAATGTTCGCGAACTCGAAGGTGCCCTGAACCGCGTAGCTGCTCACACGCAACTTGTGGGTAGAGAACTTACTTTGGAAACTTGTCAGGAAGTGCTACATGATTTATTGCGAGCAAATAATCGGCGGGTGACTATCGAGGAGATACAAAAACGCGTAGCGGAGCACTTTAATATCCGTATTGCCGATATGCACTCAGCTCGGCGCGCGAGGTCCGTAGCACGTCCCCGGCAAGTGGCCATGTATTTAGCAAAGCAACTGACCGCCCGCTCTTTACCAGAAATTGGTCGAAAATTTGGCGGTAGAGACCATACAACAGTAATGCATGCCGTTAAGAAAGTTGATGAGCTTCGTGATCTTGATGCTTCCTTCTCAGAGGACGTGGAGCTATTGAGGCGAATGCTTGAAGGATAAAATCTAAAAATGTTTGTTAGAATTTCACTTACAGGAGTCCATTTCAGAACGAAAACGTAACGAAAGTTGTGATTTTTCGCAAAATGGCTTCGGATTGCGGTTCTATTTGTTATACTCTCTTTACTATATTTATAGGTCCTTAAACACTAAACTGCATTGTGTAAGAGAATCGTATCACTGCCCATAATATGAACGCATTAGCAGATAGTATTCCATGGGTGTTTGAGGCAGTTTGATATAAATTGGAACGGAAAAGCTAAACTGGAAGAAAGATCGATAGGTTGCCATGAAACTGACTATAGAACGTGGAATGCTTTTGAAGATGCTGACACACATTCAAAGTGTGGTGGAGCGCCGTAACACCATTCCAATCCTTTCCAACGTAAAATTTGATGCTCCGGACGAAAATTTGAGCTTGAATGCGACCGATATGGACTTGGATATAGTCGAGACAGTGCCGGCCGATGTAGAGGTCCATGGCACTACTACAGCACCTGCTCACACCCTCTTTGATATTGTTCGCAGGCTTCCCGAAGGGTCCCAGGTAAAATTGGACAGTTCAGGAGATAGCGGAAGCTTGGTGCTTACGTCCGCTCGTTCTCGTTTTACTTTAACCTGCCTACCAACAGAAGATTTTCCAATTCTTTCAAGTGGTGACCTACCATATAATTTCAATATTTCGGCGGGTAATCTTCGCGATGTAATTGACTGCACCCGATTCGCAATCTCCACGGAAGAAACCCGTTATTATCTTAACGGCATTTATCTTCATGAGGCGGTTAAAGTTGAAGAACCGGTCTTGCGGGCTGTTGCAACGGATGGTCACAGACTGGCAAGTGTGGAAGTACCTCGACCCGAGGGTGCTGAGGGTATGCCCGGCGTCATTATTCCGAGAAAAACGGTGACCGAGTTGCGCAAACTCATAGAAGAAACAAGTGAGGACATTGCTATTGCGCTGTCTGATACAAAAATTAGGTTTGCCTTCGAGGGAGCCGTGCTCACGTCTAAACTTATTGATGGCACCTTTCCTGACTATGATCGCGTAATACCAACGGCAAACGACAAGGTTCTGGAGGTCAATACTAAAAGCTTTGCTGACGCGATTGGTCGTGTTTCGGCGATCTCGACGGAAAAATCCCGGGCTGTTAAGTTAGCACTGGCAAATGACAATTTAACGCTCTCTGCTAGCAGCTCGGAAAATGATTTGGCTGTGGAAGAGCTGTCGGTCAATTATAAAGCAGAGGAAATCGAAATAGGTTTTAATTCTCGGTACCTTCAAGATATTACGCAACAAATCTCTGGTCCTTCTGCTCGCTTAACCCTAGCCGACGCGGCCTCGCCAACCCTGGTGCAGGAAGTGGGAGATGAGAGCGTGCTCTATGTTTTGATGCCTATGAGAGTGTGAGAGATTAAATTCTCAGGTTAAATATTTGGGGACGTGGTTCCCACGAGGAGTAGGGCCAAATCATCTCAGAGAATTTAGAGATATCAGGTGTTTTGCCACAAATGGCGGAGACCGTAACTTTCGGGTCGCACGAAGGCACTGTTAATGGCAAGTTGTCAATCAAACGCCTGAAATTGACAAATTATAGGTGTTATGAATTTGCGATGTTAGACGTAGATGACCGACCTGTGGTTCTTACTGGACCTAATGGGGCCGGTAAAACGAATCTTTTGGAGGCCATTTCTTATTTGGTGCCAGGTCGAGGTCTCCGGGGTGCAAAATTAAGCGATGTGGGTCGAAATGTTAGCGTATTAGGTGAAAATAGGGGCGGTTGGGCGGTAGCGGCACAGATTAGCCATGATGGCAAAATTGTTGATATAGGAACGGGTTTGGATACCGGACACTCAGACTCAAATCGAGAACGGCGGATCATCAAGATTGATGGTAAAAACCGTATGAGGCAATCGGAACTCGGAAAATATGCGAGTGCCTTGTGGCTAACCCCTCAAATGGATCAGTTGTTTATAGGGGGAAGCTCTAACCGAAGGCGGTTTTTGGATAACTTGATTATTGGGATTGATCGTGATCATGCAGGGTTAGTTTCTGCGTATGAATACAGTATGCGCAGCCGAAATAAGCTTTTGAAAGAAAAAAGGCATGACGAAAAATGGCTAAGTTCAATAGAAGAAGATATAGCGCGGTATGGTGTG
>JAOMCN010000031.1 GCA_028345065.1 Rhodospirillales bacterium
TGATGCCAAAACCGTTACCAAGGGCAAAACTATGATCGGCGAGGAAATTGCCATCAATGATTATTTAGAAGCGAATGGGATAGAGCCCATTGAAACGGATCTAGGCGAATATATTATACAATTGCGGAATGAGCCGCCTAGCCACATCATCGCCCCCGCCACACACGTGTCGAAAGAACAGGTGGCAGACGCATTCCGTTTAACCCATTCGGACTTAGATCCAGCTCGAAACCTAGACGAACCAGACAATATTTTAGCAGAAGCCCGCGCTATGTTGCGGAACCGTTACTTGGAAGCGGATGTAGGTATTACCGGCGCTAATTTTTTAGTAGCTGAGACCGGCACCTCTATCATTGTTACAAACGAAGGGAACGGTGACCTAACTCAGACACTTCCAAGGGTTCATATTGTGCTCGCGAGCATAGAGAAAATAGTTCCCACGTTACTTGACGCAACAGCGCTCTTAAGAGTTTTAGCCCGAAGCGCGACAGGTCAAGAAATGTCCTCCTACACAACTTTCTCCACGGGACCGAAGCGTGAAACAGATGTCGACGGCCCTAGTGAATATCACGTAATCTTGTTAGATAATGGCCGAAGTAATCTCCTTAATTCTGAATTTAAAGAAATGCTACGCTGTATCAGATGCGGGGCCTGCCTGAATCATTGCCCTGTCTACGGCGCCATTGGCGGGCATGCCTACGGATGGGTATATCCTGGCCCCATGGGCTCCGTTCTATCCCCCGGTTTAATTGGCCTTCAAAACACAAAACATTTACCACAAGCATCCACACTGTGTGGTAAATGCGAAGAAGTCTGTCCCGTGCGCATTCCTTTACCCCAGTTGCTGAGGAGTTGGCGCTTCCTCATCCATGAGCAGGGTCTTACTGAACGAAAGTTTAATTGGGGTTTTACCATTTGGGCACACCTGGCAAAACGACCCAAACTATATAAACATGTCGTCAGTTGGTTAATTCGTATACTTGCCTTGGGCGCGCAAAACAAGGGTCGATACAAATACTTGCCAGGTTTGAAGGCTTGGACCCAAACCCGTGATTTCCCTGCTCCGCAAGGACAAACCTTTATGCAACAATGGCGGAAAAATGCAAATGTTTAGTGCCCGCGAGGAGATTCTCAATAAAATTAAAGCCGGTTTAGACCCTCTTCAAAGTAGGGCACGCCGAGAAATATCTGTTGAGGTTCACCTTTCCAATCCTTCCAAACACGTGGTTCCTAAAAGGGCGCAGCTAGACCGAGCTAAAAGAATTCTCTTGTTCCAACAGATGGCTGAAGAAGTCGCCGCCACGACCTCTCGTGTTTCTTCTGTTGATGAGTTACCAGAAACAATAATCGAATATCTCAACCGACATAATTTGCCGAGCCGCATCAAGACAGACACAAACCCTCTTTTAAACCGTATTGACTGGGCGAAGCACCCGACACTTGAAGTAAAATACGGGAAGGCCGAAGACTGCGATCAAAATAGCATCACGGTAGCGTTTGCCGGTGTTGCGGAAACGGGAACAGCTGTCTTAACCTCAGGGCCAAACAACCCTACTACACTCAATTTTCTACCCGAAAATCATATTATAATTTTACCTGTCTCACGCCTCTTCGGCACCTATGAAGAAACCTGGGCTCGCCTGCGGGTAGAAATGGGCGATATTGAAAAAACTTTTCCGCGCACTGTCAATTGGATTACTGGCCCATCCCGGACTGGGGATATCGAGCAAACTATCCATCTTGGTATCCACGGCCCAAAGCGTTTACACGTGATACTAGTAGAAGATAATGACGAAAAAACCGGATAAAACAAATAGAGATGCCGATCTTCTCGCTTATGTATTTCGAGACGTGCAGCCTTTACCGGGTCGCAAAACTACCAACTCTCCGCCAATCAAGTTTGGAACACGTAAACTCTCGTCTTCTGCCTCCCCAGTCTTAAAAACCCAAAGGGAAAGCAGTCACGCCACTAAACTACCAAACATACTACATGGTGATGCTCCTGGATTGGATAAACGCACCGCACAGAGGTTACGTCGGGGCAAGATAAATGTGGAAGCTCAACTTGACCTTCACGGGTTCAAACAAGATGAAGCCCACATGGCGCTAAATCGGTTCCTTACCCAATCATACAACGTTGGCCACCGATGTGTATTAGTAATTACAGGAAAAGGGGCACTCTCCCAAGGCGGGGGAGTATTGCGAAAAATGCTGCCCCTCTGGCTGAATGAGAACACCAACAGAAAAATTATCTTATCATTTACATACTCTACTCCTGCGGATGGCGGAACTGGCGCAATCTATATTCTTATGAAAAGGAAGCGAAAATGACACCGTTTGGGGCCCGTGTTCGTGAACTGCGTGATGCGAAGGAAATACCACAAAAAAAAATGGCGAAAGACTTACATGTCTCCAGTGCTTATTTATCAGCGCTTGAACACGGAAATCGAGGACGCCCGGGTCCGGGTTTTGTTATGCAAGTCGCCAATTATTTTGGACTAATATGGGACGATGTAGACAATCTTAAAATTCTGGCCAATCTCTCTCATCCAAGAGTACGAGTGGATACCGGAGGGCTCTCGCCTCAGGCTACACTATTAGCCAATCTTCTGGCTATCCATATTAGTGAATTGGACGGCGACACCATCAGTCGAATCCTACGTGAAATGGGTTTTGATAAAGAAATTTAGTTTTAGTTTTTTTGGTGAAAGAATACACACCAGACCCAATAAATAAAACTTTCCAAAGTATTCACGGCACTGCTCAACAAATAAAGATGCTGATTTAGGAACAAACAAAATTAGTTATTGGTTAATCGTCTTATTACCCATGCCAGTAATAAAAAAATTCCCTACCCTTTCGGACCTTCCAAGCTACTGGCCGACAAAGTAACTTTAACGCTTAATTAAAAACACCCTTGTTGTTCTTAGGCTCAAATTAAAAGTTTTAAGAAACAAAATCCTATAAAATAAATTTTGTTAAATCGCCCGCCTTCAAGAGATCTCCAACGCCGCTGTTAACCATGTCTGCATCTATTGTTACGGTTTCTCCAGAGCGGTCCGCAGCGGTAAAACTAATTTCTTCAAGCAGTTTTTCCATCACCGTATGCAGCCGCCGGGCCCCGATATTTTCAACCGTACCGTTGATCTCAGCTGCGAGCTTAGCGAGTTGGTTAATTGCCTCTTCAGTAAAATCAAGCGTGAAATCTTCCGTCGCCATCAACGCAACATATTGTTTGATTAAACTCGCTTCCGGTTCAGTTAGTATACGAACAAAATCCTCTTCCGTAAGTGCTTGCAGTTCTACCCTGATGGGAAGCCTACCCTGTAGTTCCGGCAACAAATCGGATGGTTTGGCAAGATGAAAAGCTCCGGAAGCAATAAACAGGATATGATCCGTCTTTACTGGGCCGTATTTTGTGGCGACCGTAGTCCCTTCAATCAGCGGCAACAAGTCCCGTTGCACACCCTCCCGACTTACATCACCGCCTACACGTTCTGACCGAACGGTAATCTTATCAAACTCGTCGATAAAAACGATGCCATTGTTTTCGACTGTTTCCAATGCATCCCGGACGACTATATCTTCGTCTAATAGCTTGTCACTTTCTTCGGCCATTAATATTTCATAAGAGTCTGATACAGACATACGTTTAAGCGCCTTTTGCTGACCAAACGCTTTCCCTAGCATGTCGTTCAGATTGATCATGCCCATCTGTGCACCGGGCATACCAGGAATGTCAAATGTCGGCATGCCGGTATTACTAGATTCAGAAACTTCAACTTCCACTTCTTTGTCCGAAAGATTTCCTTCGCGCAGCATTTTGCGAAATTTTTGCCGTGTATCCTGACCAGCGTTATCGCCAACCAAGGCATCAAGAACCCTTTCCTCAGCGTGTATTTCTGCCTTTGCCTGTACGGCTTTACGCTGGGTTTCCCTGGTTTCGTGGATGGCAATCTCTACAAGGTCTCTAACAATTGACTCAACGTCTCGTCCAACGTAGCCAACCTCCGTAAACTTTGTTGCCTCTACCTTTAGAAATGGCGCTTGGGCTAATCGTGCGAGACGGCGGGCAATTTCAGTTTTCCCAACACCGGTAGGACCAATCATCAGTATGTTTTTTGGCAAAACTTCTTCACGAAGGTCGTCTGAAAGTTGCTGACGGCGCCATCGGTTTCTAAGGGCGACCGCTACAGCACGCTTGGCATCAACCTGGCCGATTATAAAACGATCGAGCTCAGAGACAATTTCCCGAGGGGAAAAACTGGATCCTGAATTTTTACTCATTTTTCTGCTAGTTTCTCAATTACTATGTTCGTATTTGTATAGACACAAATACCCGCCGCAATTTCCATCGACTTCCGGGCAATGGTCTCCCCATCTAGATCATCTCGATCTATTAGCGCGCGAGCGGCGGCGAGAGCATAATTGCCACCGGAACCAATTCCAATGAGCCCATCTTCCGGTTCCAACACATCACCCGTACCTGAAACAATTAGAGAGACATTAGTGTCCGCCACAGCCATGAGGGCTTCCAGTCGGCGCAAATATCGATCCGTGCGCCAGTCCTTAGCAAGTTCGACACATGCCCGGGTAAGCTGGCGCGGAAATTGTTCAAGCTTGGCTTCAAGGCGTTCAAACAAGGTAAAAGCATCCGCCGTTGCACCAGCAAAACCGGTAATCACAGAACCCGCAGCCAGTCTACGGATTTTAAGCGCATTAGACTTAACCACCGTGTCACCCATGCTGACCTGACCATCCCCAGCCACCACCACGTCCTTGCCTTTTCGCAGGCAGAGTATGGTCGTTGCATGCCAATTGGGTAATATTACGCCTTTTTGATTCGTCTGCATGTGCTTTCGTCTCCGTTTACAATACGTTTTATGCTTTGGAGCCCCATGATCACTGCAGAGGATGTAGTTTTTATCTAGCCATACGTCAACTGAGACAACTACAGACTAGCAGACTAGGCGCTATCCTGCTACAAGTGCGCGGCATAGTAAGGAGTACACATAATGCGCCAAGGTAGCGTTGAGCGCAAAACAAATGAGACAAATATAAGCGGAAAAGTTAACCTAGACGGCTCTGGAATTTTTGAAATTTCATCGGGGATCGGGTTTTTAGATCATATGCTTGAGCAGTTTTCGCGCCATAGCCTAATTGATCTGAAAGTGAAAGCGGATGGTGATCTACATATTGATTTTCATCATACTACCGAGGACACCGGTATTGTCATCGGCGAAGCAGTAAATGCGGCGCTCGGTGATCGCGCTGGGATCACCCGCTATGGATCAGCATTGGTACCTCTTGACGAGGCCCTTACCAGAGTAGTTGTGGACTGCTCAAACCGTCCTTACCTGATTTGGAAGGTTGGTTTTTCCCGTAACAAACTTGGCGAAATGGATACCGAGCTATTTAAAGAGTGGTTTCAAGCATTTTCGCAAGCCGCAGGCCTCACAGTTCACGTCGAAAATCTTTACGGCGAGAATAACCATCATATTATTGAGTCGGCATACAAAGGTCTTGCCCGCGCCTTACGCCAAGCGGTGTCGCATGATGAAAGGTCAGCGGGTGTAATTCCGTCAACCAAAGGCGTTTTGTCAGACACCAGCTGAATACGGTGAGCTTTATGTTGGAAACGTGAAAACTATGAGGTTCCACACGATACATTTGCCGGCTATAAATTTTAGCACCCAAATGCAAAATGAGAACCACCTCTTGCGCGAGAAGGATGAAATAGTAGCAGTAAAGGAAGGTTTCTGCTGGCCAGCGTTTTTGTTTTCATTGGTTTGGGCAACATTTCACCGGCTGTGGTTATTTGCTTTCAGCTTAATAAGTTTCTGTTTTATAACGTTATTTACACTTTACCAACAAGGTGCCAAACCAAATTTTAGCTTAATAGTCTGTTTCGGTATTTTTACACTGTTTGGCTATCTCGCTAACGATTTCCGACGATTCAAACTTCGAAGGGCCGGTTATTTAGAACGAGGTGTCATTTTAGCTCCAACTGTGGACGCCGCGGTTCAGCGCTATCTGAATACTTCGATCGCTAGGCACTGAAACAGACAGATGAATGTGGCAATTATCGACTATGGTTCTGGTAATCTGCGCTCCGCTGCCAAAGCGTTTGAGCAGGCCGTTTCTGAACTAGGGGGCGGAACTGTACAGTTAACGAAGGATCCAGATGGGTTAAGAAATTTCAGCCACATTGTACTACCGGGCGTTGGCGCATTTTCTGATTGTATGACCAGACTATCCGCTACCGATGGGTTGATTGAGTCCCTGCAAGAACAAGTGTTCATCAAAGCCAAACCCTTTCTCGGAATTTGCGTGGGTATGCAGTTGATGGCCGACGTAGGGCGAGAACACGGCGAAACTGACGGTTTTGGCTGGATCCCAGGGGAAGTTATATCAATATCTCCTCACAATAGAAACATCAAAGTCCCACATATGGGTTGGAACGATCTTCAAATTATTGACTCAACCCATCCCCTCCTACGGGACCTACCTGAAGGGGCCCATACCTATTTCGTGCACTCCTATCATTTTGTTACCAAGGACGAAAGGCACGTACTCGCGACCGTGAACTATGGCAAACCTTTAACCGCTATTGTTGGACGAGATAACCTGATTGGTACCCAGTTCCACCCGGAAAAAAGTCAGCGAACAGGGCTTCGTATCATCAAAAACTTCTTGGGGTGGCGACCATGATCCTCCTCCCCGCAATAGATTTGAAAGACGGCCAATGTGTCCGGCTAATTAAAGGTGATTTCAATCAAACCACGGTGTTTAACGATAATCCCGCTTCTCAAGCCAAAGCATTTGAAAAGGCCGGTTGTCAATGGATCCATGTGGTAGACCTTAACGGTGCTTTAGAAGGCAAACCAATTAATGGTACCGCGGTAGACTGTATAATCCAAGAAATCTCTATTCCCATAGAGTTGGGGGGTGGCATCCGTGATAGAGCTACCATTGACATGTGGCTGGAAAAAGGAGTTTCTCGCGTGGTCTTGGGAACGACAGCCTTAAACAACCCAAATCTTGTTCGAGAAGCCTGTCGTGCGTATCCCAACCGAATAGCTGTTGGCATCGACACTAAAGCAGGTAAAGTTGCGTTAGAGGGTTGGTCCAAAACTTCTCAAATCTCGGCATTAGAACTTGCCAAAAAATATGAAGATGCTGGTGTCTCTGTTATTATATACACAGATATAGACCGAGATGGTGTCATGAAAGGACCCAACATAGAAGCCACGTTACAATTAGCTAACTCTATTTCCATTCCCGTAATCATGTCAGGTGGGGTCTCTAGCATGGAAGATCTACGAACATTGAAAATCATGGGTCACGAAGTGTTGGAGGGAGTCATTTGTGGTCGCGCCATTTATGACAACCGTATTGACCCAGGCGAAGCGATAGCGCTTCTCGACGGACCACCATGATATGCTAAAAACTCGAATCATTCCTTGCCTGGATGTAAATAATGGTCGCGTAGTCAAAGGCATAAATTTTGTCGATTTGGTGGACGCGGGCGACCCTGTAGAGCAGGCCATGATATACGACTCAGCCGGTGCAGATGAACTTTGTTTTTTAGATATAACAGCCAGTCACGAAAACCGTAGCACGATAGTCGAAGTTGTTGCCAAGACCGCTGAAAAATGTTTCATGCCGCTTACCGTTGGTGGCGGTGTCCGTACAGTGGAAGACGTAAGAACACTGCTAATAGCGGGAGCTGACAAAGTCTCCATTAACACTGCCGCGATCAAGAACCCAAAACTCATAAATGATGCCGCCAGCAAATTTGGTAGCCAATGTGTAGTCGTTGCAATTGATGCTAAACTGGTGAATAAAAGCTACAGAATATTTACCCATGGCGGGCGCAAAGAAACCGGTATCAGTGCGATTGAATGGGCTAAAAATGCAGAGGCTAGCGGAGCCGGAGAAATACTGCTCACCTCGATGGACCGGGATGGTACAAAAATGGGCTTTGACCTTGAATTAACTCGGTCCGTCTCAGATGCCGTATCCATCCCATTAATTGCTTCCGGTGGGGTCGGCACTCTAGACCACTTAGCTGAAGGGGTGACTAGGGGACACGCGAGTGCTGTACTTGCCGCTTCTATCTTTCATTTTGGGCTCTATAATATTTCTGAAGCTAAAGCCTATATGGAAAAGGTTGGTGTTGCTGTAAGACCAATTGAGATAATATAAAATGACCCAAAACTCTAGTGTCCTAGACCAGCTTTACTCTGTGATCCAAAATCGCAAGAGCTACAGCCCTGAAACCTCATATACTGCAGAGCTTCTCTCTCAAGGTATGCCAAAAATAGCCCAAAAAGTGGGCGAGGAAGCGGTGGAAGTGATCACCGCAGCCCTAGTTGAAAATGAAAACAAGGTTATTAAGGAAAGTGCAGACCTTCTATATCACTTGTTAGTTCTTTGGGCCCAAAAGGGTGTCAAACCAGAAAACGTTTGGAATGAACTCCGCCGCAGAGAGGGTGCTTCGGGCGTTTTGGAGAAGACTTCCCGGCAAAAAGATTAAAGGAATAAATTGAAATGGTTGCGGATTACGATACTAATAATGTTTTCGCAAAAATTCTTCGCGGTGAGATCCCTTGCTCAAAAGTGTATGAAAACGAATATGCACTCGCCTTCAATGATATTGCACCTCAAGCCCCTGTGCATGTTCTTGTAATTCCCAAGGGACAATATGTGTCGATGGATGATTTTTCAGCACACGCATCGATTGAAGAGATTAGCGGTTTCGTGCGCGCTGTCGGCGAGGTAGCACGACTGCTCGACTTGATAGAAAACGGCTATCGAACTGTCACCAACATCGGACATTACGGAATGCAGGAAGTTCCACATTTACACACACATGTCTTCGGTGGAACAAAACTTGGGCCAATGCTCAAAAAATCTATTTGAGCAAATGAGGCTTTTTCCCATAAGATTCCAATGACAATCCCCGAAACATACGAAAATCTAGGAGCTTGGTTACCATTTGAATTCACTTTATGGAACAACCGGCCTATATTGGTAAAAATTTAAATTAGCATTTTGCAGCGAGAGGCAAACCTAATGGCTGACGAAGAGGTTGCAAACACCACAGAAGGAGGAGACGCTGCCCTCATGGATGTCAATGTCGACATTGTTGCCGTCTTAGGTGTCGCTGAATTAAAAATCAGTCAGATACTTCAATTAGGCCGTGGAGCTGTCGTGGAGTTAGATCGTTTTGTGGGAGAACCAGTAGAACTGCGTGCCGGAGGCAAAATAGTAGCCAAGGGTGAAGTGGTTGTCACAGATGAAAAACTAGCGGTTCAAATCACAAACGTGATAAAACCCCAAAATTAGAACATCCTTTCAATAATATAGTAGCAAATTAAACAGGGTGTTAAGTTTTGACAAAACCAAATTTAATGGCTGAAAACTATAAATTTCAGTTTATAAATAGTAATTATTTATCCGGTATCTTGGCTATTTTTACAAAATTGAGGTGTTGCCCATTTTAAGCGGCTACTTGTGCCAGATTGCAAAATCTAAACACAACTTAATTATGAGCCATTAATCGATAATTTTTCTTCTATTGCATCCCAAACGTTAGCTTCTAGCTTAACGTTATCAAAATGGTTGATTTCTTGAAGACATGTGGGGGAGGTTACATTGATTTCGGTGATTTGATCGCCAATCACGTCAATTCCTACTAAAATTAGCCCCCGCTCGACCAAAGATGGTCCGATGGCTTCACAGATTTCCTCTTCTCGCCGACTTAGTTTCGCTTTTTGAGCACAGCCACCAACGTGCAGGTTAGAACGGGACTCTCCTTTCGCCGGCACCCGGTTGAGAGCACCAACTGGCTTCCCATCAATGAGGATAATGCGTTTGTCCCCATCCCTAACTTTAGGCTCATAACGCTGCACAATTAAGGGCTCTCTGTAAAGTTTAGCAAATAATTCCAAGAGGGAATTAAGGTTCTCATCCTCTGGCGCTATATGAAACACACCTTCACCACCGTTTCCAAACAGGGGTTTTATTATAAGATCTTTATGCTGATCACGGAATTCACTTATTTTGTCCCGATTCGAAGTGATCAACGTAGGTGGCATAAATTCGGCAAAGTGGGTTACAAACAGTTTTTCCGGAGCGTTACGGACACTTACAGGATCATTTACGACATAAGTTTCAGGATGAACGTGCTCCAGCACGTGCGTTGCCGTAATATAAGCCATATTAAAAGGCGGATCTTGGCGCATTAGCACCACGTCAGCTAGGCCAAGATTAAACCATTCTTTGTCTCCAAGAGAAAAATGATCCCCCTCAACTTTCCGAACAGTCAGTGCCCGTGCACAAGCGATAACAGAATTTTTTTCGAGCGTTAAATCTTGGGGCAGGTAGTGATAAAGAGTGTGGCCTCTGGCCTGAGCCTCTAAAGCCAAAACGAAAGTGCTATCTGATTTAATATCGATAGCATCAATCGGGTCCATCTGAATTGCTACAACGAGGCTCATACAACGACTAATTCCGTTTTCTAATTTAAGCGTCCTATAATCACGCGGGGAAACACTATTCGAAAGCTTTTTTCTTTAATTTTACATGATTAACGACATTGATCACTCGACTGATAGCGTTAGCGTGAGCCAGAACACTTGCCAGTTCGCTCTGGTCCTGGGCAATCCCAATCACATATACAGTTCTATTGACCGTCTCAATGACATAATTGATTGCTAAGATATTTTTATCAAAAGCCAATTTCGATTTTAGCTGTGTCGTAATCCAAGTATCGTGGGCATAGTCGGTAACTGTAGTTCCTTTTTCCAGTTGTATTTCATTTATAACATCTGTCACACTAGCGACGCTCCAAGCGAGTTTTACCGCCTTATCCGATAACTTTAAATTCTTGGTTGCGCCCGTTAACAATACCCGACCATCATACACTTCAACGCCAATTGTAGCGGTAAGTTTTAATCCCGCATTGAGATACTTTTTTAGTATTAGCGCCTCAATATTAAGGTCGTTAGCTCTACCTTTAATACCCCGTTCCTGTGCTGCAGCCACACCAACCGTAGCTCCTGCCCCAACAACAGCAGTGCAAGCGTTCAAGAATACTACCAACAAAATCATGGCGCTAAATATAACTGTTGGTCGGTTTGCTAAAGTTACAACAGCATATGGCATTTATGGATTCCTATCTTTGGTTTGCTCCTTGGTTACGGTTGTATTTCCTTAAAGCAGTTAAGATTTCGTCAATGACCGGACAACTAAGGCAACTTTATTAATCGCCTCTAATTTTTTAGGGATACCCTAATGGCCACTATTGCCATGTTTAAGAAGGGGTTTGAAGCTTGATAGCCATCATATATATTTTTTTTCGTGCTTGTTTGGTAATTGCGGCAACCTCAAAAACAGCGTCTCTAACACTCAAAACTTTAAGCCGTTCTCCTAAAATTGTAAAAATTTCTTTGTCGGATATTTTTTCAATATCATTAGCGGGTCCGACCACGACAACAATTTCCCCTTTTGGTTTTGCACTGTGGGCATAGTGAGCCCACAATTCATTCAGAGAACCGCGGCGAACCTCCTCATGAAGCTTGGTCAGTTCACGTAGAACCGCAACTGGGCGGTCTCCCAAGACACATAACATGTCTTTCAAGGATCTCACCAGACGTTCAGGGTTTTCATGAAATATCAATGACGCTGAAATTCCGGAGACCTCCTCAAGCGTATTCCGACGCTGTTGGGACTTTGACGGCAAATAACCCAAAAACAAAAACCGGTCAGTAGGCAACCCAGAGAGAACTAACCCAGAAAGTCCAGCTGATGCACCGGGAACCACCGTAACATATAACCCGGCCACTATACTGTCGCGGATAAGCTTATAACCAGGGTCAGAAATTGAGGGCATCCCCGCATCGCAAACCAACGCTACAGTTCCCCCGTTCTTAATTTCTTGGATCAAGACCGGTCGAACCGTATTCGCATTGTGATCATGATAAGATGTAACTTTAGATTTTATAGAGTGGCGGAAAAGTAGCTTTCTAGTTACACGTGTGTCTTCACAAGCTATCTTGTCAGCCAACATCAACACTTCAATCCCTCTTAAGGTTATATCTCCTAGATTCCCTATTGGGGTAGCTACCACATAAAGACCACATTCTAGAGGTGACATGTCTTTTATCCGCCTAAGGTTTACTTGCCCAATGAGACTTAATAGGTTTTGTTCCATGATATTTGTTCTTCAATCATGTAGTCTAGGGAACGATGGGGCCTAGATGATCTATTCCTGGAAAACGTTAACTTGGAAAACCGCCGCCCGCTATTTTTTTGCATTAATGCTCCTTAGCGCTTGCCAACAACTTTTGCCTCAAATCCCACCAGACTTGCAAGTCTCAAATCAAACTAAAAATAACGTGGCCTTGTTGAGAAAATCACAACCCCTCTCAAACAAACCCCAGCTCCCCAGACAACAGCTCATTATATACAACCATTCGACCGAAGACATTCCACCAAACTCCGTTACCCAAGCATTAATCCAATCTAAAGAACCCCCAGTTGAAGGGGGGGGGTTGTCAACAGTCTTTACAGAAACACCTAGATTATCTGGCAACATCCCAATTTATCAGGCGGACCAAATTATAGACCAAACCCCAGATCTGTCCGGAAACCATGAAACTACCGTCAACCCAAATCAAAATAATCCAAGCGGCCCCTTTGCCGCACCACCCCCCCCTCGGTTTAGATCGAATGTCCCTCGCGTTGCTTTATTGCTGCCACTTTCTGGTCCACATTCTAAATTGGGCCACGCTTTTCTAAACGCTGCTGAATTAGCCTTGTTCCACTTCGCCGATAAAGAGTTTGAGCTTATTCCCCAAGATACGAAGGGCACCCCTGAGGGAGCCGCCGACGCTGCCACTTTAGCCATAAGCGACGGAGCGTCTCTAATCCTAGGACCCCTTTTTTCGAGCTCCGTAACAGCCATAGCTAGCGCCGTACAAACTGCCGGCATTTCAGTTATTTCGTTTTCCAATGACCGAGAGGTTGCTAGCGCTGACGTGTTCACCATGGGGTTTTTGCCAAGCGAGCAAGTTGAGCGGGTAATCCATTTCGCTCACAAGAACGGCCTAAACCGGTTTGCTTTATTAGCACCCAATAACCGTTACGGCATGGCCGTAAGTAAGTCTCTAGATGTTGTTGCAAAACAACTCGGTGTAGAAATAACAAATAACGCGTTTTACGAACCTGATGCCGATGATTTTAGACCTGTAGTGCAGGACCTCGCCAATTACCAACAACGACGGCAAAATCTTCTGGACGAGCGCGAAGAACTCGCAAATAGAAAAGACGCTTTTGCGCAAGACGCGCTAAAAAAACTTGAGAACTTGCAGACCATGGGTGACTTGCCCTTCGATGCTTTGATGGTAGCAGATGGCGGCAAACGTCTCCAAGCTATCGCGGCTTTACTTCCATACTACGACATTGATCCTAAAAAAACCCGCTTGCTGGGCACTGGGCTGTGGGATTCAAAAACCTTAACCTCAGAGCCTGCTCTCGTTGGCGGATGGTTTGCCGCTCCCCCAAACAAAGAACGTCAAAGTTTTATCAAAAATTATCAAGAAATGTTTGGGAGCTTACCGCCGCGCTTAGCTACCCTTGCCTATGACGCTACAGCACTTGCCGCCATTTTTGTAAAACCCGATGGCCGATTTGATCCTTCTGAAATCTTGGTGCCGGAGGGATTTGGTGGACGGGATGGTATCTTTCGCTTTTCTTCTCAAGGACACACAAACAGGGGGCTTTCTATCTACCAGGTTGAGGAAAGGGGTGTTAAGGTGATTGAGAAAGCACCCTCAAGCTTCAAAAACCCAACAAATTAAACTAACAACGCTCTTGCTATAGAATTTAGACGTCTCAAGCCACTCTCCGTAAGTCTTAGTTTGGAACGAGACCCAATTAAAAAACCACCTTTCACCAACATATCCAATTTTTCTTCTTTCAAATGGTCGAATAGCCGACGACCAGTAAGGCGGTAAAACCGCTCTACATCTACTCCCTCAGAGACACGCAACCCAAAAAGAATTAATTCTTCCAATCGCTCTTGAAAGGCTAGTGTGTATCGTTTTTGAGTGCCTTCTCCATCGGTCCTAATTGAATCAAGCCATTTGTCAGGGGCTCTAAATTCCTGAATAGCCTCTGTTTCAAAAAAACCACCTTCGCATTTCTTTGTCAGGCGTCCATGAGCGCCTGGCCCTAGGCCCAAATAGTCTCCTCCCCGCCAATACAATAAATTGTGGGCACACTCATAACCGGGTCTTGCATGATTAGATATTTCATAAGCGGGCATGCCAGCCAAATTTAAAATTTCTTGGGTACGTCTATAAAGTTGGTTGCTGAGACTTTCATTAACTTCCGGCACTTTTTCTTTATAAAATTCTGTCCCAGGCTCGATTGTCAGTTGATAGACAGAAATATGATTTCCACACAGGGCAAGCGCGTTATTAAGCTCATTATCCCACCCTTCTATAGTTTGTCCGGGCAAACCATACATTAAATCAATCGAAAAACGCTTAAAAATTTGAGCTGCAGTCTCTAAGGCGTCAATAGCCTCCAAAGCGGAATGCCGGCGGCCCAGAAATTTAAGAGAGTCATCGCTTAAAGATTGAACTCCCAGAGAGAGCCGATTGACGCCAGCTGACCGACAGGTTTCAAAGTTTTTAGCCTCCGTCGAAGAAGGGTTTGCCTCCATGGTCACCTCTACATTTTGAGCAACTGGCCAATTATTTTTAATGTTTTCGATGATGTCGGCCAGTGTTTCGGGTTCCATTAAACTCGGGGTGCCGCCACCAAAAAAAATGCTGGTGACCCTACGGTGGCCGGTCTCGGCTGCATATCGTTCAATCTCGGTCCGAAAAGCCTGCCGCCAGACGTCATGATTAATTATTTCCCTCACATGGCTATTAAAGTCACAATAGGGACACTTAGAGGCACAAAAAGGCCAGTGAATATAAATGCCAAAAGGGTCGTTATAATCGCTGGTCATGTTTTAAATACGAGAAGGGAAACAGCTTAACACCAATTTGTTAAATGCCTTTGTACGGTGACTGATTCTGTGTTTTATTTTTGGATCCATCTCGCCGAAAGTGGCGTTATGCCCGTTCGGAACAAAAATTGGATCGTAACCAAACCCCTCTTTTCCCCGGGGCGGCCATACCAAATTTCCCTTTGCAACAGCCTCTACGGTCTCAACGTGTCCGTCGGGCCACGCCAGGCTTAGTGCGCAAACAAAAGCAGCTCGACGGTCTGTTATACCTTCCAGTTGTTTCTCTACCCTTCTCATAGCACTGTCAAAATCTTTGGCGCCCCCGGCCCAACGCGCGGAATAAATGCCAGGCGCCCGCGCCAGAGAAAATACTTCTAGGCCAGAATCATCAGCCAAAGCAGGTAGGCCAGAACCGTTTGTGGCGGCTCTCGCCTTCAATTCTGCATTTGCCGCAAACGTAGAACCCGTTTCGTCTGGCTCCTGAAGGTTGAGATCCTTCGCCGCATGTGCTTTTAGAACAAACGGCCTTAATAGCTTCCTCACCTCTCTCACTTTTCCTGAATTGTGACTAGCAATCACTAGTTCACGACCGCAAAATCTTCTCGATGCAATTTGATCAATAATTTCCACTAAACTTTACTAACCAAGACCAAGAGCATTTTTTTGCAGCCCAGAAATTTCATTGATGCCTTTCTCGGCTAACTTAATCATAGCTAATAACCTTTCATGAGAAAAAGGGGTCCCCTCCGCAGTGGCCTGGATCTCAATGACCGCGTTTTTATCTGTCATAACAAAATTAGCATCAACTTGAGCGCCGCTATCTTCTATATAGTCCAAGTCGAGAACGGCCACATCTTTGTAAATTCCACATGACACAGCAGCCACCATTCCTGCAAATGGGGTGTCGGAGAGAAAGCCCGCTTTTACTAAAGTTTTGCACGCCCCATAAAGAGCTACAAACCCTCCTGTGACTGAAGCAGTTCGGGTGCCACCATCCGCTTGTAGAACATCGCAATCGACCTTAATTTGAAACTCGCCCAGCATTTCTAATTTAGTTGCTGCGCGCAGCGACCTTCCTATTAGCCGTTGAATTTCCTGAGTGCGGCCACCCTGTTTGCCACGCGACGCTTCCCGTGCTGTACGTTCTCCCGTCGAGCGAGGCAGCATTCCATATTCTGCCGTAACCCACCCATGCCCCAAGTCCTTTAACCATCCAGGCAAACGTTTTTCGACAGTGGCAGTACACAAGACATGAGTGTCACCAAATTTTGCGAGGCAGGAACCCTCCGCATGTTTGTTAACTCCCGTTTCCAAAGTAATTTGGCGTAATTGACTGGGATCCCGTCCAGATGGTCTCATTAAGGTTCCTTTGCAATAAAATTTACTTGTACCCCTGCTCGGTTCATAAAAACTTGTCAACCAAAATTGCCTTTTGTTTTCAGGCGCACACTAATTCACCTGCATATTAATAAACGATAGGTTAGTTCAAAGCGTTTTAAATTGGATTTATCATCTTCAACATATCTTGCGGTAATAAAATTTCCGATTAGATTAACTTTGAACTAAAAGACAACCCCTTTGGACATTATATGCATGGCAACCCGGCGGAGTACTATTAGAGATTTGAACAAACGTTCGCGCGATATTTTTACCACAATTGTAGATACTTATGTGGAAACAGGGGAACCTATAGGATCTAAAACTTTATCTCAAATACTGAAATCAACCTTGTCGCCCGCAACTTTACGAAATGTCATGGCTGATTTAGAAGATGCTGGCTTACTATATTCACCCCACACCTCCGCGGGGCGCCTTCCTACTAATGCTGGTCTGCGTATCTTTGTGGATGGTTTGCTGGAACTTGGAAACCTCAACAATGAAGATAAGAGCGATTTAGAGAGCAGGGTTGCTGGTACTGGTAGAAGTTTTGAGGCGGTGCTGGAAGAAGCAACCAACACACTTTCTGGTCTCTCCAATTGTGCAGGTATAGTCTTAGCCCCAAAAATAGAAACTCCGTTAAAACATATTGAATTCTTCCATCTCAACCCTGGCCGCGCCTTGGTGGTGTTGGTAACAGCCGATGGCATCGTCGAAAACCGAATCATCGAAGTTCCCCGAGATATTCCGCCATCAGCATTCATAGAAGCCTCAAACTTTTTAAATTCCCGATTTGTTGGACAAACTATTAAGGATACTAGCGACAGTATTTTGAGAGAGTTGGAAGAAAATCGGGCTTTACTTGACACCTTGACTTCAAAGGTTCTCGAAGCAGGCCTTGCAACCTTGGCTGGGGACAAAAAGGATGGAACACTAATTGTCACTGGTCACTCCAAATTATTGGAAGACGTTAATGCGATTGCAGATCTTGAACAAATTAGGAAGCTTTTTAGCGCGCTAGAAACCACTAAAACAATGTTAAAAGTGCTTGAAATGACCGATAAAGGGGAAGGTGTTCAGATATTTATTGGAGCCGATAATGACTTATTTGACCTGTCCGGTTGTTCATTTATTGTTGCGCCCTACACGTCCAACCAAAACCAACTCGTTGGCGCAATTGGGGTCATAGGTCCCACCCGCATGAATTATGCCCGTATCATCCCAATGGTAGATTACACTGCCAAATTATTAAGCCGCATAATAGGTTAACATCTTTTATTGTAATCAAAGGTAACATTCAAATGACGGAAAGTCCGAAAGAAAAATCAAAAAAACAACATGACAAAGCAAATAAAAAAGACAACAAGAACGTAGAGCCAGAAATACAAGTCGCCAGCGTAGCGGACGTCAGCAACGAGCCCCCGGAAGACATCAAAGAAAGCGATCAAGAGGGTAATGAAACACCTGAAAGTAGAGATTCGGTGGATGATCCACCAAGTTATGAAGAGTTAACCTTAGAGATTGTTGATTTAAAAGATAAGTTGCTTCGTACGGTGGCCGAATCGGAAAATGTTCGCCGACGAACAGGTCGTGAAAAAGCAGACTCTCTCAAATATGCCATCACGAACTTTGCCCTTTCCGTTTTATCTGTAGCAGACAATCTTAGCCGAGCATTGGAGAGCGTAACGTCAGAAGCCCGTACGACCAGTGAAGATCTCGAAAATCTATGTGTCGGCATTGAAATGACTTGGAAGGAACTAGATAACGTCTATGAGAAATTCGAAATTACGCCTATTGATGCCCTTGGCAAAAAATTCGACCACAACTTACATCAGGCAATGTTTGAAATAGATGATCCAGATCAACCCGCTGGTGTTGTTGTTCAGCAAATTCAGAAAGGTTATATGATACATGATAGGCTTTTACGTCCGGCCATGGTAGGCGTATCCAAAGGAGGTCTGCCTCTCGAAAATGAGGATGAAAGCCAAGGGGAGGGTCTTGAAAAATTGCCTAAAGACACCGCTGCAAAGGAAAAGTCTTCCGCCTACGTGAAGCAGGCTGAGGCCACTAAACAAGATAACGACACAAGCCCCAAAGTTGACAAAAAGCTTTGATATGCTGGGTTAAAACCCCTAATAAAAGTGTGAATATGCGGTTGCGATGCCACCTAGTGCGACCTATATAGTCATCAAGGTTGTTGGATAAATAACTTTGCTTCATACCTCAGGTTTTTTCTCCCAAGTAGGTGACGATGCCCCCAGCGACCTATAAAATTCATGCAATCATTGGCTTCAGCTTGTGTTGCTAAGTTGAGAGGACGGAATGAGTAAAGTAATTGGAATTGATCTTGGAACCACTAATTCTTGCGTCGCTCTTATGGAGGGGTCGGATGCAAAAGTGATTGAAAACGCCGAAGGTGGTCGAACAACGCCTTCCATGGTAGCCTTTTCTGACAACGAACGGCTTGTCGGTCAACCGGCCAAGCGCCAAGCTGTTACAAATCCGGAAAACACACTTTTTGCTATCAAGCGCCTCGTCGGGCGACGTTATGACGATCCATTAACAGAAAAAGATAAGGGTCTTGTCCCGTTCAGTATTGTTAGTGGAGAAAATGGTGATGCGTGGGTAGAAGCCGAAGGTGAAACATACAGCCCGAGCCAGGTAAGTGCATTTATTTTACAAAAGATGAAAGAAACTGCGGAAAGCTATTTAGGTGAGTCTGTTGAGCAGGCCGTTATTACCGTCCCGGCTTATTTTAATGACTCCCAACGTCAAGCCACGAAGGATGCCGGCAAGATTGCTGGTTTGGAAGTGCTGCGTATCATAAATGAGCCAACCGCGGCGGCACTAGCATACGGTCTAGAAAAAAAAGAAGGCGGGACCATTGCCGTCTATGATTTGGGTGGCGGAACCTTTGACATTTCGGTTCTCGAAATTGGCGATGGCGTATTCGAGGTGAAATCAACAAATGGGGACACTTTCCTCGGCGGTGAAGATTTCGACCAATGCATCATAGATTATCTCGCCGATGAGTTTAAAAAAGAACAGGGAGTAGATTTACGCGGTGACAAATTAGCCTTGCAGCGCCTCAAGGAGGCTGCGGAAAAAGCGAAGACCGAGCTCTCCAGTTCTATGCAGACGGAGGTTAACTTACCATTCATAACAGCGGATGCCAGTGGCCCCAAACACCTAAACATAAAGCTAACAAGGGCAAAATTAGAGGCTTTAGTTGAACAACTGATTGACCGCACCATTGGTCCATGCAAGGCGGCACTTAAAGACGCAGGAATTTCCGCCGGTGAAATAGATGAAGTGATACTGGTAGGTGGAATGACGCGGATGCCTAAAGTACAAGAAAGGGTGCAGGAGTTTTTTGGACGAGAACCGCATAAAGGGGTAAACCCCGATGAGGTCGTTGCTCTTGGAGCAGCCATCCAAGCCGGTGTTCTTCAGGGCGACGTCAAAGATGTATTGTTGCTTGACGTTACACCCCTCTCGCTAGGCATTGAGACTTTAGGGGGGGTGTTTACACGACTGATTGATCGCAATACGACTATCCCCACTCGCAAAAGCCAAGTTTTTTCTACAGCTGAGGACAATCAAAACGCCGTTACGATCCGGGTGTTCCAAGGTGAACGAGAAATGGCATCAGATAACAAGCTCCTTGGACAATTTGATCTTGTTGGGATCCCCCCGTCACCGCGGGGCATGCCACAAATAGATGTCACTTTT
Source organism: Rhodospirillales bacterium (assembly GCA_028345065.1). Lineage (GTDB taxonomy): Bacteria > Pseudomonadota > Alphaproteobacteria > Rhodospirillales > UBA2165. The sequence goes on from JAOMCN010000031.1 coordinate 20,141, forward strand.
GATATTGATGCCAATGGTATTGTTAATGTGTCTGCAAAGGACAAAGCAACCGGCAAAGAACAACAAATAAAGATACAAGCTTCTGGTGGTTTGTCTGATGAAGATATAGAGAAGATGGTCCAGGAAGCTGAAACTCACGCGGAGGATGATAAAATACGCCGTGAATCGATTGAGGCGAAAAACAATGCCAGCGCTCTAATACATTCCACGGAAAAAAACCTTGAAGAGCATGGTGACAAAATACCCGAAACAGACCGTACAGAAATTGAAAGCGCCGCCCAGGCTCTTAAAGATGTTTTAGAATCGGAGGATGCTGACGAAATTAAATCAAAATCTGAGGCCTTAATGCAAGTGGCGATGAAGCTAGGGGAAGCTATGTATAAGGATAGCGAAGGCGACCCGGTGCCGGGGATGGATGATGTTCCGGACGATAGTAACACGGAGAAATCGAGTAAAAATGCCTCCGAAGATGAAACTGTGGTCGACGCTGATTTTGAAGAAGTGGAGCCTGAAAAAAAAGACGAATAAAATACGGCTACTGCTAATTATACCTCTTAACCACGACAGGGTCCGAACGCCTCACATATTAGGTGTCCAGCCCACTCGGTAAATGGATCCGGCTTAATGGCAAAAGAAGATTACTATAAAATTCTCGGTGTCGAACGTAACGCTGATGACCAAACCATAAAAAAAGCCTACCGAAATCTCGCCATGAAGTACCACCCAGACAGAAACCAGGGTGACGCCAAGGCAGAAAAAAAATTCAAAGACCTAAATGAAGCCAATGACGTTATTTCGGATGGGGAAAAACGCGCGGCCTATGACCGCTTCGGACATGCTGCTTTTGAACAGGGGGGGGGCCAGTTCTGGCGGATTTGATCAAGGTTTTGGACACGGCTTTTCTGGGTTTTCCGATATATTTGACGAAATGTTTGGTGATGCGTTTTCTGGAAACAGACAAGGTAGAAACAGTCAATCTGGACGAGGTGCTGACCTTCGGTACAATATGGAAATTTCATTAACACAAGCTTTTAAGGGCAATAAAACCAATATCCGAGTGCCTACCTCTGTACAATGTGATGCATGTAATGGTATTGGCTCAAAGAATGGCGCTGCACCAGAATCCTGCAACGCCTGCAACGGATACGGCAAAGTTCGGGCCCAACAAGGCTTTTTTACCATCGAACGCTCCTGCCCAACATGCCAGGGCAGTGGTCAGGTAATAAAGGAAGCCTGTAAAACTTGCACTGGACAGGGGCGGGTTCGCAAGGAAAAAACGTTATCTGTCACCATTCCGCCAGGCGTAGAAGACGGCACCCGCATACGGCTCTCTGGCGAAGGTGAAGCCGGCCTAAATAGCGCACCATCGGGTGACCTATATATTTCTATTTCCGTGGCACCTCATCACATTTTTCAAAGAGATGGTGCAAATATTTATTGCAAAGTACCTCTTCCACTGACTGCGGCTTGCCTTGGGGGGCATATAGAAGTGCCCACGGTAGATACCGGACGGGCTCGCGTTGCTATTCCTGCGGGAACCCAGTCTGGACACCAGTTTCGGCTTAAAGGAAAAGGCATGTCTATCCTCCGATCTAAGGAAAGAGGAGACATGTTTGTCCACGCCAGTGTTGAAACCCCCATCAATCTCTCAAAAAAACAAAAAGAACTACTAAAAGAATTCGAAAAAGAAGGCAAAACTGTTAAGAACAGCCCCCAATCAGACGGTTTTTTTTCTAAAGTCAAAGACATTTGGGAAGATTTAAAAGATTAACATTGTAAAAAGGCGTCAGACCCCTTTAATTTACCTCTATGAAAGTAGGTATTGTCGGATGCGCCGGTCGAATGGGCCAGATGCTAGTAAGGGAGGTACTGGCAACCTCTGGCTGCGAGCTCTGTGGTGGCACTGAAAGCTCCGGACATATAGCATTAGGTCAAGATATTGCTGCACGTATTGGACTCAGCCCGTGTGGGCTCGATATACGAGACGATACTCCCTCACTCTTTCAACTCTCAGACGTGGTTATTGACTTTACTCTTGCCACGATAACGGAAACCCATACCGCTTTGGCGGCCCAACACGGGACAAAACTTATATTAGGAACAACAGGTCACGATGAACAGCAAATATCCTCTATTACTACAGCCGCAAAAAAGACAACTATCGTTAAGGCAATGAATTTTTCCGTCGGGATCAATATTTTGTTGAAATTAACCAAGGATGTAGCAAAGACTGTTGATGAAGATTTTGATATTGAAATCGTGGAGATGCATCATAGACATAAGATAGATTCGCCGTCAGGAACGGCGATTGGGCTTGGTGAAGCTGCCGCCGCAGGCCGCAAAACGGCGCTTCCTGATGTTGCAAACTGGGGTCGTGACCGGAGAACAGGCAAACGCTCTCCTGGAGAGATTGGATTTGCTTCGTTACGAGGAGGTGAGGTTGTTGGCGAACACAAGGTTATTTTTGCGGGTAACTCCGAACGAATTGAACTTAGTCATACTGCTTACTCAAGGGAACTATTTGCCAAAGGGGCAGTTATCGCAGCAAAATGGGCTAAGCACAAAGATACGGGTCTATATAGTATGATTGATGTTTTAGGTATGGGAGAATAGGCCCGGTTCCGTACGCAATCTCCTCAAGGCTCGCTGCAGTGTATTCAAAAGTACCACTTTTTCCTCTGGGGTTAAAAACACTCCCACATTATAGGTTCTACCCTTTGACGCGAGAATAATATGCCTAAAAATACCTTCCGCTCTGCCAATTTCAACCCTAAGCCAAAGAGGCTCAAGGTTTGTAATACTTATGTTCCCATAACGATCTATGCGGCGAAAGAGCAAGCTGTGACCCGATAGAATTATTTGCTCCGCCATGCGAGAATTACGTACGCAAAATTGGTAGACGGCAAATAGTAAAATAATTTCAATACCCATGAAACCCAAAACCGGTTGGGCGCCAATAAGAGCAAACGTTACTCCAACTAATCCACACACACACCCGAAAAAGGATAAAATCCACCGGACTACGGAGAGATTGATAGCTACGCTTGGTGATAAATAAGCTTCTAAAAGTGTGCCATTTGTTTGGTCGGTACCTTCTTGATGTCTGAGATCAATCATTACAACCCTCTGGTCAAAGCTCAAATTAGGTTAAGACAACACGTGTGCTTACGAACACTATCTGCTAAACGAGAAGACCTTAAAAAGGCACCAGTTATTATGAACAAGACGACCACAGAGCTCTTCTACCGCAAGTTAAAAAATGCAAATCCCAACCCAAAAGGAGAACTAAACTATATAAATTCCTACACTCTATTAGTTGCCGTAGTTCTTTCGGCCCAAGCTACCGATGTAAGTGTAAACAAGGCTACCAAGACTTTATTTAAAATTGCTAAGACGCCGGATCAAATGCTGGATCTGGGAGAAGCGGATTTAAAAAACCATATAAAGACTATCGGCCTATACAATTCAAAAGCAAAAAACATCATTAACCTTAGCCTTATGCTGAAGACTAAACACCGTAGCATCATTCCCCAGGACCTGGAAACCCTACAACAGTTGCCCGGCGTCGGGCGCAAGACCGCCAACGTCGTTCTAAACATGGCGTTTGGCCATCCCACTATCGCCGTCGATACTCATGTTTTTCGTATATCGAATCGTACCGGCCTCGCCAAAGGAAAAACACCGCTTGAGGTGGAAAAAATTTTAGAAA
>JAOMCN010000032.1 GCA_028345065.1 Rhodospirillales bacterium
GCATGAAAATATTTGATCGTCATGCGGTCAAGTTGCATCGTGAACGCGCAGCTCACGGTTTTGGTTCATTTAGCTTTCTTTTTCGAGAACTTGCAGAGCGATTGGTGGACCGTTTGTTTGATATCCGCCGGGAGTTTCCTCTTGTACTTGATCTTGGATCGCATGGGGGTCTCGTTGCCGATATTTTGGCGGGACGGGATAGCATACAATCTATTGTACAATGCGATCTCTCGGAAAAACTGGTTCGCGGAGCCTCAGGTTTAAGGATCGTCGGGGATGAGGAAGTTCAGCCATTTGCACCTGCTACGTTTGACTTGGTAATCAGTTCAGCCAGCTTCCATTGGATCAATGATCTTCCTGGGACGCTTGTGCAAGCTCTACGGAGCTTGAGGCCAGATGGGCTTTTATTGGTAAACTTTTTTGGTGGCGAAACTTTGAAGGAGTTAAGGAGATCTTTGTTGGAAGTGGAGAGTGAGATTAAAGGTGGAGTGAGCCCTAGAGTGTCTCCCTTTACCGATGTTCGAGATGCGGGTGCTCTTTTACAAAGAACGGGATTTGCGCTACCTGTAGCAGATTTAGAGACCGTGACGGTATCCTACGAATCGCCACAAAAACTATTTCATGACCTTAGAGGTATGGGTGAGGTGAATTCTGTCATTGGGCGGCAAAAAACATTCACTTCCCGACAAATTCTGCTTTCCGCCTTTAAACGCTATAGAGAAATCTATGAAGACCAATTAGGGCGTATTCCTGCAACGTTTGAAATTATAACACTAACCGGATGGGCGCCTGCTCCCAACCAACAGAAGGCCGCTAAAAGAGGCAGCGGTCAAGTTTTACTAAAAGATGAGTTGAAAAAACTCTAAATTAAAAAACGCTATACTGTGATTACTCGTCTAAGCCAGCACATATAAGATATTAGTCATGAAATTCACAAATCCTCTTCTCAAAGGTAGCCTGATCCACAGATATAAGAGGTTTTTGGCAGATATTATATTAGATAACGGCGAAAAAATTACTGCGCACTGTGCTAATACCGGTTCAATGCTGGGGGTTAATGATCCAGGTTCAGAAGTTTGGGTGTCGCCAACTGAAAATCCTAATCGGAAGCTTAAATATACATGGGAAATGATCCGAGTTGGAAAAAGCTTAGTGGGAGTAAACACAACCCATCCAAATCAAATTGTCCAGGACGCTATTCACAGAAAAACAATCACTGAACTTTTAGGATATCATTCCCTTCGAAGGGAAGTAAAATATGGTAATAATTCCCGTATAGATATTTTGTTGGAGGCTTCCAAACGGCCTGACTGCTTTGTTGAAGTGAAGAGTGTTACGTTGAGAAGAGGTGGTTGGGCTGAGTTTCCTGACGCTGTTACAACACGCGGAACCAAACATTTGAGTGAGCTTACTAATCAAGTAAAAGCCGGTAACAGGGCGGTAATGTTTTATCTGGTTCAGCGTGAAGATTGTGCCGGTTTCGCTGTGGCCGGTGATATCGATACGTTATACGCGGAAGCACTCGATAGCGCTGTCGATGCCGGGGTAGAGGTGTATTGTTACAAGTGTAAACTGACACCAAAACAAATTAGTTTGGACACGCCACTTTCTTTTGAACGCTAGCCATTTAAAGGTGTGTAGGTTTAAGTGATTAATGATGACTACACCCTTGGCAATGCCTTAATAATGTTGTGTCCTTAGTAAGAGATAATCATGTTTGAGTTGGAAAGGAGTTGAATCTTTGGACACCGAAGTAAAGTCGATTAAGATACATACAGAATCGGAATTTGAAGGTATGCGGGTAGCAGGTAGGCTGGCAGCAGAGACACTTGATTACATCGGTGATTTTGTTGAGCCAGGTGTTTCTACGGGCAAGATAGACCAAATTTGTGCGAAATTTATAGCTGATAAAGGAGCAATTTCTGCCCCGCTAAATTATCGTGGATACCCCAAATCAGTCTGCATTTCTGTCAATCATGTGGTTTGCCACGGTATTCCCAGCGAAAAAGTTTTGCTGGATGGGGATGTCATTAACATAGATGTAACCCCCATTGTCAATGAGTGGCATGGCGATACTAGTCGTATGTTCTACGTAGGTGAAGTCGGTCTAAAAGCAAAACGTCTTATAGACGTTACCTATGAAGCGATGATGGAGGGTATTAAAGTGGTTAAACCCGGTGCAACCGTTGGAGATATTGGACATGCTATTCAAAACTATGTCACGCCATTTCGCTATTCTATCGTTCGCGATTTTTGTGGGCACGGCCTTGGACGGATCTTTCATGATGCTCCCAGTATTCTGCATTTTGGTAATCCAGGTGAAGGCGCTGTGCTTCGAGAAGGAATGTTTTTTACGGTAGAACCCATGATAAATATTGGTCGCCCAGACGTAAAAATTCTTTCTGATGGTTGGACGGCAGTTACTAAAGATCGGTCACTATCGGCGCAATTTGAGCACTCAATTGGCGTTACGGCCACCGGTCATGAAATATTTACTTTGTCTCCAAAAGGTTATTACAAACCGCCCTATAGGTAACCTTTTTACCAAAACTAAAATTAAGAGTTTTAAGTGTTGTGGAACGAACAACTGCGCCAATGTCGTTTCCAGAAAATAGATATTTGGGGTGGGAGTAAAATCAAGTTTTTTATTATAAATGCAGGTAACGTTTTCTTTTGATCTATACACTGAGCACCAAGTTCTGTAGTTTGAGATACACGGCCTTGTATTTTTTAAAAGGCTAACGAGTTCCCGCCCGAGTAGATTAAGATCCACGAAACAGATGATCCGATGACCACCGGTAATTCATTGCTACTAGCGTTTCGCATATTTGTGCCGTTTGCGTTAGGATATTACCTTTCATATTTATTTAGGAATATTAATTCGATAATTGCACCCGATCTTGTTGCCGAGATTGGTTTAACGGCTGCTGGGCTTGGTTTTTTGACTGGAGCTTACTTTCTAAGCTTCGCTTTGTTCCAGCTGCCCCTGGGAGTATTTCTGGACCGTGTTGGACCTCGGAAAACCGAAGCCTGCCTCCTACTCATAGCTTCTGTAGGATCTTTGTTTTTCGCTTTTGCTGAAACAGTTACGGAGCTTATCCTCTCGCGAGCATTAATTGGATTGGGCGTATCCGCCTGCTTAATGGCATCGTTTAAAGCGTTTGCCCTTTGGTTTCCAAAGGAGAAACTCCCGTTTATTAATGGGTTAGTTTTGATGGCTGGTGGTTTGGGAGCTATGAGCGCTACTGCGCCGGTTGAATACGCTGTCCAGATCACCGATTGGCGCAGCGTGTTTTTGGGCTTGGCTGCTTTGAGTATGGTTGGGGCGGTGGCCATATTTCTCATTGTTCCGGAAAGGTCTGTGGGTTTAAAAAAATCAGACGTATTATCCATTAAGAGCCTAGTCGGGGATATCAATTTGATTTTACGAGACCCTATCTTTTTCAGGTATGTTCCAATATGCGTGCTAACACAGGGGTCTTTCCTAGCATTACAAACACTTTGGATTGGTCCGTGGCTGAGAGACGTGTCTGGCATGAACCGGAGTAGTGTGGCTGAGGGCCTTCTTATAATTGGAGCTGCGATGACCGCAGGTTATCTCGTTACAGGATTAATGGCATCTAACCTTAATAAAAGGGGATATAAGACAGAAACTTTGGTTTTGTGGGGCATAATCGTCTTTATTCTTATTGAGATGGCTGTGATAACTGCCGAGCAGAACAATATAGTATTGCTTTGGAGCGTCTTTGCATTTTTTGGAACCTCTGGCTCGGTTATCTACGCTGCCCTTTCCCAGAATTTTGACGTCCATCTATTAGGCAGGGTCAGCACAATGTTAAATCTGCTGATTTTTTTATGTGCATTCTTGATGCAATGGTTAGTGGGCGTAATTATCAATTTATTTCCGAACACAGATGAAGGTGCTTTTGCGATAACCGGGTACTTTACTGCATTTGCGGTGATCTTAATACTGCAAATTTTGGGACTTATATGGTTTTGGGTAAGCCGCTACATTTTGATTGGCTGGTCTCTGAATAATAAATGCTAATCCATAGGGCTTCGCCTTTAACTTAAAGCCTGGAATTGCTATAGCACTGTATAAAACTTCTTAGTTGCTGACGAAACAGGCGAAGGTTTAGAGGCTTTTCTATGATCCCACGGTACAGTCGCCCCGAAATGACAGCAATTTGGGCTGCAGAAAATAAGTTCCGTATTTGGTTTGAAATTGAGGCACATGCTAGCGATGCCCAGGCTGCGCTTGGCGTGATACCCAAAGAAGCTGCAAAAGCTATATGGGAGCGCGGCGCGTTTCAGATTGAGCGGATTGACGAAATCGAAAAAGAAACAAAACATGATGTAATCGCCTTTTTGACCAATCTTGCAGAAAACATTGGTGACGAAGCAAGATTTGTTCACCAAGGAATGACATCTTCTGACGTGCTCGACACATGTTTTTCAATTCAGCTAGCTCAGGCATCGGATATTCTGTTGGCTGATATTAATCTCGTTTTAGAATCGCTTAAGGAGAGGGCGTATGAGTTCAAATATACGCCAAGTGTGGGACGAAGCCACGGCATCCACGCTGAACCCACGACACTGGGATTAAAATTAGCCGGGCATTACGCGGAATTTGCCCGCAATAGAGAACGATTGCTGCAAGCGCGGGCTGAAATTTCCACATGCGCCATTTCTGGAGCGGTAGGTACATTTGCTAGTATTGATCCAGCAGTGGAAAAATATGTCGCGGAAAAATTAAAACTGAACCCCGAGCCAGTGTCTACACAAGTTATTCCACGAGATCGACATGCCATGTATTTTTCTGTGTTAGGGGTAATTGCGAGCTCAGTAGAACGTTTGGCGGTCGAAATTCGCCATTTACAGAGAACAGAAGTTGGAGAAGCAGAAGAATTTTTTTCGCCAGGCCAAAAAGGATCCTCGGCCATGCCTCATAAGCGTAATCCAGTCTTGACGGAAAACCTTACAGGTCTTGCGAGAATGGTGCGGTCCGCAGTGATCCCAGCAATGGAAAACGTGGTTCTCTGGCATGAACGAGATATTTCTCACTCTTCGGTTGAGAGGATGATTGGTCCAGATACCACAGTTACGCTGAATTTTGCTCTTAATCGTTTAGCAGGTGTGGTCGAAAATCTTGTGGTATCGCCAAAATCATTGGAGAAAAACCTTAACCAACTCGGTGGTTTGATTTTTTCGCAACGCGTCCTCATAGCGCTTATACAGGCTGGATTAAGCAGAGAAATGTCCTATGATATTGTCCAACGGAATGCCCTGAAAGTATGGGAAGAAGGAGCGGATTTTCTTATGGAACTTAAGCATGACCCGCAAGTTATGGACTACATGAGTGAAGATGAACTGGTAAAATTATTTGATATTGGTTACCACACAAAGAATGTGGATACCATTTTTAAGCGAGTATTTGTCAGATAGCCAAGTTAAAATGGTTTAGATACCCCCTCCGATACCAAGGGGTACGCCGTGACAGGTTGATTGTGTGGTTCACCAAGTTAACCCATCTTTTTACGTACTAATTCGTCAAATTCAGCCTTTGTTTTGCCCCAGGGTGGAGGCGTTTTAAGAAATTCTTTTTCCTCTGGAGTTGAAGTTCGTCCGAGTGCCAAATTTCTATAGGGAAAACGTCCAAATTTTTTTATAATATTCTGGTGATCGATAGCAGCTTCGATTGCGCTTTCGAATTCCAAACCCTTAAAGAGCTGGACGCTAAAATTTTGATCGTTAATTTTTTCACTGTGTTCGAATGGCAAATAAAAAAAAACCTTGTGCCAAGATGATATGTTTTTATCGTATCCGTTTTCAAGGCCACCACGGGCAACAGATAATGCCTTGTCATCTGTCGCATACGCTTTGCCAGAATGTCGGAATAAATTCCGTGGAATCTGATCCAAAAGTATAATTAAGGTTAGGCAACCAAACTGATCATTCGCTAAGTAATCAAGTTTACCATTGGCAGCCTGTTCGTAGGCATCAGTAAACTTGTAGGCAATGGATGCATCAAACTCGGGTGTTGCCTTAAACCATACTTCTCGTTTGTCCACCTCGGCGGTAATGTCTAAGGTTCCAAACCAAAATTGTATAAGTTCATCAGTTATGGTCATGTCACCCAAATAATTTTTTCTAGAGATTGTTTCTCCTTGGTAAACAAGGTGTTTGGAGGTCAATGATACCGAGACCCGAAGTTACAGCGAAGGGAGACGCTTTCCTTTACAAAACCCGCAAAATTTTAGTTTTAATAAATCTTCGGAACATATTTTAACCCAATAAAAAGGCTGAGAACATGATTTGCCAAGTAATCTTTAGCCTTCCATTCAATTAAAGGAAAATATTTTTGCAAACCAACCTGTGCCGATCTTGTTTGTTACTTATTCGCTGGCTAATTCCTTTGCTGCGATGCTGAAGAACTCCTCCAATTTCTGGCGAACTTCTGATTCACTTAGGCTGGCACTATGATTTTCGATATCGTTCATAACCTTGCGTATAATATCCTCTATACCTGGCTCTTCTAGGTCACTTAAAACCACCTCGGTAGCGTATGCATCATGTTCAGATGCGGGTATTCCAAGTTTTTCGGCCAGCCAAAGCCCAAGTAACTTGTTACGACGAGCGGAGACTTTGAATTCCATCTCCTCGTCCATTTTAAACTTGGCTTCAAAACCTTTTTTTCGTTCGTTAAAAACCTCTACCATATTATTAATTCTCGTCAAATTAATCAGTGTTAAGTAACAGTGCGTTGATTAACGGTGGGGTTGTAATCTAAAGTCATATTTACACGTTAGCAATTGTCATGAGAAATATTTATTCAAAGTTAGAGAAAACGGTTACATAAAAAGTATGTGCACCTTCGTTATTCTGCGGCGACCCGAACACAATTGGCCCGTACTTATTTGTGCTAACCGTGATGAACTCCTCAACAGGCCTTGGCAACTTCCAGGTCGACATTGGAAAGATAGGCTGGACGTCGTTGCGGGGCGTGATCAAGTTGCCGGTGGCACTTGGCTGGGTATTAATGATTACGGCGTTGTTGCGGCAATATTGAACCGTCGCGGTTCTTTGGGTCCCAAGGAAGGATATAGGAGCCGGGGTGAGTTACCCTTGGAGGCTTTGGATCATGCGGAGTCCGCAACAGCGGCTGAAGCGCTTGCAAATATTAACCCGACATCCTATCGCCCATTCAATATGGTGGTGGCGGACAGTAGGGAGGCATTTTGGATTCGCCTCGCTGAAACTCACTGGGGGATTAATGTGGAGGTAAAACCTTTGCCGACTGGCTTATCTATGATTACCGCCAGCGACAGGAACGATAAAAGTTCCTCCCGTATCCGCACATATTTGCCGCAGTTTGAACTTGCCTCCGAACCTGATCCCGAATCGGGTGATTGGTCTGGGTGGACTTCGTTGATGTCTAGTCAGATTTATGATTCCGACGGAGGGGTAGAGGGCGCAATGTTCATTGTTTCAGAGTCTGGCTTTGGTACTGTTTGTTCCTCTCTCGTGGCGTTACCCTCCCAAAAGAATCAAGGGGTTAGACCAATATTCTTGTTTGCTACAGGGAAACCCAATCAAACGAAATTTATGCCTGTAAATTTGAGCTAAAAAATCACAGCCGTTCATAATTGTTTTTGGAGGGAGCACCTGATATAGACTCTCGAACTAAGCGGACTGAATTACGACGCGGGTCTTAGAAAATCAAGGTCATTGTTATGGGGAAAAAATAAACATGGTTCGCCGCAGACAATTATACGAAGGTAAAGCCAAAGTCATTTTTGAGGGGCCTGAGCCCGATACGGTTGTAGCATATTTTAAGGACGATGCTACCGCCTTCAATAATCAGAAAAAGGGTACAATCACTGGAAAAGGTGTAATCAATAATAGCATCTCTGAATTTATGATGTTGCGTTTGTCTGAAATCGGTGTTCCCACCCATTTCATTAAGCGTTTAAATATGAGAGAGCAGCTTCTGCGAAAAGTGGAAATTATCCCAGTCGAAGTTGTGGTCCGCAATGTTGTGGCTGGGTCTTTAGCCAAACGATTTGGTTTGGAAGAGGGATCGGCGCTACCACGTTCAATTGTCGAGTTCTATTATAAGAACGATGAGTTGGATGACCCCATGATTCTTGAAGAGCACATAACGGCGTTTGGTTGGGCCAACCATACAGAGTTGGATGAAATAATGAGTTTAGCTCTCAGGATCAATGACTTTATGACGGGTCTTTTTCGTGGCATTGGCATCCGTTTGGTTGATTTTAAAATTGAGTTTGGTCGGTTGTGGGAGGATGATCAATTAAGAATTATACTTGCTGATGAAATAAGCCCGGATAGTTGTCGCCTTTGGGATGCGGAGACAAATGAGAAGTTGGATAAGGATCGATTTCGACGGGACATGGAGGGGATTGAGGAAGCTTATCAAGAAGTGGCACGACGTTTAGGTATACTCCCAGAGGCGGCGCATTTGAGGGAAGCAGTTGGTCCTCATCTAGTAGAGTGAAACTGGGGCTAAAGTTTGAAAGCTAAAATTCACGTTACCCTCAAAAATGGTGTACTCGACCCACAAGGTAAAGCAGTTGGGCATGCGCTCCGAGCCTTGGGCTTTGACCAGTTTGGAGAGGTGCGTCAGGGTAAATATATTGAAATTGATATCAATGATATGACCGAGAACGCTGCACGACATTATGCCGAGGCAATGTGTGACAAGTTACTGGCGAATACAGTCATCGAAGATTTTGACGTTGAGATAGAACCGTAAGTAAACTTATTTATGAAATCCGCCATTATTGTTTTCCCTGGATCCAATCGCGACCGTGACATGATTATGGCTTTGAAAACTGCTGTAGGACGTGCGCCGTTTCAAGTTTGGCATGGCGATACAGAGTTACCTGAGGTTGATTTAATTGTTATTCCTGGAGGGTTTTCCTACGGTGATTACCTGCGCGTAGGCAGTATGGCCGCCCATTCACCTATTATCCGTGAAGTAAGGACCCACGCTGAAAAGGGTGTGCACGTACTGGGGATCTGCAACGGCTTTCAGATTCTAACTGAGGCGGACATGTTGCCTGGTGTGCTGATGCGAAATTCCAATCTCAAGTTTATTTGTAAAGATGTGCACCTAAAGGTTGAACAAAACAAAAACCCTTTTTTGAATAAATACGACCTTTTCCAGGTTGTGCGAGTGCCAATTGCGCACCGTGATGGTAATTACTTTGCTGACGAAACTACGCTTGATGAACTGGAAGACGGTGGTCGAATTGCGTTGCGCTATTGCGGATCAGATGGTGATGTGAACCCGGCGCACAATCCCAATGGTTCCCGACGTAACATTGCTGGTATCTTTAACAAACGGGGAAATATTCTTGGAATGATGCCCCATCCAGAAGATGCGGTGGAAGGTTATTTTGGTGGGTTGGGGGGAAAACCGTTATTCGAAGGTTTGTCGTCTGCTCTAGGGAAGTAGCATGACCGCTATTAAGGCTACACTCGTCGCGGAGCATGGAATTACCGATGACGAGTATAAAACAATAATCGAGATATTAGGACGAGAACCAAATCTTACGGAGCTTGGCGTTTTCTCCGTAATGTGGTCTGAACATTGCTCTTACAAATCTTCCAAGAAATGGCTTAAAACTTTGCCGACTGAAGCTCCGTGGGTGATTTGTGGTCCAGGCGAGAATGCCGGTGTTGTGGATATCGGCGATGGCCAAGCAGTAGTCTTTAAAATGGAAAGCCACAATCACCCCTCTTATATAGATCCTTACCAAGGGGCGGCTACAGGTGTGGGTGGAATCCTTAGAGATGTATTCACCATGGGCGCGCGACCCATCTCCAATCTAAATGCCCTTCGCTTTGGCAACCCCAATCATCCAAAAACACAGCATTTGGTGTCTGGCGTAGTGGAAGGTATTGGGGGCTATGGCAATTGTGTGGGTGTGCCTACGGTTGGAGGCGAATGTAACTTTCATTCATCTTACGACGGCAACGTCCTAGTTAATGCGATGACAGTTGGTTTGGCCCAAACTGATAAAATCTTTTATTCTGTAGCTAAGGGCGTTGGAAATTCTGTGGTCTACGTTGGCTCTAAAACTGGCAGAGATGGGATCCATGGCGCGACAATGGCATCCAGCGAGTTTAACAGCGACTCGGAAGGAAAGCGTCCAACTGTACAGGTAGGAGACCCATTTACGGAAAAGCTTCTGATTGAGGCATGTTTGGAACTTATGGCGACTAATACCATCATCGCTATCCAGGATATGGGCGCGGCAGGGCTTACCTCTTCGTCATTTGAAATGGCTTCTAAAGGAGGCTTGGGTGTAGAGCTAAACCTTGACAACGTGCCGGCTCGCGAAACAGGCATGACCCCATATGAGTTTCTTTTAAGCGAGAGCCAGGAACGTATGCTGATGATTTTAAGGACGGGACAGGAAAAAGTTGCGCAGAAAATTTTTAATAAATGGGAGTTAGATTTTTCAGTGATTGGTTGCCTTACAGACACGGGTCGCATGGTAATTCGTGAGAAGGGTGAAGTTGTTGTAGATCTGCCTATTGACCCCCTAGCGCAGGCATCTCCGGAATATGACAGACCTTGGGTGAAAACCAAGATCCAGCCTGTCATTACGCCAGATGAAGTGCCTCAACCTAAGAGCCTGATTCAAACCTTAAAAGACCTAATGGGTTCACCGGACCTGTGTTCAAAGCGTTGGATTTGGGAGCAATATGACTATTTAGTTATGGGAGATACTCTGCAACGGCCGGGTGGTGATGCGGCTGTGGTTCGCATTCAAAATACCAAAAAGGCTATAGCAATAACGACCGATTGCACGCCTCGTTATTGTCTGGCGGACCCAGTAGAAGGTGGCAAACAAGCCGTGGCAGAGGCATGGCGGAACTTGACGGCTGTTGGTGCGCAACCGCTAGCTATAACGGATAATTTAAACTTTGGAAATCCGGAAAGGCCAGAAATTATGGGCCAATTTGTTGGTGCCATTGAAGGCATTCGTGAAGCCTGTACAGTCTTAAATTTTCCTGTGGTCTCCGGAAATGTATCACTTTACAACGAAACAAACGGGGTTGCTATTTTGCCGACGCCTACGATCGGAGGGGTGGGCCTTCTCGCCGATCACACAAAGTCCGTCGGAATAGGCTTCACCAGCGAAGGTGAGACGATCTATCTGCTTGGCGAAAGTAAAGGTCATCTAGGGCAATCACTTTATTTAAGGGAGGTTGAAGATCGAGAAGAAGGAATGCCGCCGCAAGTCGATCTTGTAGCGGAACGGGTCATAGGTGATTTGGTCCGAGCACAAATTCAAAAGGATGTCATTTCTGCTTGTCACGACATTTCAGATGGTGGCCTCCTCATAGCGTGTGCAGAAATGGCACTTGCCTCAATGATTGGAATTGTGTTTGCAGATCTAGATAATAGTACACCCGCACATGCCTACCTTTTTGGAGAAGAACAAGGTCGTTATCTTGTTACATGCAAAGACCCTGGCAGTTTTTTACTCTCACTAAAGGAGGTTGAGGTGCCTGTAAAAATTATTGGTCAAACTGGTGGAAACACAATCGATATTGCGGGAGAAAGTATATCACTCTTGGAGCTAAAAGAAGTTCATGAAAGCTGGTTCCCTAATTTGATGTCTAAATAACAGCCTTCAAAAATTTTCTATTAGGCGCAGCCCTAAAGTATCAAATATATATCCACACATAATTTGTGGACCCTATTATAGAAATTATGGTTTATATATGCTTAGTTGAAGCAAGGATAAACGAGCCTATATAAATAGTAACTATTGGGAAGGTTTAATTTGTATGGCAATGGATGTTACTGAGATAGAACGCCTAATTAAGGAAGGGATTCCGGATGCTCAGGTCCATATCGAGGATTTGCGGGGTGACGGTGATCACTATGCAGCACATGTTACTTCTGCTGCTTTTGAGGGGCTTAATCGAGTAAAGCAGCACCAGCTTGTTTATGAGGCCCTTCAAGGCAAGATGGGTACTGATCTTCACGCGTTAGCCTTACAAACAGGGGTTCCTGGGAGTGGATAACTAAAACATTAGAGTTAAGGTTTTAAGTATCCTTCTGGGTTGATAAATTATAAAACAAACACTTTAACTAAAGGTACTAATATGAGTGATAAATCTGCTAACGAACGCATTCAATCAGAAATCGACAGCCAAGATGTTATGCTTTTTATGAAAGGGTCGCCAATGTTCCCTCAGTGTGGTTTCTCTGCGGCAACCGTTCAGGCCCTTTCTATGGCGGGGGTCAAGTTTGGTAGCGTTGATGTTCTGCAAGACATGGAAATTCGCGACGGCATTAAACAATTCTCAAACTGGCCAACCATTCCCCAACTATATGTAAAAGGTGAGTTTATCGGCGGCTGTGACATCGTCAGAGAAATGTTCGAAAGTGGCGAACTTCAGCAAATGTTTAAGGAAAAAAGTGTTAAAATGGAGGATGTGTCGGCCGAATAAATATATGTTTTAAAGATCGATAATTGGAGTTTACCAACTTACCATATCTTTAACTCATCATCATATCAGCGCATTTTTCTGCAATCATGATTGTAGGAGCATTGGTATTGGAGCCGTTTATGATTGGCATTATTGATGCATCTGCCACTCGGAGGTTTTGCAATCCATGGACCCGCAGCTGAGGGTCGACAACAGCCATCTCGTCTACACCCATCTTACAAGTACCTACGGGATGGAAAACAGTATCCCCAGAAGCTCTGATCCATGCATCAATTTCGGCATCCGTCTTGATATCTGCACCAGGTCGTAATTCGACTGAAATATGTTTGGCCATGGGTTTCTCTCTAAATACGTTTCGCATAATTTTTACACCATCTCGCATAGTGCGGCGGTCATTTGTGGTCGCGAGGTAGTTTGCGATCATTTTAGGAGGACAAAATGGATTACTTGATTCTAGTTTAAGCCAACCTCGGCTCTCCGGTTGTGTCTGATGGATACCATGATAAAAACCATGTTTATAACCAAGAGGTGATTTGGCGAAAGGAAGGTGGGTTGTTGGAATTAGGGCTGGCACAAAGTTGCATTGAATATCAGGTGACGCTAGTTCGGAATGGGTTTTAATAAAGCACCCTCCCTCTAACGGAAATGAGGTTCCAAGGCCTTTCCGGAACAAAAGAGCTTTAATCACATGTAATGCAGCCTTATCGAGCCTAAATTCGTCATAAAGGTCTACGTTATTGATCACGGCGTATTGAAGACGTGCAACGAGATGGTCATGAAGGTTTTTTCCGACCCCTGGAAGTTCGTGTTCTACTCTAATATTCACGTCTCTCAGGTGGCCAGCTGGTCCGATACCCGATAGTAATAGAAGCTGTGGTGAATTGATTGCTCCACCTGAGAGTACAATTTCTCGTTCAACTCGAACCGTCTTGGTTTGGCCTTTCTGGACATACTCTAATCCCACGGCACGACCATATTTCAGAAGAATACGGGTAGTATGGCATTTAGTTCGGACATATAGATTGGGGCGTGACATCGCCGGCACTAAAAAGGCCCGAGCTGTCGGCCATCGCTGCCCATTTTTAATGGTAAAATGGTAACGCCCGAACCCTTCTCGCTCAGGCTCGTTAAAATCTTGTGTAGTTGGGAATCCAGCAGCTTGGCCAGACTCAATCAAAGAATCATACAATTCATTTTCGATACCATAGGGGCTGACCGTTAAGGGGCCACCCTTGCCGTGATGGGTGGCATCTGGACCTTGAAAATCCTCCGATTTTTTAAAATATGGGAGAACATCTTCATACCCCCATCCCTTATTACCCAATTGACGCCAGATGTCATAATCCAGCCGATGGCCTCGGGTATAAACCATGCCATTTATTTGATTTGATCCGCCGAGCACTTTCCCTCTCGGCCAACGCACTTTCCGGCCGTTGAGACCTGGCTCTGGATCTGTTTCATACCACCAATTGTTATATTGGTGCCGGAATAGAGTACCCGCTAAAAGTGGCACCCTATAGAGGGGCATCCAATCTTTTCCCCCCGCTTCTAAGACCAAAACCCTGTTTTCCGAGTTTTCTGACAGGCGGGCACCCATCACACATCCTGCAGAACCTGCTCCAACGACTATATAATCGAAACTTTCAACTTGCTTTATCATGCCAACTTTGTTGGCAGTGGGCCAAAATCGGTAAGGGCCATTTGTTGTCGGGAGAGAGTTTCCAAAAGTTCCAGCTTGATTAGCGTGTATTGGGTATCGTCCCATAGATTATTTATTTCAGATGGGTCCGACTGGAGGTCATATAGTTCTCCCCAATCATTACCATGGTAAATGGTTAGGCGATAACGATTAGTTACCAAAGTGCGTAGTCGGATAGGAGCCTTTAGACCAAAATATTCCCGCTGGTCTTCCTGTTCGATGAGAACGCTGCCAGGACCCTGATCTTCGGATCCGTTAATTTCTGGAAGTAAGCTTCGTCCCTGTATGCCGTAATATGGTTCGAAGTTGGCACGGTCTAAAATCGTCTGTGCTATATCGATGGTACCGGAAAGTGCGTCACTAACTCCTGGCTCAGCTCGATCTGGTGTATCAGCCCAAATAAATGGAACTCTGATCAAACCGTTATAGTGGATAGGACCTTTTAGAATGAGTTGATGATCTCCAAGAAGGTCGCCGTGGTCGCTAGTGAATATGATGACAGTATTTTCGGAAATTTCTAATTCTTCCAGTTTTTTGACAACCTTTCCTATAGAGTCGTCAATCATGGTGATCATACCACAGGTAAGCGCCATCACTTCACGCACCTCCTGTTCATCTGCAGCAGCGAAGAGCCCTTGGCTATTCGTAATTTGGTTACCATCCTCGCGCCGCTGATGGGCCCAGGCGACATTGAGAGGGGGAGGTGTGTTGGTGAAAAATGAGTCAGGTAGTGGCATCTCTTCTGGTTTATACATATTCCAATACTTGCCTGGCGGAGTAAACGGATGATGGGGGTCAGGGTAAGACATCATCATGAAAAAGGGTTTGCCATCTTCTTCTTTTACATGTCCCTCTATATACTCTATGGATTTTTCTGTAATATAACTCGTCGGATAGAGTTCTTCAGGGATAGCTGTGCGCCACGCCTGTGCTGCGTTGTAGTCGTGAGTTAACGCATTTTCTGGCCCTTTTAACGACTGTGAATTAGGATACTTCGCCTCCAACCACCTATTATAGTCACCTCCAACACCATCCGCATGGCCGGTTTGTAAATCAACATGATTAAATCCGTAAAATGGAAGTTCCATCTCAAAGTTTGATGTCTCACCCCAGTTCTTGGGGTGTTCTTGGTCGTAATAAGAATTTTCGTGATCTACTGGTACAGCCAATTTGAAATTGCTTGGCACAGGTTTCTTGGTATTTTCCGGTTCTGGTTTTCCGTAACGCGCATCGTTGGATGTCATATTCATTAGATGGCTTTTACCAATCAACGCTGTTTTGTAACCTTGGACCCTCATCAAGTCTACAAAGGTATTGAAGCGGCGGTCTAACGGGACACCGTTATGCTTGACCCCGTGTAAAGACGGCATTCGGCCTGTCATGAGTGTAGAGCGATTTGGTTGGCAAATAGCACACGCAACGTAGAACTTCTCAAACATGCGGCCCCGAGCTGCGATGGTGTCTATATGGGGCGTTTTTATAACTGGGTGACCATAGCAGCCTATGTGATCTGCCCTATGCTGATCTGTAATGATTAGTAGAAAGTTTGGTTTCTTATTTTGGGTCATGTTGACCATTCCATCATATGAAACACCTAGTTCATTTGTACACGAATTTAGGGTTGTGAATAATCATTACGTTGTTTTGAGTTTAAAATTTAACGGATTTTTAAGCAAATTTATAACCAAAAAAGGGTCTTTGATTTGCTCAGTCGAAAACTGGATATAAAACTGTAGAGAAAATTGCCCAGCGAATGCTAACTGATGATCACCTGGAGTAGTATTCAATCACTAAATTGGGTTCCATCAGAGCGGGGTAAGGAACATCAGCTAATCCTGGTTGGCGGAGAAAGGTTCCCCTCATTTTACCGTGATCGACTTCTACATAATCTGGAACATCGCGTTCAGGCGAACCTGCAGCCTCAAGCACCAGGGGTAAATCGCGAGATTTTTCTTTTACCTCGATGACATCTCCGTCTTTGACCTTGTAAGAGGGAATATTGACCCGTTTACTGTTAACAAGGATGTGTCCATGGTTAATGAATTGCCGTGATGCAAATACGGTTGGAACTAATTTCATACGGTAAACAACAGCATCGAGACGTCGTTCGAGCAAAGCAATTAAGTTCTCGGAAGTGTCTCCCTTACGCAAATCTGCTTCAATATAATAGCGACGAAATTGTCTTTCACTAATATTGCCGTAATACCCTTTTAGTTTTTGTTTTGCCTGAAGTTGTAAGCCATAGTCAGATTGCTTTCTTCTTCGTTGGCCATGCAGACCTGGACCGTATTCTCTGCTATTAAAGGGGGACTTGGGTCTACCCCAAAGATTGACACGAAGCCTTCGATCAATTTTATATTTGGCACGAGTGCGGTTGCTCATTTTTTTCTCTCATTCACACGTTTTCCGGTTGTTCTTGTCCCGATAGTTCCTGACCATCATCAGGACAGGGCATTTCTTCTTTATGCCCATATTCTCGGAAATTAAGGGCGGAACTATAGGTATTTAGGCTCGGCTGTCAACCGCGCAACCATTCTAACCATCTAGAATTTGATATTTTTAGAATGGGTCTAATTCAGCATCCCAATAAAGAAAGTCTCGCCAACTTTCGTGAAGATAGTTGGGTGGAAACCCTTTACCGATTTTTTGAAGTTGGTAGTTCGACGGCTGAACGGGCTTCCGCCTAATTTTCATACCGACTTCATGGAGCAGTTTATTAGCCTTTTTTAAGTTACAATTAGAACACGCCGCTACGACATTAGTCCATTCGGTTCGGCCTCCCCTAGAGCGCGGTACAAGGTGGTCAAAGGTCAGTACATTTGTTGGAAATATCTCGTCACAATACTGGCATGTAAATTGGTCGCGAAGAAACACATGAAAACGTGTGAATGCCGGACGCCGAGCGAGGTGGACATATTCTTTTAGGGCGATGACACTTGGTAGGGTTATTGCCCAACTTGGAGAGTGGACCGTGCGGTCGTATTCAGAAATCACATTTACGCGGTTTAAGAAGACAGATTTAACAGTGTCCTGCCATGACCAAAGGGATAAAGGAAAATAATTAAGTGGCCGAAAATCAGCGTTTAATACTAGGGCAGGACAACTATTTAGTGTGGTTGGCACGGTCATGCACATCTCCCTCGGGTAACAGCATAACGGTGCAATTTATTATTTCAACAGCCGTTGGTCATTCGCGGCTGAAAATAGTTTGTATTTTTTTAACATTGTATAGGACATCTGCTCAAAACAATATTTTGCAATCTTGGTAGATATAAATTCCTTGCTATAGACGAAAGATATGAAACCCTGATGCTTGAAAAGATTTCTTTGGCAGAAAATAACTCACTAAAAACCTTGAGAATTAATTTTGCGCAATCTCTGCAGGTCTTGTTGGAAGCATCGTATGTTGTTGCCATCCTTAATACTAATTCTAGTTAAAAAAGTGCACTTAAAAAATCTTGGGCGATCTTAATTCCAACATCGTCAATAGAATGGCCTAACCCCGGTCGGATATGACCCTCTATTTTCACACCCAAAGCTCGCAGTGTCTCGACTGCTGCCGGTTGTAATGTAACTGGAACTAATTCATCCTGATCGCCATTTATCATTACCATGGGGGGGGTGCAGCGGATCTCTTGAGCCATCAGATCCTTTCCAATTAGACGTCCAGAGTAGGCAACCACACCGGCGACTGGTATTTTTCTCCGTGGAACGGTGAAGATCGATACCATGGTACCTTGAGAAAATCCTACCAAGGCCAAGTTCCTTTCCGTGAGCTTATATTTGGCGAGTTGTTGGTCTATAAAAGCATCTAGGATAGGCTGTGCCTTTTGAGCTCCGGCTAACATTGCTTCTTCGGAACGTTCTTGTAAACTGAACCATTGATATCCGAATGGCGACATATCGCATTGAAAAGGAGCATTAGGGGATAGAAATTTAGCATTGGGCAGAACTTTTGCAAAATGGGGTGCTAGGCCGATTAAGTCATTACCATCTGCTCCCAGACCATGGCAGAGAATGACCAGTTGTTTGGGATTGCCGCCGCTGGCAGGACTCAACTCGGGGCCGGACAAAGTGGGTAGATCATTCGTCATGATGTTGCCTTTTTTTATTTGCTTTAGATTAACGCAAACTTAGTGGTATTGGACACGAATTCTCAATACTACTTGCGAGGCGTCTGAGTGTCATATGATAAGTTTAATACCCGTTTCGCCCCTTCTCCAAGCGGTTATCTTCACTTGGGGAACGCCTACTCGGCTATGTTTGCAGAACATGCAGCTCGAGAAAAAAATGGCCAGTTTTTTCTCAGGATAGAGGATATCGATAGGCAACGTTGTCGTCCAGAGTTTGAGGAATCTATTAAGGAAGATCTCGGTTGGCTGGGTCTTAAATGGGAAAAACCAGTTCACCGACAATCTGATCACCTTGGAAATTATCAAACAGCTTTAAATGCACTCCAGAAAATGCAGGTGCTTTATCCCTGTTTTTGTACCCGTAAAGATATTGTAGCAGAAATTTCTCAGGTGAATAGAGCATCGCACCAAACCATTTCAGGCCCCTTCGGTCCAATTTATCCCGGAACTTGCCGTAAGATTTCTATTGATGAGAGGCAATCTCAACTGGCAGCGGGAGCTACATACGCGCTTAGGATTGATGTTGTGCGAGCGCTGTCACTGGTGAACGACATTCACTGGATAGACAATGACCGGGGTACGGTTGCAGCAAAACCTGAAATCTTTGGTGATGTCGTGCTTGCGAGGAAGGCCATCCCAACCAGCTATCACCTGTCAGTCACCGTTGACGACAATTTACAGAAAATAGCATTAGTTACCCGCGGCGAGGACCTGCGTCTCGCGACGCATATACATCGATTGTTACAGGAATTGTTGGGTTACGATGTACCCGAATATCGATTTCACTCACTCTTGTTTGGTAAAGATGGTAGGCAATATTCAAAACGTAATAATTCCATTACTTTAAGAACACTGAGGGAATCAGGCTACACACCTACAAACATCCGAGAAATGGTCAAATTTTATTAAAAACCCCGAAAATGCAAACGGGGAGTAATCAACGGGATCATGCTAGCATTTAACTATTCAGAAACTAGCACAATTCGGTAAAAGGATGGGTAAGGTTCCTAATTATTGACGAAAGCCTTTTTAAGGTCCGGTTTGTCTTGTGTCTTGTAGCTTAGAGATTACCGTTAATTGCATAGTCCAGTACCCGAACCACCTGATCTGGTGATTTTGCTACCGCGAGAGCTGCGGCATCAACTTCCTTAAGAGCATGAGTTAGATCTTCATCATGAAGGATAATCATCGGTTTCCCCAGTGCGGCTGCGAACCCTGCATCAAAAGCAGCATTCCACTGGCGAAATTTATCACCAAACTTCACCACTACCACGTCTGACTTTTCAATCAATGTGCGCGTTCGAATGGCATTCACCTGCGCGCCTTTATGGTCTTTCCAAAAATCATTGTTTTCGTGACCCAATATTTCTACGCCGCAATCGTCGCTGGCTTCGTGGTTGGTGATGGGCGTTACAATATCAACCGGCAGGCCTTTTTCTGAACAACCGTTTTTAATATGCTCGCGCCAGTCTGAATGAATTTCGCCAGAAAGGTAAACTCGCCAATTTTCTTGGACCATATGAACCTCCTAATAGTATATGTGGGAACAATAGTATAAAATTTTTGCCAAGCATGGCTCAGAATCGCAAGCCTTTTATGAGTTTTGTGTAATGTGGATGATCAGGAGTGATAAAGCCATGCCGGATGAAGAAATCAATCAGTACTAGGTTACAATTGAATTTGAATTCAAAACCTTCATTTACAATCTGGGCTACTCGCTGGATTGGCCAGCGATAAAAGTTAGATATTTCGCCATCCCTATTTTTGGGCACAAAATCATCAGATAATTTAAGATCAAAACAAAAAAGTGTGTCGTGTCTCAATCCAGCTCCAGTTTCCATCATATATGAAATGGCTCCAACTGGAATGGCGGTGGTTGAGAGGTCCTTCGTTATGGAGGCCTCTTCGGCACACTCTTTTATTAAGTTTTCCATAATTCCTAGCCCAATGGGTTGGCCTCCGCCAACTATATTATCAAGCATACCAGGACAAAACAGTCGATCTTTTGCCCGACGTGCAACCCATAAATCCAGGGAGCCGTCAGAATTCTTAGTGAAACCATTGAGGTGTACACCAAATGCGCGTACACCAAAATATGGTACGGCGGCTCGGTCCAACTGGAAAAATGCCGGTTTATAAATACTAGTTGTGACAGGATAAAACTCGTTGCGTAATTTTGGCAAGTGCCCCTGGAGAATTAATTCGTTAACCACTTCACTAATTGCGTGGTTTCGGGTCGAAATACTTTTTAGATTTTCCGAGAGAGTAATAGCCGTTCCCATTTCTATGAAAACATTTTTAAATGCTAAGAGCTTATTTACAAATTCGTGGCGAATGTTGCCTAACTTTATATTTTCCAAGATAAAAGGCCGAAATGCCAACAGATTGTGGCGGTTGCATTTATTAACGTGTTCAATGTAGTTCATCAGAGTTGGTTCTAGCTTAGAAATTATGGCCATCGAATGCCATTAGAGATCGTCTTCAAAGTATATTCGGTGGAACACTCTAACAAAAATTTTCAAGGACCTTATATATACCCCAAACTAAATAGGTAAAATCCAAATGAAGCTTGATCAAATCTGGTCTTCATAAGCAGATTGAGGGGAACATGTAGTCTCAAAAAAATATTTTCATAAACACGATAGGAAAAACTTTATAAATACTGTGTAATGGATATTAAGGGCCTACCATTGGGCCCACAGGAGACCGTTCTCCAAATAAAACAGATAGAGCTACTTAGAGTAGAACTTTGTAAAATACGGTCGAACTTACACTCTACGCCGCTGTTGCCTGTTTCCTTTTGGAGGGGACATAAGCAATAATACAATGTTTTTCACAATATGGCTTACCAATTATTGCAGGTATACCACAAAAACGAAAATCAGGCTTACCCGGGTCACCTTCTGGCCAAGAACATTGGTTTGCTTTCAACCTGTCGAGAGTGACAACATTGGGTTTTCTTTTTGGGGGCGCGGGAGCTCGCCTCATCGCTAAATCAAGCCTTCTCACTTTGCCAACGACTGCATTCTTTGTGATACCCAAGCGTCGGCCAATCTGACTAGCAGACAATCCCGTCGCCCATAATTTGGTTAATTCCTCTACTCGTTCAGTTGTCCATTCGTGATTAGGCGGCATATTCATTTAGCAAACCTCAAATTGATTAATTCATTTAATCTGAACAAAATGGGAACAAACTGTATTAGAAAACCCATTCGTCCCCATCTGCCAAGCTGCAGTAGTAACTATTATCCCAGAATACCAGATTTAGGTGGTTATGACAACATAACCTACTATATTTTGAATTAAAGCTTGTTGATCTAGAGCAGAAAACCTTTGAAGCGGAATATAGTCGGTGCCCTGGTCACACTTGGTAATTCTTTCAATTCTATAAGACGATGTGTTTTAATGGATTTTTATTCATTGAATGAGTGATGAAGAAAAATAAAGGTATGAGAGGGACTTGGACATTAAGAGTATTAGCTTTGATAGCTTGTACTAACTTGATGTTGCCATTGCAGTTAAAAGCTCAATTGGTGGAGAATAATGGTTTAGACAAAAAATTCTTAGGACATACGTTAGGTGATTCCGCTGTCATCTATATCACGTTGAAGGATGTTAATGTTCGTAAGGCACCATTCACTAAGTCGGCCAAGGTTGGTATTGTTCGTAAGGGTGTAAGGCTCGTCGCAGTAGGGAGGGCTAAAGGAACCAAATGGATTGGAATTAAAAAGAACGGCAAAGAGTTTGGCTTTATTTATGGCACAGCTTTAACCGCAGTTTTGGATGGTAAACTAAACTCATCTATTTCCGGAGTATTGGAATCCGATGGTAAGCCAACCTGCAATTACACTATTAATTTTGATGCTAAACATAAAGTGAGTGGAGATCCGCAGATAACGTCTGACTATTCCGTTACGCTCTCATGTATTATTAAAGGTAAGAAGGTTAAGTTTTCGGCGACAATGTTTATCACCGAGCTACCTTACCAAAAGAGAAAAAAAAATATATTTCAAGTAAATTTGGATCTCCCTGGGGTCGTGGGTGACGATGGGGAGATAGTGTCTGTTGTTAGTCTTTATAACCTTAATAAAAGAATACTAGTATTTGAAGCTGTAACGAATTCTCGCGTAGGAAAAAAGATAGGTGGACTTAGAAAGTCGGTGAAATCTATACCCGAAATATTAAAGGCGGCGGTTGAGTTTTCTTACAGAATTTGGGGCCCTAATGTGTGGAAAAGAGTGGAATTCGGTAATGGATTTTAATTAGGTTCTCTAGCAATTGCTCGCCAGCCAATATCTCGTCTGCAAAACCCATTTGGCCAATCAATCTTATCCACCGCCTTATAGGCCCTGGATTGTGCATCTTGGATGGTATTTCCTAAAGCTGTTACGCCGAGTACGCGACCGCCGTTAGCTACTAATTGATTGTCTAACGACTTAGTTCCAGCATGAAAAACCGTTACATCATCTATCGCATCGACTTGTGACAAGTTTCTAATTTTTGTGCCTTTTTCAAAGGGACCGGGATAACCCCTGGATGCCATGACAACAACGAGTGCGGCCTGTTTGAGCCATGAAAGCTTAATATTATTTAACCGGCCACATGCAACAGCAGAAAATGCATCCACCACATCCGAGTTTAATCTGGCCATCAATACCTGACATTCTGGGTCACCGAACCGAACGTTATATTCTAACACCTTTGGGCCGTCTTCGGTGATCATCAAACCCGCGAAGAGTACGCCTGTGTAGGGGCGCCCTTCAGAAATCATACCTTTCATTGTCGGCTCGATAATCTTAACCATGATTTCCTTAGTGAGAAGATCTGTCACCACCGGAGCTGGTGAATAGGCTCCCATGCCACCGGTATTAGGCCCCTTGTCGCCGTCATGAACTGCTTTGTGATCCTGCGCAGAAGCCAATGGAACTACTGTTGTGCCGTCCACAAGGGCAAAGAAGCTTACCTCCTCTCCCTTGAGAAATTCTTCAATTACTACTTCTTCGCCTGCATCGCCAAACACGCGATCCATCATAATATCTTGAAGTGCTTGGATGGCTTGTTCGTCATTATCACACAAAATGACGCCTTTACCCCCTGCTAACCCACTCGCTTTTATAACAATTGGGGTACCATTCTTTTTGACGTAGGCAGTAGCCTTCTCATGATCCGTGAATCGACCATAGGCCGCCGTGGGAATATTATATTTTGTGAAAAAGTCTTTCATGAATCCTTTTGAACCTTCTAAATGTGCCGCTGTTTTAGAAGGACCGAAAGCTTTGATGTCGTTGGCAATTAGTTCGTCCGCCAGGCCATCTACTAGTGCTCCCTCAGGGCCGATTACTACCAAATCTACGTTCTCTTTCTTGGAAAATGTTACTATTCCAGTTAAATCTTCTGCTTCTATCTCAATGCAGTCGGCAACTTGCGAAATCCCCGCGTTTCCTGGAGCGCAAAAAAGTTTGTTGCATTTAGGAG
>JAOMCN010000033.1 GCA_028345065.1 Rhodospirillales bacterium
GGGCGCCTTGAATGGATTGTTCCAGAATTGTTGTAAATTGGCCTAACTCTTCCTGGGTACTGACAGTAACCTTCCGGATACGTTGTCCAAGTTTGACGATGGGTAAAATTGCGACGGGAAAGACAACAAAGGCGATGACGGCTAAATACAAATCTTGAATAAACATGACGCCTACCAAGAATATGAGTGTCAAGAAATCCTTTCCGATACCTGTTAGGGCGTTGGAAACAGCAGCCCGCATCATATTTATGTCAACGGTGAAACGGGAAATAAGGCTGCCGGTTGGTGTTTGATGGAAAAAGCCAAGATCCATTCGGGTTAAATGCGCGTAAAGTCGGTGCTGAGTATCAGTAATTATTCGTTGGCCTACATAATGCATTATTACGGACTGGGCATAATTTGCGAGGCCTTTAATTGCAAAAGTCACTAGAACGGCGATGCTGATGGGTAGAAGGAATTCTTTGTTTTTGGCGACGAAGACATCGTTTATGACAGGTTTCATTAGCCAAGCGCTAGCTGCGGTTGCGCCAGCGACGAAGACCATGCCGACTAGTGCCAAACCGATCCATTTCAAATATGGCCGGACACTCTCCTTTAAGAGTCGTTTAACCAGCGCGTAGGTGGTATTTTCGGGAAGAAACTTTCTATCCACGGGATTCCTCAAGTACCCAAGGTACTCCTAATTCCTTGTTAATGATACCGTTTAACATACCGCTGAATTTATAACCTGTAAGTTAGTAAACAATATTTTTAAAATCTTCTTGAAAAGATAATTTTGGTCTATTTTCCGGCGACGGTCATGCCATCTATGCGGATCGTTGGGGCGTCAATTCCATATCGAAATTGCAGGTCGTTTGCCGGCGTAAGACACCCAAACATTTCTTTTAAGTTACCGGCTATTGTCACTTCACTCACGGGATAGGTGATTTCTCCATTTTCAATCCAAAATCCGGATGCCCCCCGGCTATAATCTCCAGTAAGCCCGTTGACCCCAAATCCAATCAATTCCGTCACATAAAACCCTTTATTGGTTTCGTTAATTAGCTCAGAGGGGCTAAGTCTACCGGGTTCGATGTATAAGTTGTTAGCCGTTGGGCTGGGGGGAGAAGAGGTGTTTCGGGAAGCGTGACCGGTAGATTCAAGTTTTAATTGACGCGCCGAACGGAGGTCTAGAAACCAAGTTGTCAATTTGCCGTCCTCTATTATATTCAGTTGTTGACCGGGTAGTCCTTCACCGTCAAAGGGTTTTGAGCGTAGGCCCCTCAGACGGTGCGGGTCATCGATAATGTTGATACCTTTTGCAAATACTCTCTGGCCCATCATGTCTTTAAGGAAGGATGTGTCCCGGGCAACGGAAGATCCATTAACAGCACTAGCAAAGTGCGAAATTAGGCTGCGCGCTGCCCGATCATCGAATATCACCGGCACGTGATTTGTATCTACTTTCTTGGGATTTAGGCGTCGTACGGCATTTTCTCCCGCCGTCTTGCCGATTTCTTCTGGAGCACGGAGGTCATTTGCATGGACCGCACCTGAATAGTCGTAGTCTCGCTCCATGGCCAAACCATCGCCTGCTACAACTGACGTGCCCAGTGAATAGTGTGACCGAGAGTAGGATCTGGAAAAGCCATTTGATGCTGCGATTGAAATGGTGGCCTGCCCCCAATTAGCCTCAGCTCCCTCCGAGTTAGTGACGCCTTCAACCTCTCGGGCAGCATTTTCCGCCCGGTTAGCCCAGCCAACCAAGGTTTCAACAGTGGGTTCTGTTGGATCACAGGATTCTAGGTCTAAGATTTTGGTAACTAGCTGTTCAGGATCGGCTAGCCCGCAATAAGGATCTTTTGGCACCGACCTTGCCATAGCGACAGCTCGCCCTGAAAGATCTTCCAGAGCTTCTGGGGATATGTCTGAAGACGAGACTATTGCCTGGCTTTTGCCTAAAACAACCCTTAATCCAATATCCACGCTTTCAGAACGCTCTAATTTTTCTGGTTTACCAAGTCTCTGGGCTACCGCAATACTTGTTGAATCAATATGAATAACATCACAGGCATCAGCACCTTTCGCTTTAGCTCGAACTAAAAGCTCACTGAGAGTATTTAAAATTTTATTTGAATTCGACATTTATACCCCTATTTCCAAATTGGTGTGCCAGTGCCAGGAAGTCCTAACTCATCCCAAATATTTGTAATCTTCTCGGTTACCTCTGGGCTCATGCGGAGTTTGCGGCCCCATTCTCGGTTGGTTTCCGGTGGTAATTTGTTCGTCGCATCAAGCCCCATTTTGCCACCGAGACCAGAAACGGGAGAAGCAAAGTCCAAGTAATCGATAGGGGTAGATTCCAGAAGCGTGATGTCACGCACTGGGTCCATCCGTGTTGAAATCGCCCAAATCACGTCTTTCCAGTCTCGAACATTTATGTCGTCATCTACGACTATTACGATTTTTGTATACATAAATTGACGTAAATAGGACCATATAGCCATCATGATACGCTTAGCATGCCCGGGATAGGCTTTTTTGATTGACACCACTGCGACCCGGTAAGAGCAACCTTCCGGGGGCAACCAAAAATCTATAATTTCTGAAAATTGCTGAGATAAAAGTGGGATAAACAGCTCGTTTAGGGCCTCACCCAAAATTGAAGGTTCATCGGGTGGTCTGCCGGTAAAGGTAGATAGATAAATGGGGTTGTTTCTCATGGTTATGGCTGAAACGCTGAAGACGGGGAATGGTTCGACAGCATTGTAATAACCAGTGTGATCACCGTAAGGTCCCTCATCACCGTAGTCGGTAAGTGAAACGTGTCCCTCAAGTACGATTTCGGCTTCAGCAGGTACTTTAAGTGGAATAGTTTTGCAATCGGTAAGTTCAACCTTCTGATTTCTAAGTAGGCCGGCAAACTGGTATTCGGACATATTATCTGGTACTGGTGCGACTGCAGCCAAAATTGTTCCTGGATCAGCACCAATAACTACGGCCGTGGGCAGTGGTTTTGAATGATTATCTTTTTGGAGGTAGTGATGTTGGGCTCCTCCACGATGTTTGAGCCATCGCATTAGTGTTGTATTTGGTCCGGTTACTTGCATGCGATAAATACCTAAATTGTATCCATCCAAGTCTTGATCCTTTGGGCTTTTAGTTATTACTAAAGGCCATGTAATCAGCGGGGCGGGCTCATTCGGCCAGCACGTTTGTATAGGTAGTAGGTTGAGATTTACATCTGCTTCTTTAAACACCACTTCCTGGCAGGGTGCGGTGGTGATAGTTTTCGGCTTCATCGCCATAGCAGTTTTTACTAACGGCAGCATCCCAATCGCATCTTTCAAGCCATCCGGTGGCTGAGGCTGGCGAAAGAAAGCTAGCGTATTGCCAAATTCACGGAGATTTTCCGGTTCCTGTTCTATCCCCCAAGCAACCCGTTCGACGGTACCAAACAAATTGACTAAAACAGGTATTTCAAAGGTCTCACCGTTTGGACCTATTGGCTTTTCAAATAAAACTGCTGGCCCGCCTTCTGCTAATAGGCGAGTTTGTATTTCCGTCATCTCAAGAACCGTGGAGACAGGGTTCGTAACACGCGTGAGTTGGCCATTCCGTTCAAGTTTTTCAATAAAGCCGCGCAAATTTTTAAAGCCCATACTGAATCATACCCTATTGACTGCTCAAATTAAGCTTCAACACAAAAGCAGGTTCATCTGAAGATGTAGTGGTTTGTGATATTATCCAAGTCGAAAACACTGCCATTTTTAACGCTTTTTGAAGCGCTATATTTTTTACTCCGCCTCCCCTTGAAGTAGTTCTTCAGTTAATTTGGCTGCTAAGGTTAAGCCCTTATCGGCCGGCGACGGAACAGGTTGTTGGGTTGGTTGACTGGTTATATTTCGCTGCTGTCCCTCTAAAACTGTTTTGTCTTCTAGGAATGTGCGGGCGTTTGCATCTTTCATCCACTGGGTTAAGGAGGTGTTTTCCTGATTGTAATCGCGACCGAGCCACCAAAAATAGTGGGTTGAGGTGCCTGTCTCAGGCGTCATAGCATTGAGTACCCTAAATCCATTCTTTAGATTTTCCGAGGTTCCTGGTGACGAATTACCACGAAGGCGTATGACAATGTTACAACCAGGTGTAAATTCTGTAGTCTGGCGGTGGATAATGTTTTGAGTATAGCCGACGGCTCTTGCAAAGAAAGGGGAGGGTTGAATATTTTTCATTACCCTTTTTACTCTAACCAGGTCACCTACCCTCTCAGCAGTTACTGGCACTCTATCCACGTCTTCCGTGGCTAAAGTTTGTTTGTGGGTATATTTTGCATGCGTTAGATCAAGAAGGTTATCGCGAATTAAATCACAATGAGCTTCGACGCGGAGCATTCCACCGTCACCTACCCATTTGTCCTCCCCCATAACGTGAAAATCGGGCAAGGTGTTGTTATCTGCTTTATCGGGATCGCCCATCCAGATAAAAACCCAACCCCATTTTTCCACTAAAGGGAAGGATTTTACAGTTATCTTTTGAGGCGTTTCCAAGCCAGGAAGACGGACACATTTTCCAGCACAATCATACGTCCATCCATGATAACCACACTCGAGCTGGTCACCGTCAATCCTACCCAGAGAGAGAGGGGTAAGGCGGTGTGCACAACGGTCATCAAGGGCTCCAATTTTTCCACTTTTTCCCCTAAACAGAACGATGGGATTACCCAAAATTATGCGTGCAATCGGCCTGTCTTTAAGTTCCTCACTATTAGCCGCTACATACCAATAATTATTTAAAAATTTACTCATCCTAATTCCGACCAAAACATCCAATCTACGCCACTAGTGCCGTCATCTCGAAAAGGGAACCTTAACCTATTAAGATGGCGGGCTAAATTGAGCTAATGTCAATTAGTAGCATGACTGTTTAAAGGGTCAACACATTGACGTCCTTGTTTTTTTTGAGTGCTGTAAAATAATAACATGGAATTTGTTAATCTGTTTTTTGCGACAAATTAATTTTTTATAGTCGCTTTATTCAAGAAGCTAATTCCTGAAGAACTTCTTCAAGCGCTACCAAAAAGGCAGTCGTGTCATCAGAAAGGCCAGTAGAAACTCTAATGAAAGTACCATTACTTTCGTATCCCGGAGTAGAAATTCTTATTCCTCGATCACGCATGGCCTTCACGACCTCACCATTCGGAATTCCCACATCAATAGAAATAAAATTAGTCACTGAATCCATATAATGGAGCCCAAGTTTCTTACATTTAGCCTTTATGCGGTTCATTTCTCTTTCATTATCATCGAGAATGAATTTGGTATATTCGGCGTCATCAAGTGCAGCCATAACGGCCGCTTCGGCAATGCCGTTCACGTTAAATGTGCTTGTGGTGAGCCTCAGAGCATTTACTGTTTCTTCCGAACTACAAATTGCGTAGCCTAGTCTTAATCCAGCCAGGGCGTAAGCTTTTGAAAATGTTCTAGTTAGAATCCATGGTCCCTTGCGGTTCTTAACAATTTCCAGGGCATTAGCGCCGCCTGCATGCAGCGCAAACTCGTGGTAAGCCTCATCAATAAATAATAAAACATTTTCTGGTGTTTGATAGCACACTTCTTTAATTTCGTTTTCCGATAACATTAGTCCGGTTGGGTTGTTGGGAGTAAGAATGATTGAAAGTTTGGTGTTATTGCCTATTGCCCCGATCATGCCTTTCACGTCGATGGCGCCGTCTTCTTTGTTCGGCACCGAAGTAACGTCAGCTGATACGACTTGGTACACCCCTTGAAAACGTCGCCAGACTATCTCCGGAGATACGATATTTTCTCCTGGACCTACGGATATTTCGGCAATAGCGGTCAGAAGTTGTGTGCTACCAGCGCCGAAACAAATGGTTTCTTCTGGAACATCATTTGCAACGGCCAATCGGGGCGTTAATTGTGGGCAAGTCCCATCTGGGTAGCGATTAAGTTCAATTGCCGCTAGTTGAATGGCTTCTAGAACTCTCGGTGATGGAGGGTGGGGACACTCATTCAAGTCCATCCGAATAATTTGTTTGCCAATTTCATGGGAAAATATTTTGGTAGGATTCCAAAAGCCAACGCCTCTATAGTTTTCTCGGAGGTATTCAGATATTTTATGGTCAAACGACAAAATACATGCTCCAATCTTGGTTATGTTCTTACTTAACCGACAGCACACGTGGGGATGATTTGCAAGGACCCCTTTAATTTAGCACTACCAAGCATTTATCAAGGCTTAATATTTTGTCAGGCATTGTGGTACCTTCGTACCGGGGACCGGTGAAGATGCTTTGGCTTTGGTTAAAATATTTTCTGTTCTAAAGATTTTAATGCATATCATAATGCTTAAATAAACTTTGAAAAAGGGAGATCGGAGGTGCAACAAATTAATCAAGATAAGGCGTTCTAATCATCCCAACATAGCGGCGTACCATTTAAGGTTTTAGCATGGGTGTTAATTGTCTCTTTATAGCCAAAAATAAAATAGATTGAGGTCACCCCCATTCAACAAAAAACCGCACACACTGATTGAGGATATATAGGAAAGTTCTTTTTGGTTGCTATAATATTGACCCTTCAACTAATTCATGTTCCGTGTCTAGGAGGCATATATTGACTACTTATTCACTCCTTTGCCCAACGAGAAGCAGAGCCACCAGAGCGGTTGAATTTGCAGAAAGTGCCATTAGAACGGCAAAACATCCAGAGAGATTGGAATTATTATTCTATCTGGATGACAATGACCCGGAACTCCAATCCTATTACAAGGGCATGGAGGCGCTAAAAGGACGCCTAGTAGGGGCTAAAAATATACAAATAACCGAAGGGCCCGAAGTTGGCGTGCCTCGTGCCACAAATGTGCTCGCTGATAAATCTAAATCTGAAATTATTTTGTATACCAGCGACGACCAGTTTTATGTAGATCATGGTTGGGACAGTCGTTTGGATAAGGAAGTGGCTAAGTACCCCGATCGGATATTTTGTATCTGGTTTAACGACGGTTGGGAATCAGATAAATTTTGTACCTTTCCCATAGTAAGCCGGCAATGGATTGAAACTCTTGGTTATTTTCTATTTCCATTTTTTGAGCACTTTTTCACGGACACATGGATATGGATGCTTGCGAAATCAGTCGATAGGGCGATTTATATACCCGATGTGCTCATTGAACATCGACACTGGAAAATAGGGAAATCAGAAAAAGATGAAACCTATGAAAGAAATGCTACCTCCAATGGAGATTCACGTCATGCAAGAGACCGGGCGGTCATTGACCAATTTGAGCGTTATTTTTTAGCTGATGTTAAACTGCTACAGAACTCCATAATGTAAGATGAAACAGCTTGTTTGTGCCTATGAAATAATTAACTGGAGGTAGGGAGCTAGGGGAGAAAAAGCTGTCCGATAAAGTTCCAAATTTTAAACGCAATTCCGTGGCTAAAAACGAGAAAATATTTCAAGAGGCGCTACTATATCAGCGCGTTGGCAAATTGGAGGCCGCTGTTGAGGTATACAAGCAGTTTTTGTCGGTTGTGCCCGGTCAACCAGACGCTTTAAATAATATGGGCGTTTGTCTGCTAGAACTCGATCGTTCAAATGAGGCTATAAAGATTTTATCAGGTGCTGTGGATATTTATTCGCGGGACCACGAGCTTCTAAATAACTTGGGTAATGCCTTGCAAAAGTCCAAGAGAATCGAGGATGCTGTTGCCCGTTTTCATTCAGCTCTAGAATTAGAACCCAACAATATAACAATATTGCTAAATCTTTCCAGGAATCTCCTTCGTCTCGGGGAATATGACGAAGCATTATCGTATTTGAAAAAAGCGCGGGATTTGTCACCTGAAAATGCAAATGTAGTAATGGTGGACACTTTAGCTTTGCCAGTAATTTACAACTCTGCGGAAGAGATTGTGACTGCGCGGGAGAGATTAACTTCCAAATTAGCAGAAATGGAAAATCAAACCTGGAAAATTGTTGATCCGGCAACTACCGTCGGCCAAACTAATTTCTTTTTGGCTTATCAGGGCGCAAACGACAAGGATATTCAGAGTAGAGTTGCGGCGCTGTATTTGAAATCTTGTCCCGATTTATCCTTTGTTGCTGACCATTGTAGGCCCTACAAAAGGGTGGTTGGAAGACGAATCAAACTCGGCTTCGTTTCTGCTTTTCTTGGAAAACACACAATAGGCAAACTATTCCAAGGATTGATCAATGGCTTAGATCGTAATCAGTTCGAGATAATAGTTTTTCATTTGGGCCCAGACCGGCGCTTAGAAGACAAATACCTCGAGTCCTTATCCGACCATGTAGATCACTTTCTGTGCGTTCCATCACAATATTTGCAAGCAAGAATGGCCATTTCTGAGATGGAGCCAGACATAATTTACTATACAGATATTGGGATGGAGCCAGTTAGCTACTTTTTGGCATTTAACCGTCTTGCCCCAGTTCAATGCGCCTGTTGGGGTCATCCTGTGACAACGGGAATACCTAACGTCGATTACTTTATCTCTTGGCAAATTCATGAACCGAAAGCTGCTAGCCAACATTATAGTGAGAAATTAATACTCTTCAGCGGTTTTTGCACAAACTACAATCCGCCTTCATTCGCTAGTTCAATTAAAGGACGGGAGGTATTTGGGCTTAACCCCGACGTCAATCTTTATGTTTGTCCGCAAAGTCTGTTCAAATTTCATCCAACGTTTGACGATATGTTGTTCGACATTCTACGCCAAGATAAAAAAGCGGAGATTATACTATTAGATGGGCAGCAAAGTAATTGGGGAAGATTATTAAAAAACCGGTTTTCTCGATCCAGCGTAGAGTTGACGAAACGCTTAAGAATTTTGCCCCGGTTAAGTGGCAATGATTATTTTCATCTAATAAAATTGGCAAACGTTATTTTGGACACGCCTGTTTTTTGTGGTGGTAATACAAGCTTTGAAGCACTTGCTGCCGGTAAGGTAGTAGTTACGTTACCAGGACAATATATGCGGGGTCTATTCACCTCTGGAATTTACGTTCAACTTGGACTGGAGGACCTAATACCCAACACGCCTGCAGGTTACGTTGAATTGGCAGTTTTATTGGCAACTAATGCAAAAGAACGGATTAAACAAGAAAAACGCATTAAAGCCCGTTGGCCTTTGATTTTTAATAATAAGGAAACAGTTTTTTCTCATGAGGAATTTTTTTTGGAGGCATTAGCCGCTGCCGAAACAAAAAATAAGTAGTCTCAAAATGCGTATAGGCCTTTAGGGCTGCAATTTGGATTTGTAGGCTGCAGTTGTAGGCCACTAGAAGAGAGGTGGGGTAGCTCTCCACTGTGGGCGTTTACTTTAGCTGAAAGTTCTTTAAAGCCATTAGAACTTCTTTGACAACGGTTGTCCAATCTCCGGGCGATCTTTGTCTAAATAATCTCATAGTTGGGTACCAGGGACTATCTTGGCGATTTAGTTGCCAACGCCAATCAGGAGCAGAATTTAATAATAACCACACCGGTCTACCCAAGGCTCCTGCTAAATGTGCAGCCGCTGTGTCGCTAGTTATAATTAAGTCTAAATCCATCATAACCGCCGCTGTATCGATGAAACTGTCCACCTTATCTAGTTCGGGTCCCAGGTTTAAAAACTTGGACATGGTTGAAATCACTTCAGCCGTATTTTCTTTTTGTATTGAAACAAATTCTGCGTCGCTGTTCTCGATTAATGGAGTGAGCACAGAAAAAGGAATTGAACGCAAATAGTCTGTTTCATAGCCGGGATTACCCTGCCAGGAGAGCCCAACTTTCAACTTTTTAGTTGGGAGGCGTTTGGCCCATCTTTCCACGTTTTTTTTTCCAACTTGAAAGTAGGGAATAATCGCTGAAGCATTTGTAATGCCCAGTAAGAGAGGTAAATCCATCAATAGTACATGGAAATCTCTATCGGGCTGTAGGTCATCCATGGAAATTACCGGACAACCTTTGAATCCTTCATCAAAAAACCGGAACAATTTTGGCGGAACGGATAAAATAAAATCCCTACATTTTTTAGATAGTGACGGCAGAAAACGCGCAAACTGAAAACTGTCGCCAACTCCCTGTTCGCACATGACTAAAATAGATTTTCCAGATAATTTTTCTCCATTCCAAAGTTTGCCAGGTAGGGCATTTAAAAGGCGTTGTGTTTCCGGTTGCTTATGTCGCCATCTAAACTCCTTCCAGCCGTCTTTAAACTTCCCGCCGGAAAGCAAAGTATGGGCAAGATTAATGTGAAGATTTATGTTGTTTGGCTCTTTATTTATAGCCTGATGTAACAAATCTTCGGCTCTATTGAGTTCACCTTGATGTTGATAGATGAGTGCTAGGTTAGCGAGCTTTCCTGGGTACTCTGAGGGTTGTGTGGGTAAATTTTCTAAGATTGCAACAGCGCTTTCAAATTCCCCAAGGTCCCGCAGGACATTTGCTAGGGCTGTAGATGAGTTAGATTCTGAATCTTTTTTATCCGAAGCACCAGTTAAGATCTCACGGGCTTCTTTAAGTCGACCCTGTTTTTGTACCATTATACCTAGTTTAATAAGCAAATTAGAATTATCGATGTCTCTTAAAATTGCCCTGTTTAGGCAGTGTTCAGCCTTCTTAAAGTCAGCTAATTGTGTATATAGGTCCGCTAGATTAAGGCTCGCATTACTGTAATCGGGGTTAGTATTAAGGGCGGATAGGTAGGCAGTTTCGGCCTCTGAATATTGTCCCAATTGGGTGAAAGCAAGACCTAGGTTATTTTGTACGGCAGTATTCTTAGAGTTTAGTGTCAGTATCTCTTTAAAAATTTGGACAGCATCATCTAGTTTGTCGACTTTTCTAAGAGCAACACCAAGGTTATTTTTATATTCTATGTTTTCGGGAGCCAATCGCAGGGCTGCTTGATACTTTGCGACGGCGTCATTAGGGCGTTCAGTATCAAGAAAGGCGTTGCCAAGGGTAAAGAGATAGGAGGAGTTATCGGTATCAATTAGCGTTGCTCGTTCGAGTGCTTTTATGGCTTCTGAATGGTTTCCCAATCGACGCTGGGTTTCTCCAAGGATGAACCAACAATCAGCTCGTTCGGGGCTCGTCTGCACTGCAGTCTTAAAGGCTCTAATAGCTTCAATCAGGCGACCGGTTACTCTCAGCGCGACGCCATAGTCGTAGAGTACGGTGGAATTGGGTCCGCCCACTAAAAGAGATTTTTGAAAAATTTTTAAAGCTTGTTCATACAAGCCCCCCTCAGTTAAGACAGCGGCCAGTAAATTCAACGCCTCTAAGTTATTTGCGTCAATTTTAAGTGTATCCCTGCATAGATCGGCTGCTAGGAGCAAGTTACCATCCCTAAACATCCCGTGGGCCTTTTTAACCATTGTTTTAGTATCGGAGTTTGCCAAATCAATTCTCTGCAAGATCAATCAAGGGGGGTTGAACATAGTGTCATGTCATTATTTGAAACCTGAAGGCGTTATTGTTTTTTGCTAATTGGAAATGCCAACAAGAGTTTAAATATATTATTTTTGTGGGCAATGAATAATCCTTTACACTTGACCCCATAGCACCGGGCTGACACTTTCCGCTCCCATGCGTTTATACCGACATTTCAACGGAATTTTGCAAGAACACTTGGGCGGTTCGATCGCTATTGGTAACTTTGATGGGGTCCATCTTGGTCATCAGGAAGTGATCAAAGCAGCTGGAAAGATCGCAAAAAAACAGGGTAATCCATGGGGCGTATTGACTTTCGAACCACACCCGCGTTCCTATTTTAATAAAGATACGGCGGCTTTTAGATTGACCCCATTTCATTTGAAAGCCCGCTATATTAATGAATTGGGAGTAGATTTTCTTGTTGTTCTCCAATTCAATCATGATCTTGCAAAAATGTCACCGGAGGATTTTATTACCACAATCTTAGTTCGTGGGTTTCAAGCCAAACATATTGTTTCCGGTAGCGATTTTGTTTTTGGAAACCAACGTCGTGGCACGGTCGGTTTTCTCAGAGAAAAGGGAGCTCAACTTAATTTTGAGAGCGTAGGCGTTACACAGGTAATGGATGAGTCTGGCGAGGTGATTTCCTCAACCAGGGTCAGGGATTGTCTGGTTACAGCTGAACCGGCGGAAGCAGCTGGGTTATTGGGTCGAGGTTTCGAGATTGAAGGTCGTGTTGTGAAGGGTGATCAGCGTGGTAGAAAGATTGGTTTCCCTACGGCCAATATAGTGGTGAGTTCTATGATGCAGCCCGCCATTGGCGGCTATGCAGTGCGTGCAGGTTTATCAGAGGAAAACAACACAATTTGGTATGATGGTATTGCAAATCTAGGTTATAGGCCGACATTTGGAGGAACCACGTGTTTATTAGAAACGCATATATTTGATTTTAACGAGGATATATATGGCAAAAATTTGAGAGTGGCTTTAGTAGGGTTTATTCGGCCTGAGGTAAAATTTGATGGCATAAAAGAGTTACAAGCCCAGATCACTTCCGATACCGGTTTGGCTAAACAAATACTTTCGGGCAAGCCCCCCGAGTTTAAATAATGGGACGTTTCCAAAACAATAGTTAAGGAATTGTGGTGTATTGATATGAGTGTGGATTACAAATCGACCGTTTACTTACCTAAAACCGACTTTCCGATGAAAGCAGGGCTCTCATCTAAGGAACCGGAGCTTTTAAAACATTGGGGAAAGCTAGACCTCTATAACAGACAACGAGAACAATCCAACGGTAAGGACAAATTTGTTCTCCACGATGGGCCTCCATATGCCAATGGTAATTTGCACATTGGACATGCTCTTAACAAGATACTGAAAGATGTAATAACTCGCTGCCAGCAGATGCTGGGTAAGGACGCTAACTATGTGCCTGGTTGGGATTGCCATGGATTGCCTATTGAATGGAAGATTGAGGAAAAGTATCGAAAAATGGGTGCCGATAAAGATGCTGTACCGCCAGTTCAATTTCGCCGCGAATGTAGAGAGTTTGCAGAACATTGGATAGATGTGCAGCGGGATGAATTTAAGCGTTTAGGTATAATAGGGGATTGGGATAATCCCTATACAACAATGACATATGAAGCCGAGGCCCAAATTGTTGCGGAACTTGGAAAGTTTCTTCTCAATGGTAGCTTATACCGGGGTGCCAAACCGGTGTTCTGGTCAGTCGTGGAAAAAACGGCGCTAGCAGAAGCGGAAGTGGAATATCACGATCATACCTCAAATACTATTTTTGTAAGTTTTCAGATACAGGAGGCAACTACCAACGATATTGTTAAGGGCGCTTCTATAATTATCTGGACCACGACACCTTGGACCATTCCAGGTAATAGAGGGATCGCCTACAGTGCCAGGGATGAATATGTTCGACTAAGAGTAACTGCGCTGGGTGAAAACTCTCTCTTACGGATTGGCGAGGAAATCATAATTGCCAAAAGCTTGATTGATAAAGTTACAGCAGAATGCGCAATTACTGAATATCAGATACTATTGGAGTTTGTCGGCGGTGAATTGGAAGGAACGATATGCAGCCACCCATTTAATGGTCAGGGCTATGAATTTGAAGTCCCCCTTTTAGCGGGAGATTTTGTCGACATGGAAACGGGTTCGGGTTTTGTTCATATTGCTCCGGGACATGGTTTTGATGACTGGGAATTGGGCATTAAACACGGTCTCTCGGTACCCGAGACAGTGTTGGGTGACGGGTTGTTTGCTGAACACGTACCCTTATTTGGTGGAAATCACGTGTTTAAGGCAGATGTTCTCGTGATAGAAAAACTCAAGGAGGCTGGTTGTTTGTTGGCTGCGGGAAAAATACAACACTCGTATCCTCATTCCTGGCGTTCAAAAGCCCCATTAATTTTCCGCAACACCCCCCAGTGGTTTATAAGTATGGAGATAAATCACCTTCGGGAAAAAGCTCTAAATGCTATTGAAGAAACCGCATTTTTTCCATCGTCAGGAAAACGTCGCCTAGCTGGTATGATAGAAACACGACCGGACTGGTGCGTGTCTAGGCAGCGAGCGTGGGGAGTTCCTATTACCGTTTTCGTTGATAAAGAAACCGGGGAAGTTTTGCGTGATGCAACTGTTATGGAAAGAATAGTGGATGCTATTCGTAAGGAAGGTGCCGATGCTTGGTTCGCCTCTGATCCTTCGAGGTTTTTAGGTGATAAATTTAGGGCTGAAAACTATGAACAAGTCATGGATATACTTGATGTTTGGTTTGATTCGGGGTCGACCCATAGTTTTGTGTTAGAAAACCGCGATGACCTCGATTGGCCCGCATCACTTTATCTGGAAGGCTCGGACCAACATCGTGGTTGGTTCCATTCTTCGCTTTTAGAGTCTTGTGGTACCCGAGGACGTGCACCGTTTGATGCAGTATTAACCCATGGCTTTGTTATGGCAGAGGATGGTCAAAAAATGTCAAAGTCACTGGGTAATATTACTGCTCCACAGGAAGTGGTGGAACAAAATGGCGCCGATATCCTCAGGTTGTGGGTGGTTGGTTCCGATTATTCAGAGGACATGCGTATTGGACCTGAGATAGTTAAATACCATACGGATATTTATCGCAGATTACGTAATACTTTGCGGTATATATTGGGGAACCTTCATGGTTTTGGCGATGCTGAGCGCCTCGAAATTGCTGAAATGCCAGAGCTCGAGCGTTGGGTTTTACATCGTATAACGGAATTGGATGGAATGCTGCGCCAAGCTTGCAATAACTTCGAGTTTCATTCTTTATTCAACGAATTACACAGTTTTTGCACCGTAGACCTATCGGCGTTTTATTTTGATATACGGAAGGATTCACTTTATTGCGATCGTGTCGATGCAATTAAAAGGCGGGCAGTCCGAACAATACTTGACGAGCTGTTCAAATGCCTCACGGCTTGGTTAGCACCCTTTATCTGCTTTACAGCTGAAGAAGCGTGGCTTACCCGTTTTCCCGGCGAAGATGAAAGTGTCCATCTCCGATTATTTCCGGATATCCCAGAGAATTGGCGAAATAACGCACTGGCAGAAAAATGGCAGAACATACGAAATTTGCGCCGTGTTGTTACAGGAGCGCTTGAAGTTGAACGTGCTGAAAAACGGATTGGCTCAAGCCTTCAGGCTCACCCGATCGTCTACACCAGTAAAACTTATATTGATGAGATGGCAGATTTAGATTGTGCTGAGATCGTCATTACTTCCGATGTTACCATGATCGATGATCCCGCACCCTTAAAAGCATTTGTTTTAGAAGATATAGATGATGTAAGCGTTGTGTCAGAAATAGCCAAAGGCAACAAATGTGCACGCTGTTATAAGATTCTTCCAGAAGTAGGCACAATATTAGGATATGAGATGGCTTGTGGTCGTTGTGCAGATGCTGTTGCGCGATACCTGGCACCATCGGAATAAACACGCTATGTCGTCTCCAATCCGTTTGGGTTTAATTGTTGCATTGGCA
The DNA here is from genome assembly GCA_028345065.1 of Rhodospirillales bacterium. GTDB lineage: Bacteria > Pseudomonadota > Alphaproteobacteria > Rhodospirillales > UBA2165. Next base: position 15,464 of record JAOMCN010000033.1, read on the forward strand.
TCAATTTTCATCGATCAAGCGAGTAAGTGGTGGATACTTGTAGTAGTTATGGATCCGCCAAAAGTCATTCCGGTCACATCTCTTTTGAATGTTGTGCTTACTTGGAATCGGGGGGTCAGTTTTGGGTTGTTTAACAATGAGGGTAATTTTGGGGCGTGGTTTTTTTCAATTCTAGCCATTATCATAGTCGGGATTTTATTAATTTGGCTCCGTAAAGCCGAAACTAAAGTGCAGTCAATTTCCTTAGGTTTTATTATTGGGGGTGCAATTGGCAACGTGATTGATAGGGTAAATCACCTGGCGGTTTTGGATTTTATAGATTTCCATCTGGGGGGTAGTCATTGGCCCGCCTTTAATGCCGCAGATAGTTTTATAACTCTAGGAGCTGCAATATTAATTGTTGATTCATTGTTTTCACCGCAAAAGAATGACGATAATGTTAATGATAATATGAGAACTCGGTAGTAAATTATGAAAACAAGTGCCACTTTTGCATCATTTCTAATTTTTATCATAGCTCTGACTGGATGTGAGGAGACCAAACGTGTGTTTGGCAAAACCAAGGAAGCTCCCGACGAGTTTGCGGTATACCGACGCGCTCCTTTAAGCTTACCTCCCGATAGTGATCTCCGCCCACCGACCCCCGGTGTCTCGCGCCCGCAGGTTGTAAACCCTAGAGACCAGGCCCGCGCGGCACTTGGTTTGTCAGCAAAAAAAACTGACAAAGTTGACCTTTCTAAGTCAGAAGATATAACCAGATTGAGCAATGGAGAACGGGCTCTTCTCGCTTTGACTGGCGCCAATAAAGCAAATCCCCAAATCAGGGAGTTGGTTGAGGAAAAAACCTCGGAATTGTATGAAAATAATGAAACTATTACCGATAAAATAGTTTTCTGGCGATCTAGGGATAAGGGTGTAGCACTTGATCCAGAAAAAGAGCTGCAACGTATTCGTGAAGCACAGTCACTTGGTAAGCCACTTAACTCCAACGATATTCCCAGTATTACGCGCAAGAAAAAAGGATTATTAGAAGGAATTTTTGATTAAAATGTTAATGTTTTTGGTTAGTGGATTATTTATTTAGTACGCTCTGACTAAGGGTGAAATGTATATTCCGTAGGCCCGTGTTTAGGCGGGATGTTTGCGCCTAGTATATTTACCGATAAACACTCTCAAGATAATACTCACTACATGGTCCCTTTCTAGGCATAGGTTGGCTGAGCTTTGAAAACATGATTAGAAAATTTTGGTGCGGTTAGGCATCGATTATATCCGAAAACGTAACAAATATTTTAATAGCGACAGCTTTAAAGCAACGAAAGGAGCCGCAAAATAAATGCTCAATATTGATAAGTTGACGATTGTAAATTTGGGGCAACCGAAGGTTGAATCTTCTAAGTATGATTGATTTCAATATGTTGTAAGGTTTAATCCTGTTTCAGGAGGCCGGGCTAGCTGCCTGTGCTCTATTTTGTTATCCTACTTTAGATAAACCCAGTTTGGGGTGGCCTTAGAGTTGAGCTACAGACATAACTTTGAATTTTGCCTCGCCGATAGCATCGGGAAGTCAGGTTTGGCACCTGCCAAATTTGAGACATTAATGGGATGCGCGACTGAGAGCATTCATAAACTCGCTGATAAATCGAACAGTAATACCCAGCCACTCTTCGGTCTAGTTCGGACTTGTGAAGATTTGGAAACACTGGAAACGATCGCTGAGCAATATTGTGAGTTTTTCGATCATGTCATTGTGTTGGGAACGGGCGGTTCAAGCTTGGGAGGTCAGGCTCTTGCAGCCCTAGCCCCAACACCGCGACCAAAGGAAGCGGTTGCCCGGCCAGCTTTACATTTTATGGCAAATATTGACCCAGATAGTTTTGAGCGATTGTTTCAGAAAATTGAACCAAAACGTACAGGATTTCTGGTAATCTCAAAATCGGGTAGTACAGCTGAAACCATGGCACAATTCATTTATTGCATGGATGTATTTCGTAAACATTTAGGTCAGGACAAATTTGCAAACCATTTTACATCTATCACTGAACCCGGCCATCGGCCTTTACGCGAGATGAGTGAAACGCATGGTATAAATGTAATTGATCATCATCCGGCTATTGGTGGACGTTACTCTGCGCTCTCGGCCACAGGAATGCTTCCTGCGATGATTGCAGGGCTTGATGGAGAGGCTTTACGAAGCGGTGCCGCGAGCCTTGTCGATTTGATCACTAAATCCGTAAGTGCAAGGGATGTGGCACCGGCTGTGGGGGCCGTTCTCGCTGTGGGTTTAGCCCAATATAATGGGATTACGGCATCCGTGTTAATGCCATATATAGACAGACTCGAGATTTTTGGAAAATGGTACTGTCAGCTCTGGGCGGAAAGTTTAGGTAAAGATGGTAAGGGCACTACGCCTATAGATGCGCTCGGGACAGTAGATCAGCATAGCCAGCTTCAGCTTTACCTTGATGGGCCGAAAGATAAATTTTTTACATTGATAATTTCAGAAATGATTCAAAAAGGCGGGCTTCTGCCTAAGGATCTAATTAATTTACCAGAATTAGCGTATTTGGCGGGCAGGGGCGTTGGTGATTTGATGGCTGCTGAACAACAGGCGACTATTGAAACTCTGGTGGCGCGCAATTGTCCTACTCGGGTATTGGAAATAAGGCATCTAGATGAATATACGCTCGGGGCATTGATGATGCATTTCATGCTGGAGACTATCATTGCTGCTGACTTAATGGACGTTAACCCATTTAACCAGCCTGCGGTCGAAGAAGGGAAAGTACTCGTTCGTAAGATGATGAATGAGCAGAACGTGACATGAAAATCCGTCTTCTCCCACCGAATATGGTTAACCAAATAGCAGCTGGTGAAGTGGTGGAAAGACCAGCTTCAGCAGTGAAGGAACTGGTGGAAAACAGTATTGACGCGGGTGCCGGTAAGATTGATATCGTCCTACGGAATGGCGGGCAAACCTATCTATCAGTAACTGATGATGGCCATGGTATGACTAAGGAAGAACTCTCTTTCTCCATGGAGCGCCACGCAACATCAAAGCTGCCCGATGATAACCTTGAAAATATTGTCACATTGGGTTTTAGGGGGGAGGCACTCCCATCTATTGGCTCGGTTAGTCGAGTTGTTCTTACCAGCCGGGCGTTTGGATCCCGAGAGGGCTGGCAGCTTAGGGTCGATGGAGGCAAAAAATTTGAGACAAAACCGGCAGCACATCCAAAAGGTACATGCGTTGAAGTGCGCGATCTATTCTATGCCACCCCTGCCCGTCTAAAATTTCTCAAAACAGAACGCACGGAAATGAACCATACCACTGATGCAGTAAAACGACTGGCCATGGCGCATCCGAATATCGCGTTTACACTTTTCAACGGGGAGCGCCACATTCTTAAAGTGTCTTGCTCACAGGGAGATTTTCTTTCTACTCGATTGGACCGTTTAGACGCCATTATGGGTAATGAATTTGGTTTAAATGCCCTTACTATTGATGCGGAACGGGAAGGCTTGAGGTTGACTGGTCACGCTGGGCTTCCTACCCTTAATAGGGGCAATGCATCGTTACAGTATCTTTTCGTCAATGACCGACCGGTTAGAGACAAATTATTTTTTGGTGCCGTAAGGGGCGCCTACCGGGATTTTTTGGCCCACGATCGATACCCGCTACTGGCACTATTCTTGGAAGTTCCGCCGGATGCATTGGATGTGAACGTTCACCCGGCAAAGACTGAAGTTAGATTCCGCGATCCTGGTCTTGTTAGAGGACTTATCGTCAGTGCCCTGAAACATGCGTTGGCGGGTGCCGGTCATCGAGCATCAACCACAGTTAGTCAAGCAGCTCTTGGAGCTTTGCAGTCTCCTGTTAATAAGCAACTGTTTGTTCAGTCTGCTAAGAGGACAAATGTCACGAGCGGGTTTTCCCAAGCTTCAGGATATGGTCCTCCAGGCAGTGTAACATCTGCATTAGCTAATTTAGACCATTCACCGTCGGCAAAAGCAGAAATTGAGGTAGACGGAAATAGAGGCATAAACGAGAATTTTGGGGATTATCCATTAGGCGCTGCACGGGGGCAACTGCATGAGACTTATATTGTCTCCCAAACGACAGACAGTGTCGTAATTGTGGATCAACATGCCGCCCACGAAAGGTTAGTCTATGAAGAGATGAAAGCAACTATGAACAGTGAAGGGGTTAAGAGACAAGGCCTTTTAATACCAGAGATAGTTGAGCTTGATGAGGTAGCCGCCGAAAAAATTTTAGAAAAATCAGGCGAATTAGAGGAAATGGGTTTAGTGTTGGAGGCTTTTGGTACCGGGACCGTTGTTGTTCGCGAGGTGCCAGCCCTTTTGGGAGAAATTAATATTCAGGGCCTTATCAAGGACTTGGCAGACGAAATTGTTGAGCTTGACGATACTCTCAGCCTTAAGAGCAGATTGGCCGACGTTTGTTCCACCATGGCATGCCATGGAAGTGTTAGAGCCGGGCGTCGGCTCAATGGAGATGAAATGAATGCACTTCTGCGTCAAATGGAAGCAACCCCACATTCGGGACAGTGTAACCACGGTCGACCGACCTATGTCGAACTCAAACTAACCGATATAGAGAAGCTGTTTGGTCGGCGCTAAAACCAGTGTCTTCCATCCTCCCACGCCGTTTTAAGTAATAACGGTGTTGCCCTATTTCTATCTTAATAGCTATCAAAAAGTTACTAATTCGGAGTAAGCCTATATTGTGCTGGCATTAATTTATTATCACGGCTTGTTAATTTGTTTACTGTGAAATCATTCCGTATGACAGCAACGTAAACTTGGATTTACCATATTTACGCTCAGAGGTAAGCGAGAACGATGGGGGTAATTTATAGTGATCATTTTTAGCCATTTCCACCACCACCACTGCCCTCATTCGAAGCCAGCCCCCCTCGTCGAGAGCTAGGAGAGAAGGAGTAATTAGATTTTTTCTATAAGGAGGATCAAGGAAGGCAAGTGTAGCGGCTTCGTCTCGACTGGTCCGCGCCGGCAGGCAAGAAGCGTCAATTTGGCGGACGGAAAAAAATGGTGTTTGGCCAATACTTCTCCCGTTTGATTTGATGCTCTCAATAGATGAATACTTGTTGTCAATAAACACAACTCTTTTGGCTCCTCTGGATAGAGCTTCGAACCCTAGGGCACCCGTTCCCGAGAATAAATCAAGCACGGTTATCCCATCAAACTTGAAGCCTATGCCATGAGACAGAATGTTGAATATTGCTTCACGGCTCCGGTCACTTGTAGGCCGGATGCTCTGTCCTGACGGCACGGTAAGGCGGGACCCTTTAAATTTACCTCCGACGATGCGCACCGCTGTTTTCTCGTTTTAATTCAGAGCCTAACTGTTCACGAAGGATTTTTTGCTTAACTTCAATTAATGCACCTTTGGTCAGATTTCCGAGTTGGAATGGGCCATAGGCAATCCTTATAAGGCGGTTAACAGGCCAACCTAGATGCTGCATTACTTTGCGTACTTCCCGGTATTTGCCTTCTTCTAGAGATAGCGTAATCCAAGCATTAGAGTTCTGCTGGCGATCAATAACGGCGTTGATAGAACCGTATTTGATGCCATCAATAGTGGTTCCATCTTTAAGCTTGTCGAGAATTTTTGAATCTACGTGACCGTGAACTCGAGCCCGGTAACGCCGACGCCAGCCAGTGGACGGGAGTTCTAATTTACGAGCTAATCCGCCGTCATTTGTCATTAGTAAAAGACCTTCGGAATTGAGGTCGAGGCGTCCGATGGATATAAGTCTAGGAAGATTTTGGGGTAATTTCTCAAAAAGGTTTGGTCGTCCTTGGGGATCCCTGTGGGTAGTTAGGAGCCCCTGAGGCTTGTAATAACGCCAAAGACGGGTAGTTGGCGGTTCAGGGAGCGGTTTCCCGTCAACGAGGATTTTATTGGTGCTGTTAACAGTCACGGCAGGTGAAGAAAGTATATTGCCGTCGATTTTAACCCTTCCCTCAGAAATCCAGCGTTCCGCGTCTCGACGGGAACACATTCCTGCCCTTGCGATTACCTTTGCAATACGCTCGCCTGAAGGTGTGCGGGTTTCTTTCTCCTGTATTGTTTTAATCACAGGCGGCATTGTTAAAGGCTGCAAAGATCCTAATATCATTCGGATCCACCTCAAACTCCGGGTGCCATTGTATACCAAGACAGAACTTTTGTTGCGGCGCTTCGATGCCCTCCACAACCCCATCCGGCGCTATTGCATCTACAATAGCTGTATCGGAGACCTCTCCCACAGCCTGATGATGAGCTGAGTTCACATGCATTTGTGTTACTCCAACAATATCGTGGAGCAGTGTACCGGTCAGGATTGTTACCAGATGGCTTGGTTCATCCCGCGGATTGGGCTGTTCGTGAGGTAGCGAATCTTCGATTTCATTTGGAATATGTTGGATCAGTGTGCCACCAAGGACTACGTTAAGCAACTGCTGTCCACCACAAATACCAAGTATAGGGATATCTTTTTTTAATGCGTAACGAGCGATAGCATATTCGAAATCGGTTCTGTTCTTTTTCAGGGATACAGTCTTGTGAACCTTTTCGTTGCCATATAGAGAGGGGTTCACATCGAAGGCGCCACCCGTAATTATTAATCCATCAATTTGGGAAGCGTATTGTTTTGCCAGTAGCGGTTCGTGAGGGAGAAATACCGGGACACCGCCAGTCTTAACTACTACTTGGCTATAATTTTCTCTTACCCCGTACCATGGAAAATTTGAATATCCACCAGCTTCTTCGTGGTCAAGGGTGATTCCTATAACGGGGCATTTTTTGTTACCAATCATATACGTATTTTACGGTCGTTGACAGTATCGCGCAACGCTAACCATATTCTGGTCTTGACGTTTGGGTATAAAGACTGACAGCTTCTGTGAATGTTACAGGAGGTGAAAAGCTATATTCAGATGGCTGCGGATGAGGCTAATAAAGCAGGATCGCGAGGCGAAGTTCCCGTTGGAGCTGTACTTGTAGATAGTGTTAACGATGAAATCATAGCGGCAGCGGGAAACCGAACAAAAGAGTTTACTGACCCTACTGCGCACGCTGAGCTTCTTGTTATACAACAGGGAGGTCGAAGACTAGAAAACACGCATCTCACAGGATGTGATCTTTACGTGACATTGGAACCTTGCCCAATGTGCGCACAGGCAATTTCTTTTGCGAGAATTCGACGCCTTTATTTTGGTGCTTACGACCCTAAAGGTGGTGGTGTTGAACACGGAGCTCGTATATTTCAGCAATCTACCTGCCATCATCACCCAGAGGTTTATGGTGGAATTGAAGAGAAAATGTGTGGTGCCCTGTTACGATCATTTTTTGATGAGAAGAGGTAAGGCCTAAAAATAGTTCGGTTAAGACGTGTTTTTTTCTGAACGTCTAGTCTGCTAAATTTTATTTTGTTAAGGAGATGACGAAAAACCTCCAATTAATTGTGGGTCGTGATTAAGCTCCGACAAAAAGGTTATGAGATAGCGTATTTTTCCTGGAAGAGTTCATAAATTGTTG
>JAOMCN010000034.1 GCA_028345065.1 Rhodospirillales bacterium
CCCTTTTTTACTGCAACTACAATGGACGCGTTCCCTTGGGGCGTAGAACCTGTCAGATAAGTATATTTTGCTTTTTTTGGTGCAGCATCGGCACTGCCGATCACAATTAGAACCGAGGCAATTAATGCCGCAAATATACTTAGAAAATTTTTACTATTCATTAGATTTCTCCCTGTTGTGGTTGATACCAAGTTCTTCTCGAGTTTTCATTAGCGTGTTAATGATAAGAGACACATAGATTTTTGTTGTATTAAACAAGTCATCAATATTCAGATGTTCACCCAATTCAGGATTCCAATCACTTTGCGCATCGCCGTAGTGAGTCCCCGTAGCTAATTCCCTTGTTCTACCCGAGGGCCCGTAGTTTAACGCCGGGATCCCATGAGCAACTAATTCGCATGCATCAGACGCGAACGGAACGGCTGTAATATCTGGTTCGCTGCCCACTATTTCCTTATGTGCAGCTTGCATTTCCTGGAAAACAAATTCCTCAGGCGCACATTCGGAACCCCATTGGTTCATGAAAATATTCATATCCAAGTGTAAGCGTCCAACGTCCTCATCCTCATTTTGTATGTTCTTGACGAGCGCCTCCAACTCCCGCTGCACTTGTAACGGGCTTTGACCTGGCATCAAACGTGTATCCACATACAAAGTACAATAAACTGGCACTCGGCTACATCGATATGGCCAGCCCCCCTCAATCGCTGAGAGCGTTACTGAGGCTTCCATTCCAAGGTAACTTTGGCGTTTTTGGTAATCGTCTCCCCACTCTTGAACCTTTTGCGCTACCTTCATCATGTTATTGATTGTGTTATCCTGGGTTCGCCCAAAGACGGTGTGTTTTGGATCTCCTACCAAGGTAATTCTTGTCCAGACATAACCACCGTGTGCCCGCATTACGGTCATTCCCGAAGGTTCACCGACGACAGCGAAGTCGGCAATTGCACCGTGTGTAATTGCGTACCATGTACCGCACACACCACCTCGATATAGTTGCCCTTGATATTTGTCGACCTGAGATTTCTCTATTTCGCCCGCTACGCAAGCAACAACCAAGTCTCCGTTCAGTTCTATACCGCTGGCCTTTATTGCTTCGACAGCATGTATAAAAGCAGCGAGTCCCCCTTTCATGTTATAGACCCCAAGGCCGTAAATCCAATCACCGTCGATGATTGCTTTTGGCTTATAACCCGGCTTATCAGGCAAATACCGCTCATCGCCCACATAAGAAGTATCCAAATGCCCGTTGAGCATCAGTGTCGGTCCAGTGCCGTTGCCTTTTAAAACACCGATAGCGTTTGCGCGTTCTTCGTCAAATTCTTGCGGGATAACCTTGAGACCCAGCTCATCGTATATACCAATTATATAATCCGCACATTCCTTTTCATAACCGGTAGGACTTGGAATATTCACAAGATCACAAGCGATTTCAGTGGCCCTTTCTTTGGCCACTTTCTTCAGCGCGGCTTCCTTCATCCCCTCAATGGAACTTCCGTCACTCATTATTATTTTTAATCCTTAGTAAATCTCTTGGAATAATCAAATCATAGGTTTCAACAATAATAAAGGTGAAATAATTTCAATGGTTGCAGTTCTTGCTAGATTTTAATGGCAAATAATTTTCTGTAAGGTTGGCTATGTTTTTGCCAGTCTGGTGTCCCCTTCTCTTTAATAATCGAGAAAAAGAAAATGATTGAATTCGATTGGTTGCTAGTTGCAGCTTTAAGCTGCATTGCTCTGGCTGGTGTTACGCGCGGGATTGTCGGCTTTGGCGCCGGCATGATAATTGTTACGAGCCTGGCAATAATCTATGATCCGATTACCGGAGTTATAATGTTAGCGTTGCTTGACATTCCTTCGGCTATCCAACTCGGCCCGTCAATCTACCGTCATACGAAATGGAAAATAATTTTTACTCTTCTTTTATCGGCACTACCTTCCATACCTCTCGGGGTCTGGGTGTTGAGCGTATCTGAACCGGAACTAATGCGGCGATTGATATCGCTATTTGTTTTAGCGTTTGCAATACTAAACGCCACCGGATGGCAAATCAGAAAAACGCCAAATATGGTAACAAATTTATTTGTCGGGGGCCTTAGTGGGTTTTTAACGGGCGTCGCTGCTCTGGGAGGTCCACCAATAATTCTGTATTTTTTAAGCCTGCAGTATCCAAAAGAAGTTTTCCGATCATCAACTCTGACTTTTCTGATACTGAGCAGTTATTTTGCCCTAATTTTCTATTTTGGAAATGACCTGATTACGTTGCGGCATTTTTATGTTTTTTTACTTGCAACCCCAATTTACCTAATTTCGATGTGGTTCGGCACATCCATATTCAAGAAGGTCTCCGAAACAAAGTTTCGGCATATTGCCATATACACTATTATGATAATTGCATTAGTAGGAATTTTTAAATGAGAACAATTTTTGTGCCATACAATTCCCAGAAATGTTATGGGAAATAGTATGACGGGTTATATATGCACCCTCTAAGAATAATCTGTTCGGCTACCATACGTGTGGCATTGTTGACTGATCGCACGTATTAAACAGAAAATGTTGGTTGTCTCTGCTTACCGGTAACAACTAATATTTCAATAGGAGAAAACACCATGAGTAAGCTTACACTGGTGCAAGCGAACACCATAATTAACGCCGCCATCGACGCGGCGCGGGCCAGCGATGGGCCGCCTATTGCCGTAGTTGTTGTGGATGACAGCGGTCATGTGAAGGCCAGTCAACGTGAAGACGGAGCTTCAATGTTCCGCATCGATGTTAGTCTTGGGAAGGCCTGGGGTGCCGTTGCCATGGATACACCTAGCCGAAAACTAGCAGAAAAGGCTAAAAACAATCCCTCGTTTATTCAGGCCTTGACCGTCACCTCGGGAGGACGCATGCTTCCCAATCCTGGTGGCGTGCTGATTAAAGATCCCGACGGCACCATCATTGGTGCAACCGGTATCAGCGGCGACACAGGACTAAATGATGAAATATTTGCCAGCGCCGGGATTGAAGCTGCCGGACTAGTGGCCGATGCTGGCACAGATTAATCGAGTGGAGACAAAATTAGGTCATGAAAGCTTTTTCAGAAATTCGTCATATTGAAACAGATGTTTTGATCGTCGGCGCCGGTGTCGCTGGAATGTTGGCCGTAGTAGGCGCGAGACGGGCTGGAATTTCGCCCGTCATTGCAACAAAAGGCGCCTACGCATCGGGCAGTTCGTCTATGGCGCGCGGCGGGCATTCCATCGCCGTGGGCCATTCAAGCCCTGATGACAACCCAAAAATATTTTTTGAAGACATTGTTAAGGGCTCCCATGGCATAGGCAACCCGCGTTTGATTGACGTGGTAGCAGAGGAATCTCTTGCGCGTTCAGCAGAACTTGATGCCTGGGGACTAGGCCTGGTCAAAGATGAAAAGGGACACTACGACCAGAAACCTGGTGGGGCTCCACATCGGTATGACCGCCTGGTCCATTGTGGTCGCCTGATGGGCAAACCTTTAATGAACGCACTATCTACCAAAACGAAGAGCTGGGGGACCGAACCACTGACACACGTCATGTTCATCGACCTGATGTTGGATAAGGGGCGCGTCATTGGCGCCTGGGGCTTTTTGTACCGCGAGGGAACACCCGTAGTAATCCACGCTAAAACGACCGTAATTGCTGCAGGCGGGGCTCCACAAATTCATGCTCTAAATGATTCACCACCAACGATTACCGGTGACGGTTACGCCATGGCTTATCGCGCGCGAGCAGAACTGATCGACATGGAATTCATCGACTATCAAATCGTCACCGCCGCACCCGAAAAGCTGGCCGGGTACCCCCCCTATTCTACCGGGTTATTGGGCGGGGGAGGCCACCTACTCAATCGCGAAGGCGAGCGTTTCATGTCTAAACACGACCCAGAAAACATGGAGCATTCGTCACGAGCGTTGACAAACCGAGCTATGGCATTGGAAGTTTTCGAGGGCCGTGCTACCGATAAGGGAAATATCCTTATCGATGTTCGTCACGTCTACGACAAGATAAACGACGGCCCCGCAGCAGGCGTCCTCGCCACGTTCGCCAAGGCAGGCCTTGATCTCGCTAATGATTGCCTAGAAGTTACCAGCTGCCCACACACTTACTTGGGGGGCATTCGCATTGACGAATGGGGACGCACTAATCTGGATGGCCTTTATGTAGGAGGCGAAGCCGCCGGCGGCATCCACGGCGCTAACCGTCTGGGAGGTTTGGCCCTAATAGATAGTTACGTTTTTGGTCTCCGCTCAGGCATGGCTGCCGCACTCGAAAGTAAATCCGAAGAAATACCTGACCGTGAAAGTGGCAACTGGCGTGATGGTTTGGACAAACTCGACGAGCGCGTAGCTCGCGGAGGCTCATCATTATCCCCCGAAGCCTGGCGCAAAGAAGTACAAAGTCTGATAATTACAAACCTTGGTCAAGTGCGGCGCGAAGACCGTTTGCTTGAAGGCCTAGATAAACTCGATGAGCTAGAAAGGCAATTTGAGGATATCGAGGTTTCCGGCAAAACCGACCGCCAGCGCTTTGAGTGCCTCCGCCTAACCTTAGAAACCCATAACCTTATCTGCGTTGGCCGTATGTTAGGCACAGCTGCATTAGCCCGCACTGAAAGTCGGGGCGGGCACTTCCGACTTGAATACCCAGAAGAAGATGAAAACTTTCTGGGTAATCTCGTCATCCGCCGCGAAGGTGATACCTGTGCCGCAGACTTTCAACCGGTCCCGCCACGTGACCGCATTGCTACGCCTCCTCCAGGGGAAGCAATCACTGATCTGGATTTGATGTAGGTGACAACCATAAACCCGATCCAACGTGTGGGGTTTGTTGGGCTCGGCAATATGGGTAGTCCAATGGCAGGGCATTTAGCCCAAGCAGGGTTTGAGATGACAGTGGCTGACATTTCCCCAGGTGTTGCCAGCAAGTTTGTTGCCCTTAACGGAGGCACAGTGGCGGCATCGTTATCTAGTTTAGGTGACACCGTTGAGGCTGTTATTACAATGTTGCCGACAGGTCTGATCGTTAGAGATGTACTTGTTGGGGGTATCCTTGAAGGTCTTGCCCCGGGATCAATCGTTATAGATATGAGCACATCAAACCCCTTTGATACTCGCGTAACGGCGGAGAAGGTTGAGGCCCTTGGAATTTCCATGATCGATTGCGCCGTCGCTGGCGGGGTAGTCTTTGCTCAGAATGCAACGCTAAGCATTACAGCAGGGGGTGATACCGATGTACTTTCAAGGTGTCGACCACTTTTAGACACCATGGCTAGCGAGGTTATTCACTGCGGAGCAATCGGTGCCGGTCACGCCATGAAGGCTCTAAATAATTTTATAAATGCCAACGCTTTGATAACCGCGTTTGAGGCCTTGTCTCTTGGCAAGCGGTTTGGACTTGAAACGGAAACCATGCTGAAAGCAATGACCGCTGCGGCAACCGGGCGGAACAATCCCATCGACAAAAAGGTCAGACCACTCGTTGCCGATAGCAACTTCACTACTGGTATGGCGCTCGCGTTTTTGTCCAAGGATGTGCGTATAGCTGCTGAGATGGCGGAAAATCTCAAATGTTTTGCACCCATCGTCAAACAATGCGCCAACCTGTGGGCGGATGCAGCTGATCGTTTCGGCGCGACAAGCGACCAAATCGAAGTGGCACGGCTATGGCTGAAAGACATATGATTAAGTTGGGTGTCATTGGCTTGGGCTATTGGGGGCAGCGCCACGTGAAATCTGCACGCTCTAGTGGGCGCTTCACCGTAACACGTGCCGCGGATTTAGACCTCAGTTCAACAATAGACTACGCTAAAACCGAAGGCATCGACGTTACAACTGACGTTAACGCCCTTTTAACCGATCCCTTAATCGATGCCATCAGCTTGGCCACGCCACATAGCCTGCATCCAGAACAAGTGGAAATGGTGGGCCGTGCTGGTAAACATGTGTACACAGAAAAACCCTTTGCTTTTTTACGCGCCGACGCCGAACGCGCAGTCGCAGCGTGCCAAAAGGCAGGCGTAGTGATTGGCCTCGGTCATGATCAACGTTTTTATCCAGCGGTAGTTGAGATCAAACGTCTATTAGACAGTGGCGACTTGGGAACAGCCCTGCACATAGAATCAAACATTAGCCACAATGCTCACCAAAAAGCTTACCAAGCTCGTAACGCGGAGGTTTCGGGCAGAAATGACGCGAATGACGGACGTGACGGATATTCGCAATCCCGCAAACCGGCACCCTGGCGAATGGATCCTAAAGAAGCGCCAACAGGGCCAATGGTGCATTTCGGCATCCACCGAATTGATGCCTTTATTCACCTAATGGGAGACATTGATTGGCTGTTCGCTAACCCCGCTGCACGTACGCTCAATCCAGATGTCACCGACACCATTTCCGTGATGCTGAAATTCAAAAGTGGTGCCACCGGGTATTTAGGCTGTTCACTTTCTACGCCCTTGAATTCGCGGCTACAGGTTTTTGGCTCAAATGGATGGGCCCGGGCAGACGGTCCTGACGATGCCGCCGAATACGCCAGGTTAGCTCTTAAAACCTTGACCGTAGTAAAAGGCCAAGACCGTCAGGCAAAAACCTATGAAGCGACAGATTCAGTAAAGCTGAATTTTACATCCTTCGCCGATGCCATCGAAGGCAAGGCGCCCTTCATGATTTCGCACCAACAAATGATCCATAACGCCGCAGTGATGGAAGCCATCACAAAATCAGTTGAAACTGGCAACCAGGTGGCAATTGGTTAAACGGCTTGACGTCTTATGCCACAACATGAAATTTAGGTTTCAAAATCCTGGTTTTTAAAATCCAAAAACTTGTTCGTAGCTATTGGCGCTAATCGCTTTCGAAGCGCGTAATAAACACAATTGATTTGTCCCATCAGAATGCAGGAAGCTTGTTGCATCCCTGAGATATTTTTCCATGGGGTGCTCGTGCATAATACTTGCCCCACCCAGAACTTCGGACGCAACACGGCAAGCCTCAAAAGCGGTTTCAGAAGCATTTACTTTTGCAAGTAATCCGTGAACTGGAGCGGTTGGATGTTTTTGATCGGCTAACCATCCTGCCTTCCAGATTTGCAATCTAGCTGCATCTAATTTCATAGCTATGTGCGCTAACATAATGGCCACCGTTTGCAACTCAATTATCTGTTTGCCGCCTTGTTTTCTGTTTTTGGCATAATCAAACGCATATTCATAAGCTGCGCGCCCTACTCCCAATACTGTTGCCGCTGCCTCTGCCTTACTTCCCGGCATGAATTGACTTCTTAATTGACCAAGTTTTCCTTCTCCAAGCAGTATATTTTCTTTTGGAACCCGGCAGTTTTCCATTTTTAAAGTTCCGTTTGTGGCCAGCCTTTGACTACTTTTCTCATGAAAGGTGTCGGCTATAAATCCATTCGTGTCATGAGGAATAATAAAAACAGCACCACCATCGAAAAGGTTTTTTGTTTTATCGGTTCGGGCGACAACAAAATATAATTTTGCCATGGAACCGTTTGAAATATAACGCTTTGTGCCATTTAGAACATAATGGTCACCATCAAGAACTGCCGTAGTTTGGAAATCAATATCTGGTTCATCGTAGTATCCCTGATGATCGGACCCTACCCCAGGCTCGGTAAGGGCAATAGCAGTCGTGGCTTCGGAATCTTTAACAAAAGGTGGAATAAACCGCTTCTGTTGATCAGTTGTCATTGCCTCACCAAACAGGTGAGCCATTTTCCAACATTGATCCATAATCACTGCAAATCCTAAATCTCCCACGGCAAGCTCTTCTCCCACTATACAAAGTGTAACAATGTCAACTTCCGCGCCTCCATATTTTTTGGGGATACCAAGAGTTCTAATTCCAGCAGTATCAGCCTCTCTAATCCAGTCCCAGGGGATTCTCTCCTCGGCGGTCAGAAGCCTATCCCTGCGCAAAACATCGGGTTTAATATGTTTTTCAACAAAATCTTTCGCTAAATCACGCCAGTGCTGCTGGTCTTCGGTAATATTAAATTCCACCTTCAAACTCCTTTTGCCTTCTTCTAATAAAAATACCAAAACCGCATTTTGCGGGAACGTTTTTTGCACTAGGAAATTTTATCCTGTAGGGCAACATAAATTGCATACAACAATTCTATTCGGAACCACTATGGATTTAAAAGTCAACATTTTCTATTCCAGGAGTTAATAGATGGTGTCAGAATGCCTTTTAGTCTAAATTATTTTCATGGGTGGCTACACGCTGATTAACTCCAAGTAGTTTCCGCCTAGCCCCACTAGTAGCATTATGAAATCCTATGAATCTTGCAAAAACCGTTCAACTAGACTCCTCTGATCTGCATATATTCGAGCGACCGGCCGAGATTGGTGAGTGGGCGATTGCGGGAACGTTTTCCTTCGTTGATAGTGACCCTGCCGGTTGGTCTAACAAACAAAAACTTGCATTCCAGGCGGCGTGGCTTGGAATTGGTAGCTTCGGATATTCAACGTTCGTCCAGGCAACGGCAATATCATCTTTCGAGTATGACCAGTTGCTTCAGATACTTGCGGCGCATCTCATGGACCAATATGCGGCCCCTAATTTGGAGGCTGCTACTGATGCTGCCAAGCTAGAAATTGATGATATGGCCACATTATGCAATCACCCACCGGGAACTTTGCTGGCCATCGAACGCACCATAGACGGGCAGAATATTACCGAAAAAACACGCGTAATCTCCAGTTCCGAGGAACCCGCAAAACCGCAAGTCTGGACTACTCTCGAAGATTGACCAACCGCACCAATTAACCGGTTAATAACATAACCTCAAACAAATTATGGTATGAAAACGGAAAATCATACCTATGAGATTTATATTCGATGGTTTAGCCTATTTTCAGCTCCACCTCTTCATAATATTCAATATGGGTTATCGTTTTTTTTAAATATATTTTTAAATTTAGCACCTACATAATTTATATTCACAATAGTTAGTTTATAGGGTATATGGACAAATGCTCAAAAAATCCCTCACTCATCACCTGTATCAAAATCATCGGACTTGGACCTTTCGGTTTCGTTGGCCCGAAGACATTCGGGATGATTTAGAGGAGAAATATGAACTTCACAGAACCCTAAAGACTATCCACCTAGACGAGGCCATGAATAAGAGGGATCTCCTACTCTCATTTTGTAAGAAGTTGGTCATAACCATAAGATCGGGTGACAAACGAGAATCTGAAAAATTAAGAGAGCAGCTACATTCTCCGGAATTTTTTTCCAAAGGTGATATGTTAATTACACCAGATAAAAATCAAGAATATTTTGATGATACAAAATTAGATAAATTTAAAACTTTTCAGCAATTAATCGACGAGGGTTGGGCTGATATAATTAAAAAAGCAGAAGATAAATTTAACCCAAAAGAAAAAGCCGGACGCCTAAATGCTTTAAAACAACTGGAAGTATTGACAAAGAACGCGCTTGTTTACGGAAACACCGCCCCATTTGATATACATCTTCAAGAATGGCTAGTTATTAGAAGAGATCAAGTTACGCCTAAAACACTTGAGGATGGACGTTTATCCGTTGCCAAGTTTAAAGAATACTTTCCCACGTTGGAAACGGTTAAGCGGAGGCTTGTCAGAGAATGGTTCGACAACCAAGTTGGTGTCTACTCTCCTGATCGACTTAAAAAATTTAAGCAGCATCTGCAATCTTATTGGACCTTCCTGAAAGAGGGGATGGATCACATGCTTGTCGACGAAGATGCGGAACCCTTCAAAGGTATACATATTAAGGAAAATAATAATTCAGCAACAAAACTGAACGGTTGGCTACCTTTTCCAAACCTGGGCATCGATATGGTGCGTTTATTAAAAGGTGCTAGTGCGAAGGAGGACCAACAACTAGTCAACTTAATAATTCTAGATATGTATACAGGAATGAGAATTGAAGAAGCGTGTTCGTTGGCTGTTGAAAATATTGATACTGAGTACATCTGTGTACCAAAAAGCAAGACGACACCTGAAATGAGAAAAATTCCTATGCATTCCATGCTGGCAGAGCCATTGCTGCTAATGGTTAAAGAAAGCACTGACGGCTATGTTATTTCCGGATTGGTCTCGAATAACAAATACGGTATTCGCTCCGATCCTATCGGCAAGCGGTTTGGGAGACTAAAGTCGAGTTTAGGGTTCGGTCCACGGTATGTTTTCCACTCCATAAAGAAAACAGTCACTACTATTATGGAGAAGGCTGATGTTAGGGCAGACGTAATTTTAGATATAGTCGGGCACAAAAATACAAGCGCCACGCATGTTGGTTCGAGTATGCAACGTCAAAAAGATGCCATCGAAAAATTAGTTTACCCTTTAGACGATTTGTAAACTATGCCCTTCACAAAGAATCAACTCCCCACCCCCTCGGACAAATCAGACCCATCCATCTTGATTTATCCATCTTTGGTCTTTCTATGAGAGATCCCAAAGAACAATTACAACATTCCGTTAATAGGCTTCTCTTGGTTTTCTATAACCTTCAACCCAGTGACCCAAAATCCGGAGGTGAAACACGCCGATGCGAGACCACCTCATAGGCTGAGGCAATTTCCAGCAACTTATCTTCCGTCCCCGGCTCTGAACGGAACACTAGCGAGAACGGCAAACCCGGCCAATCGATCTTCGTCGGCGTGCGAGAGGGCGATGACACGTATTTCGTGCCATCTTCATTCAACTTGAACACCGGGTCATATGCTGTAGTAACATAGCCCGCTGGGACCAGTATTTCAGTTAACCCGGCATTAGGACCATACAGACTCTCAGGCCGCAGATTGTGCAAGACATCATACTGGTGTGGCTGGCCAATTACTCCCGGTGGCCAGGGAGTATGCAGGCGTACGAAGGCATCGAGATTATTTTCGATTAACACCATCATGTCGACCCGTCGCAGTAATTCGCGGAGCATAATCCGCTCGTTGACACCCTGGCGCCCATCGAGTGGATTGCGAGGATCTGAGGTTTCTTCCCAGTTTTTAAAGGCTGAGCGCTGGTCATCACCCCAGAATTTGGAGCGTGCGTTGAGTGCGGCCCAGTTATCGAGCGCTTCGTGGAATCCGGCCGCTTTCCAATCCCCCGCGCGTCGCATCAAATACTGGCTGATGTGGAAACGGAAGCTGTTGGCGAGCTGCTGCGGTTGGATTACCGCAATATCCAGATTAGAGGGTGCTTTGATTTTGCCCTCAGCCAGTGCTACGCAATAGTCAATGGAATCCATCGAGCCATTCCCGAAGGTCTTTCCCGGCAGAAATTCGGTTGGCTTGATTGCATCCTCGAACTCCTTGAACAATGGAGTGCCGTCCGGCCTCAGCCGAAACAGAATATCGGGCATGAAGATTGGAATAAGCTTAGTCAGCGCCTTTCTAAAATCAGTTTTCATCTGTTCCAGGTTTGGATCCGCGGTCCAAAGGGGATCGCCTGATTCAACTAGTGTCGCTCCAAGCTTAATGGCGAGAACGTCCTTGATTTCAGCGGTTGCAGCATCGACGATTGGCTGTTCGGTGACGGAATCTTTGGGGTAGACCATGGACTCACGCACCACGCCAAGTCGCACACCTTTGAGAGCTTTCACAGGGGCGTCGGACGTGAGATGGCTCGCATAGGAGGTGGTAAGAACCGATGACCGAGGTACAGTCGTGTAGGGATCACGGGGGTCGTAATATCCTTCTTCCGCATCCTTCAGGGCATCGAGGATCTTTGCACAGTCCGAGAGCGATTTTCCGTGAATACCTGACCGGTCGCAATAAATGTCAGCCCCAATTGCGCCGCCATCAAAGCCAATCATCGACTTATGGGGCAGGATCAGCGCGACGGCATTGTGGTTTGACGGCCCGCGACACGAGGCGCGTGTTTCCTCGCCGAGGCTCGCCATAACCAAGTTGGTGCTGACCGACAGCGCCGAGCCAGAACTTGATCCGAGCGAGGCCGCGCGAGTGGTGTCGTAAGGATTGGACGGATTACCTCCCCAGGTGGCCCGCTGGTAACCCAGGGTTGAGGGCAACACTTGATTGGGATCGTTTTGCCCCCCCGGATCGCCGGCGCGTCCGTTATATTCAGTATTTACCGCCTTAGCGAAAATGATTGCACCCTTGTTGCGGAGTTGTTCCACCAAAAGATGATCACGGGCCGGGAAGTCGTTGTCATAAGCGGCATCCGCGCCGCCTGTCGATCGCATATCCATGGTGTCGAACGGGTCTTTAAACGAAAAAGTGATACCATACATGGGCATCGCATCCAGGTCCGGGTCGGCGCCATATTCGCTATCGAGCTCGGTGGCACGCTCCAGCGCATCGGGAAACTGCCGGAATATTTCACAGACTGGCGGCGCGCCTGCGGGCAACGGTCCCTCTGACGGGTGTTTATCGTATTCGCCCCAACATGTAACAGAACGCTCTCCACGAATATTAAGTGTGGAAAGCGCGTTGACCTGCCCGGCCTTGGGGATCCCGGCGATCATCCCGAACTGTTGATGTACATCAGGTTTGGAAGCCGTTGCTTCCATCCGACCAAATTCGAGTGGTGATCCCTTGTAGTTGTCCAAATCCGGTAGAACATCTGTAACCTTAATGGTTTCTGTCGGAAATCTAAGTGGTGCCCCCGCACGGACTACGCCTGTGGCCTCTGGGATCGATTTCCCATCTTCAGTGACGAGCATACTGGAAACGCCATTATAGGCGCGGACGCGATCGATATATTGCTGCACCACCGCAACCACAGTAGTGCAACCTTCACGAATGGCTGTATGAAAGTCATTAATCGAGGCTTCAACGACCTCAAATTTTTTCGAATTTCCCAGTTTAACGTCCTCAAAATTTGCTTTCCCAATGATATCGCTCGCACAGCAAATTATCCAGTGGTCACGACCAAATTATGGCAATTCCCAACCGTAGGTAGGATCCAGTTTGCCAACGCCAACGATCACGGTATCGCTTCGAGATTCCGATTTAGGTCGATCGCCAAACCTTTGTTAACGCCTATTCAATATCCACGAAGACGTTCTTTTCAACGGAATGGGTGAAATAGTTATATTAATTGTTAGTGATTACTTTGCTAAACACTCTCGTAGTTTACTAGGTAGTTACTAGCCGACACCTCCCTCTAGTAACGCTGAAAGACTCCCTTTCATGACCTTTCGTGTGGGGGTAAGAGGCATCTCCTCTATGATTTCAAGCCTTTCCGGCCATTTGTTTTTTGAAATCATTTTTGTTCCAAGATAGGCGGTTAACTCCTCCAAGTTTAAATTACATTCCGCGACTAATTGGACAAAACAACATGCCTTTTCGCCTAAAACAGCGTCAGGCATTGGAATTATCGCTGTAATTTCGACCTTAGGATGGTCAACTATAATTTCTTCTATTTCAGACGGATTATACTTCACGCCGCCCCGATTGATTATATCCTTAATACGGCCAGTAATCTTAAGGTTACCGTTCGCGTCAATAACTGCTAAATCGCCGGTCCGAAACCAACCGTCGTTGTCAAAGGCACTTGAATTAGCTTCGGGATTATCTAGGTAGCCTGGAAAGACCGATGAACCCCGTATCTGCAGTTCACCCTCCGTCCCCGTAGATTGAATTTTCCCATGTTCAGTAGAAATAATACGTATTTCGTTTCCTGGTGAGACTGGCCCGGCGGAATAAAGAGCAACGTCATCATTGCCTGGCCGACTGAAGGAGCCAGCAGCAAGTTCCGTCATCCCCCATAGTTGGCAAATACCGCCACCAGTTTGTTCCCGCCACCAACCCAAATTGTCTGGTGGGCAATAGGCTCCCGAAAATACTGAATATTTGACTGATGAAAAATCGTGATTAGAAAGGAGATTGGTATTCCGAAAAGCGGCGGCGTGTGCAGGACCCATAAATATGGCCGTAGGTTTTGCGGTCTCAACAAGCTGCGCCATGTCCGGTGGGGAAAAAGCAGGAAGAAGTACCGCGGCTGAGCCTGCAAAGAGCGAACAGTGATAACTATATAGACCATAAAGGTGGCTCAGGGGGGCAGCAGATAAAACGCGGTCTTTTCTGGTCATGCCAAACTCGGGTGCACACAACCTGGAGTGACCTAGCATATTTTGGTAGGTAAGCGGCACCCCCTTAGGATTTGACGTTGTCCCCGACGTGTAGAGCAGTAAAAACGGATCCGAACCCACCGGCGGGTTGCCAATCTCTGGTTCACCGTCAACCATCAAGCTATTGAATGTAACCGCTCCTTTAGGTGCCTCTGATCCTAAAACCACGACATGTTTCAGGCCAAAGTCATCTTCTTTCAAGCTAACCATTACCTGGGCTGTAGAAAACTCCCGGAAAGCCGGCAGACAAATTACAACGCGAGCTTTGGCGTGGCCCAATAGAAATTTAATGTCTGCCTCACCGTAAGGCATGTGGAGAGTTTGCATAACGCCACCAAAAGCTGAAATAGCAATGTAAGAAATTAGAAATTCTGGGATATTCGGCAACTGAACCGCGACTACATCTCCTTTCAATAGACCAAGTTCGAGAAAGCCATTGGTCAGTCGATCAACACTGTCTTTCATTTCTGCCCACGTAATGACCCTATTCGAAGTAATCAAAGCCTCACCATTGGGGTGCGTGCTGGCATGCTTGTTGAGCCACTGGATCATTGTCTCGTTAGCCCAGTAGCCTTTTTCCAAATAATAGGCCGCACGCTCTGGGTGAAAATTTAGTGCCTTCCTAAGCATCATTCCTTCCTCCCTAATCTTCAAACGTTCCGCCGGGTGCTGATATTCCTCCGCTTTCCATCGTTTACCCCCTCCCAAGTGGAATAGGCGACGATGAAGATCAATTCGATGATATTTTCGCTCAACAAAAACGCGAACCACACCAACCTGTTCGGGGAGAAGACCTACTTTTTGCGCAATCTCCTCATCGGTAAGACCCGTACCTTCACGTTGTTCTTCAATTTTCTCAAAATCCAACTCGCGCACCGAGTCACCAAAACGCGTTAATTTGTTCAGGCTTAACTTGAATATGACCTCGCCATAGGCATCTATCATTTGCTGTGTGACGCCATAGGCCATTTCTAAGCATCAACCCCTGTTTCGATATCAGTCTGAGCCTGATTTTTTGCTTCGCTAACTTTTTGGCGCAGACCGCCTTCTTTTGCTATTGGCTTGACCATCATCGATGATTGGGTGATTGGGCAAACCCTCATACATTCATAACAAAGTGACAACAATTCACCTGCCCCGATTGAAAGCTTATACCAGATTAGTTGATTTTCCGGCGAATGGACGGCCATACCTCGCTCAATGGGATCTTTGGCTTCCATCATATCCAATAACATGTTAGGAATTGCCTCGTATTGCTGAGACATTGCCGCACAGGCATGGGCATCATAATTCATTTCTTCAAGTTTTCCGTTCTCGTCAACCGAGCCGCTCAAACAATCCACTGGACAAAAGCGCATGCAGGGAGTTTGCCCGGTTTGATCATATAACTTGACACAGGAAGGGTGGGGACAAGGATTTTCCGTCATGGGCTGATCAGGGGGTACGGTCATCTCTGTAAAAACCGAAGCGTAGTACATCATGCCAAAATCTGGGTGCAGAAGGATGTCACCCGCCATAGAACGCGCACCAATTCCCGCAACTTCGGCGTGCAGCTTGAGACTTTGCATAGGTGTGCGCGCTCCCTTTTCCGGATCCATATCCGGTGGACAAAATATGGCCCGCGCACCAAACTTCCGTTCTATCATGAAGGCGAGCCCGTAAGCAATTTTGTATGCCATGGTCTCCGTGTCACCAATATATGCTAATGTTTTTGCATCGGCCGCCCAGGCCCCTCGCGTCCCCCCTCCAACACCAAGAGAAATTACTGACTTAACTCTCGGCAATAGAGCTGTTGGCCCATATCCTTGGGGCGCAATCTTTTCTAATGTTTGCACATCCGCGACCCCAAAAGCTAACGCCCCTTTTTCCATGACATAATTACGCATTAGGTCTTTAGCCTCCACAGGGTCAATATCTTTTGCCATCGTTCCTCCAGTCAAAAATTTATGTAATACCCTAGCTGGCTACGGGCCCTCTCTCAACAAAACTGTTGCAAAACATTATAAATTAAATACTCCACCCAATGTTGACCTCAAAATAAATCCGGAAAATTAATTTGTTCCAATTTAACCATTTTTCAAAATGATTGGTTTAACCTCCACCTCATGTGCATAATCCGCTAACTTTAATGATGGCAATACAGTATAAGGTTTCTCAGGTTCCAGAATGACAGACGATCAAAGGCCTAAACAAGCTACAATTCTGGTAATTGATGACGATCGGATCGCATTAGATCTCATAATGCTAACGTTTAATGCCACCGCTACCGTCTTAACGGCCCTCAACAGCGAAAATGGCCTTGAAATCGCCGTTAATGAGCAACCGGACCTTATTTTGTTAGATACACTGATACAGGATGTCGACGGCCACGAAATTTGCTCTCAGCTAAAGTCTATGCCTGAAACAGAAAATATCCCAGTCATCATTCTTTCCAATAGTAACCAAATAGAGGATGAATTGGCCGCTTTAGATAAAGGTGCCATTGACTTCATCACGAAGCCGATAGAGGCCCCTATTCTAAAGGCTAGGGCGGCAAATCATTTATTCCAAAAGCGTGATCGAGATCAGCTAAAACTCATGTCTTCTATTGACGCACTTACAGAAGTTGCTAATCGTCGGCGCTTTGATGAATTTCTACATCTAGAATGGCGCCGCGCTATCCGAAGTAAGTATCCAATTTCCCTACTTATGATCGATATTGACTATTTTAAATCCTATAACGACACATACGGACATCAGAAGGGTGATGAATGTTTGAGGGCCGTTGCAGGCGAAATCAAACACCACCTTAGGCGTCCCTCTGATATGGTCGCACGCTATGGCGGCGAGGAATTTTCAGTCATACTACCGGAGACCCCCTCTTATTCGGCTTCCTCACTTGCCAAACGCATTTGGTCCGGTATTGGTAATTTAAACATTGAACATACTGGTTCGGCCCGCGTTGGCCATCTAACAATCAGTATTGGCGCCGCAACAACAATTCCAGATGAAAATCAAAGTATTTCTCAATTCATAGAGATTTCAGATAAAAACCTTTATAAGTCCAAAAGTGAAGGTCGAAACCGTATCACGGCGTAAACCCTGTCAGGTATCTCGAAAAAATCGTCTATTTAGAAATTATTATGGGTCCACATACATTAATCTAGTAGTGGCAAAGGAACAACCGGCGCTGTCACGCTTTTAATGACAATATTGCTATTTGATTTGCTTCTATCATTCTATAATTAATAGTCGTATATTCTGTTCTACCAGACGACCGGATAGCCGCCCTTTGGATCATAAGAGAAGGAGGGAGGAAAGTCCGGGCTCCATGGAAACACGGTGCCGGGTAACCCCCGGCGGGGGCAACCCCAGGGAAAGTGCCGCAGAAAGTAAACCGCCAGCGTATCCCGGTTCTAATTGGGGTCTACGCAGGTAAGGGTGAAAGGGTGCGGTAAGAGCGCACCGCGCCGATGGTAACATCGGTGGCAGGGTAAACCCCACCGGGAGCAAGACCAAATAGGGACGGCAGCCTTTCTGGTGCAAACCAGTAATGGCAAGCGAGTTTCTGCGCCGCTGTCCGGGTAGGTCGCACGAGGCGCCCGGTAACGGTCGTCCCAGATGAATGGCTATCGCCCAGCTCTTTTCGGACTGCTGGGAACAGAACCCGGCTTATAGGTCGTCTGGACTTTTATTTTGAAACCCCCTGCCTAATACGCTGGGCAAAATACAAATTAAAGGACACGTCAAAAACTCACTACATAATTGACTCCGCCTGGTTAGGGCTTCATCTTCGAACCTCGACACATAGAAAACATTATCACACTTTTCGGGAGGCTGTTATTATGGGACGTTTGATTGATCTAGCTGCCAGCGATGGGCATAAATTTTCAGCATACCAAGCTGATCCTAGCGGCGCTCCTAAAGGTGGTTTGGTCGTGATCCAAGAAATATTTGGTGTAAACTCCCATGTCCGAGAGGTATGTGACGGGTTTGCCGCAGACGGCTATTTGGCCTTTGCCCCCGCGTTATTCGACCGAGCAGAGCGAGATGTCGAACTAGGCTATGAAGAGGAAGACCGCCAAAAAGGCATGAAACTCCGGGGACAGATCGACTGGGACGAAAACACAAAAGACGTCATCGCCGCACGGGAAGCTATTTCTAGCGCCGGAAAAATCGGCATCGTCGGTTATTGCTTCGGCGGCACAGTAGCGTGGCTCGGAGCATGTTCTGGTAGGTTCGACGCTGCCGTCGGTTATTACGGCGGCTTCATCCACACCTTCTTGGACCGTAATTCTACATGTCCGGTGCAACTCCATTTTGGTGCCGAGGACCAGGGTATTCCTCAAGAAAATGTTGAAAAAATCCGTGCCGCCAAACCGGACGCTGATATATATGTTTATGATGATGCGGGCCACGGGTTCATCTGCGACCACCGAGCGAGTTATCACGAGGGTGCAACTAAATCCAGTCGATCTCGAACCTTATCATTTTTTGAAAAACACTTGAACTAGAAATTTGGTTAAAACCTTTCGTTACGCTCGGTTAAGAAGAAAGGTTTGCTATTAAGAATTTACATTAAAAACTTCTCCTCCAAACGTTGTAAGTAGTGTAATAAAATATATTGATAGTCGACTTTAAGGGCGTACAAGTTCGTTGAGGTTAGAGCCGATGCTTGATATTTTTGTATCGTAAAGATCGTATTTGTGAGCCAAGACGAGGTCCTGTAATGACCGACACTGCCCAACTTCCCTTTAACGACCAGCAGACGGCTGCTTCCACAATTAAAAAAGGAAACACAAAAGAATACACAACCGGTATCTTGCCATCTCAAGCCATACGAGGACTAATAGCTACAGGTGAAATTACCGCCCAAAACCCCATTCCAGAGCTGCAAATTCAACCTGCCAGCATTGATCTCCGCCTGGGCGTTGTGGCTTACCGAGTGCGAGGTAGCTTTTTGCCGGGACCTCACTCTACGGTCCAAAAGCGCCTCGCAGACTTCACTATGCACGAGATTGACGTAACCGATGGCGCAGTTTTGGAAAAGGGCTGCGTCTACGTGGTCCCGTTACAAGAAAACCTCAACCTGAGCAAGGATATCTCGGGCCTAGCAAATCCTAAAAGTTCAACCGGACGGCTCGATATTTTTACCCGGGTTATCACGAATTATGCCGCGGAATTTGATCGAATACCACCGGGGTATAAAGGAGGGCTATTTGCGGAAATTTCCCCACTCACCTTTAGTGTTAAAATTCGCGCAGGTACTTCTCTTAGCCAACTTCGCTTTCGTCGTGGCTCACCTCCACCCTTTGAAGCTGCAATGCGACGACTACATGAACGTACTCCTTTAATCACAACCAAAGATGCGATTAAAGCAGATATAACCAAGACCGGCGTTGCGTTTACCGTGGATCTGATGGGTGACCCAGATACCGGCATAGTGGGTTACAAAGCTAAACGCCATGCTGATGTGGTAGATCTAGAAAAGTTTTCTCACTACGAGGTGGACGATTTTTGGGACCCCGTTTTCAGTCGTAACAATAACAGCCTCATTTTGGATGTAGACAACTTCTATATATTGGCGTCAAAAGAAGCGGTTACCATACCCCCTGATCACGCCGCAGAGATGTGCCCTTATGACACCTATGTAGGGGAATTTAGGGTCCATTACGCAGGGTTTTTTGATCCTGGGTTTGGTCTGGATAACGCAGGCGGTCACGGCAGCCGCGCCGTCCTTGAAGTGCGCTCCCATGATGTGCCATTCGTGTTGGAAGACAGCCAACGGGTGGGCCGTTTAGTCTATCAGCGCCTTACAGCCGTACCCGATCAACTTTACGGGCAAGAAATCGGTTCAAATTACCAAAAACAGGGTCTCAAACTTTCAAAACATTTTAAATAGCGTCGAATCCGCCAACATTTTTTAGTTAGCCAACCCTAAATGGTTCACACTCACGTTATTCTAGGGATTTCTCATAACTTTTCCCATAAACTCTGTACCTGTGCTATTCTATGAGAAGTGAAACGAATCGGGATTCTTTGGGGAACATTTTATACAAAACATGGAAAATATTTGTATTCAAGGAGCAAATATAATCCCGATGACATTTCTAACCGTTTGATTTTTTACCTCGTTCCATCGAACTAAATTGCCGGTTGCTATTAATAAAGCAACGTAGGTTATAAAAACTTCTCATCTTGTGCCTTTTCTGTTTAACGGTAAAGTGCCGGCAGAAGGTCTACCACCGAACAATACGGGATCCTTAATTATGGCAGATAAAGATGATGTAAGGCACGGAAAACATTTTTTTGAAGATATCCCTAGCAAAAACAAAGCCTTTTTCCTTAAAGGAGCTGGGGCCCTAGATTGGGGAATGCAAAATCGTCTTTCACGCATTTTTAATCCGGAAACCGGAAAAACCGTCATGCTTGCCTTTGACCATGGTTACTTTCAGGGTCCAACCACGGGCATTGAACGGCTTGATCTTAATATCGCACCTCTAATCCCCTACTCGGACGTACTTATGTGCACTCGCGGGGCGCTAAGATCCTCAATCTCACCAACAGTTTGCAAACCCATTGTATTAAGGGCTAGTGCTGGGCAGAGTATTCTCAGCGAATTATCTAATGAACTGATCGCGATAGATATTCAAGATGCTATTCGACTGGATGCATCCGCATTGGCAGCTCAAGTGTACATTGGCGCAGAATATGAGCACCAATCTATTGGGAACGTAACCAAGTTAATCGATATGGGATCTAAATATGGAATCCCCACTTTAGCCGTTACGGGCGTTGGTGAGAATATGTCGCGGGACCAACGTTATTTCGGATTAGCCACCCGTATCTGCGCAGAAATTGGTGCTCATTATGTCAAAAGTTATTATTTTGAGCCTGGCTTCGAAAAAGTAATTGCGGCTTGTCCTGTTCCTATTGTCATAGCCGGTGGCAAAAAGTTACCCGAAATAAAGGCCTTAGAAATGGCTTATAAGGCTATTGACCAAGGGGCAGCGGGAGTTGACATGGGCCGTAATATATTTCAGTCCGACTGCCCCGTCGGTATGATCCAGGCGGTAGGTGCCGTCGTCCATAACAGCGTAAAACCAGATAAAGCCATTAAAATTTACGAAGAAATTAAGGTGCAAGCAAAAACTTAACTACATTACCTCAACGCTGCTTCGATATTCCCTCCGTCAACCGTTAAAATCGCTCCTGTAGTGCTAGGAGAGAGGGCTAGGTCAAGAAAGGCTTTTGCTACATCATTAGCGGTCACCTCTCGACCCAAGAGGTTACCCCTTAAATACTCGTCTTCACTTAACTTTCGTGCTTTCGACCTCATAGCAATCATTTCATCGCTAAGTAAGCCGGAACGAACTCGGTCCGCATTAACCCCACTCGCGCGAATGCCATGTTTACCGTGGTCGAGCGCGTACTGTCTCACCAAGAATAAAGTTGCAGCTTTTGGAAGACCATATGGACCAAAGTTTTCCCCAGGATTCACGGCCTGCTTAGACGTATTGAAAAGAATACAGCCACCTGAACCACCTGCCGAGTGTTGTGCCCGCATAACTCGAACCGCATTTTGGGCAATCGTCTGATGAGCAAAAAAGTTGAGCTCAAAACTTTTTCGCAAAACTGACTCTGAGACCGTCCCAATCTCCCCTTGCCATGCCCCTCCAGCGTTAGAAACAACGATATCCAGTCCACCAAAGGAAGAAACTACTCGCTTAAACGCTTGGCCTACAGCGATAGCATCCGTTACATCGACTACAAAACCTAGACCATCCAATTTCTCGGCAACTGACCTAGTTGCATTGGCATTTGCATCCAAGATTACTATTTCCGCACCGGCGTCTCGGAAGGTTTGAGCCGTGGCTTGACCAATGCCTGAACCGCCGCCAGTTATTAAGGCTACTCGCCCTTTAAGGGGTGGAGAAATTGCTACTTCTAATTTTGCTGATTCTGGTGACCAATACTCTATATCGAACATGTCTCTAGTTGATATAGATGAAAATTTACCTATCGATTCAGCGGCCGTTATAACCTCAATCCAGTTTTCCGCTAAATCTGCTATCATCCTGGCGTTCTCGGCCGTATCGCCGGCTCCGTATAATCCTTGCCCCGGAACCAAAACCACCCGAGGCGAAGCTTCCCGC
>JAOMCN010000035.1 GCA_028345065.1 Rhodospirillales bacterium
GTACTCTAATCAAAACACTGAAACAGGTCCGCCACCACAACGATCTCGCCCGGTACCTTCTCGCTCGGATGATTTATACAGACGGCCTCAATACTTTGTTTGCGTTTGGCGAAAAAAAACCAACTGGATGAAGCTGAAAAGTGTTTTAAAATCGGTCTTGAGTTTGACCCAAAAAGACCGGAATTTCTAACCAACTTAGGTAGTGTATTGCAGGCGCAGGGTAGAATAGATGAGGCAATCGACAAATTCGACGAAGCATTAGTTATTGATCCCGATTATGCTGACGGTTACTGGAACAGAAGTTTGGCAAGGTTGCTTACCGGCAATTTTGTAGAAGGATTTGCAGACTATGAATGGCGGTTTAAGCTTCCTGAGTTTTTGAGCGTAAATCAGGATATTCCTGTTTGGAAAGGTCAGTCTTTAGCTGGAAAAACAATACTAATTAGATCCGAGCAGGGATATGGAGATACAATCCAATTTTCCCGTTACGCGTCTCTGCTTTCAGACCTGGGAGCAAAAGTTCTGCTGGAGACCCACAAACCCTTGGCTCGCTTGTTTGAAGTGATGGATGGTCTGGATGAGGTAATTGTCCGTGGCGCCAAATCCATTCATGCTGATTTTCAGGTTCCAATTATGAGTTTGCCTCACCGATTTGGTACGACTTTAGACACGATCCCCGCTGAAGTTCCCTATCTTCAGGTTTCATCAGATCCGGTTTACGATTTCAGTTCAAATTCTCAAACTGTTATAGGTATTGCCTGGGCAGGAAATCCCAAACACAAGAACTCCTGGGCTGAAAACCGATCTCTAGAGATAGGTTATCTTAACCCGTTGTTTGATATTCCGGACATCTCCTGGGTTAGCCTTCAGGTGGATCAGCGCCACAATGAGGTCGCTAATATCCACAAAAAAGTTCACGACATGCGAGATCAAATAGAGGATTTTGCTGATACCGCCACAGTCATTGCTGGGCTTGATTTGGTTATCACAGTTGACACGGCCGTTGCTCACCTGGCGGGGGCTCTCGGAAAACCGGTATGGATCCTTCTGTCATTTGCTGCAGATTGGCGTTGGCTTTTGGATCGTGATGATTGTCCATGGTATCCAACCATGAAGCTATTCCGTCAAAAGGCGCCTGGCGACTGGAAAAGCGTTATCTCCAGCGTAAGGCAAGCACTTTATAGTAAAAAAGATCTGACATAGATTGGAAGAAAGTAATCCTATCAGATGTTTGAGATAAGATAATATATACTGATATTCAGGTTAGGTATCGATTTTGTATATCCGCATAGCGTTATTACGCATAACAGATATTTGTTCTGCCTTGGATAGTCCGGATATAGCGTTTAGAAATGCATTTACGATAGATTGGTATCCAGTCCAAATTTTTTCGATTGGATAATTACTGCCATAAAGACACCGGTCCGCAGAAAATAATTTCAGACATTCCCCCGTAATATCAGCTATGAAGTTAGGGTCATTCCGGTGAATAAAAGTTCCGAGGCCTGAGAATTTACAATGAACGTTCGGGCATTCTGCCAGTCTCGTCATCCCATCTCTCCACAAGTTCATACCTGCATCGCTTGTGTCTTCTGGCATGCCACAATGTTGGAGGACCATGGTGGTTTCCGGAAAATCAGAGGCAAACCGCGCGGCGTCTTTCATTTGAGAGGCAAAAACTTGTAATTCAAAAGACCAGCCATATTCCTGGATATGAGCAAAATTTCTTTGCCAGGCGATCTGGTTCATTAGGTCTGGTATTGTTTGGAAACGATATAATGGATTTTCATGCCAGTGGAGTTGCTGGCGGATACCCCGCATTAGTGGAAAGCTATTAAATTTTTTTAGGGTATTATTTGTATCTTCCGCTGAAAAATCAACGTAACCAACAAAGGCGTGAGGCCAGCCATTTTCGTCGGAGACATTTTGAACCCATTCGGCTTCCCTTAACTCTCCATGTGGTGGCCAATTTACCTGAATATAAACGGATTTTTCGACCCCCGAATCTTTTAGATCGGTAGTAAAATCATTGATTAGGTAGTCGTGTTTGATAGAATTGTAATCACCAAAAATACGCGGTTGAGTGGGACCTTTAAGCCAGTCTAGGTCGTCCAAGCGCCAAATATGATGGTGGGCATCAATAATTCCTTCCATGGATATTCCCCAACATTAATCTGAAATACGAATAGCTGCTCTTCCAACAATATCACTGTTTTCCAAGTTGTTGTGTAGTTCCTCTGCATCTTTCATCGGTTTTATCTCCGTCACAAGCGGCCAGACATCTCCGCGTGCAACTAGTTCTAAAGCCTCAATCACCTCCTGCTTTGTAGCGTATCGACTGCCGATAAGTTCCAGTTCCTTTTCAAGCATTATTTTTGGATTTGCCCTAAAAGGTGCACCCGATCCACCCAATGTTACCAACCTGCCGCCTTTTCCCAAGGCATTCATGGCGGACTCTAATGTTTGCTCTGAGGAAACAAAATCGATGCTGACGTCGATACCCCCATTACTAGCTTCAACAAGGGCTTCGGTGAGGTCATTACGATTTCCGTCTATCACCTGATCTGCACCAGCTTCTTTACAAGCTTGAAATTTTTCTGGTCTGGTTTCGACGGCGATTACTTTAGCGTGTGCCCAGCGCGCTAACATTAGCATGTGAATACCAAGTCCCCCTCCGGCTCCAAATACCGTGACAGTATCGGTCGGCATAACACTAGCCCTTCTGATAACCTTGACCGGTGTTGCAATAGCATCAGATATCACACCAACTTCTGCCGGAAAATTTTTGTAATCAAGGCCGGAGGGTAATTTTAGAAATGTGTCAGCGGGTAGTTTGATGTATTCTGCGTACCCCCCATTCACTGCACGACCGACATAACCTTTGAAATTTTCACAAAGCGTTTCACGATTGCATCTGCACCACTTGCAATTTCCACAGGTTAAATAAAAATAGGCCGTTACAGCATCACCTAGTTTCAGGGATGAGACCTCTTTGCCGACTTCAATGACTTCTCCCGTAATTTCGTGACCGATTACCAGCGGGTATTCAACTTTCACCCGCCCTGATTTTACATGCTGGATAGTGAGCCCGGCACCACAGGTTATAACCTTGACGACAACTTCGCCATAACCCGCGATGGGGTCCGGAATGTCTTCCAGTTGGAAAGGTTCTCCCGGTCCGTATAACATCAAAGCCTTCAATAGTTTTCTCCATGTATTGTTTCAGAGGATAGGACAGTTTGCTGCTTATTCTGTGGACACACACTCGTTCAAAGTCTAGAAATTAGTTGTGTTTCATTTGGATGTTTACGAATGAGATTAAGACAAGCAAGCAAAATCAGAAGTTGACCTCATGGGCGGGACTTTCACCCAAGGTAAATACGTAACTTTTACCATGAGGTTGCCACCAGTTATATGTATCACTTAAAATCGACGATAAATTGTGCTAGACTATTGATGTTAGGTCGGTTCTGATGTGTCTACTAGTGTATGAGACACCCAATAATAAAACCTAAAAAATACTTCAATTGAGGAGGATACCCGATGAAGAACTTTAAACTTACGCTGCTTGCTTCCGCGGCGATATTTGTTGGAGTGACAGGTTTCGTGCCAGGAATTGTTTTACAAGATGTCCAGGCCCAAGAAGTAAAACTTAAAGCGGCAAGTTTTCTACCAGGTAAATTTATTTTTGCTAAGTATTTTTATGACTGGGTAGGACAAACTAATAAACAATGCAGTGGAAAAGTTAAGATTTCTGTGATCGGCCCAGCTGCGATCGGATCAATGAAGCAATGGGAAGCTGTAAAGTCAGGCGTTGTTGACATGCATTACGGCCCACCTACCTATTACAAAGGTGCAGCACCTGAAGCGGGTGTGTCTGATCTTGCAACGACGCCATTCCCGCAACAAAGGAAAAACGGCGCTTACAAGATGCTTGATGAACTCCATAATAAAAAACTCAATTCGAAATTAATAATGCAAGTCATGCAGGGTGTTAAGTTTTACCTTTACACGACTAAGCCCCATAAAAACAAACGCTTCGACGGATTCCGCCTTCGCTCCGCGCCCTTGTATGATAATTTCTTTAAATCATTAGGTGCTAGCCCACTTCGCATGCCTGGGCCAGCTGTATACACTGCCCTTGAAAGGAAGACCGTTGATGGGTTGGGGTGGCCATTATGGGGTGTGAGTGATGGTAGCTGGGATAAGTTCCTTAAGTATCGACATGGACCCGGGTATTTCAGCGCGATCTTGAACACACTCATGAACAAGAAAAAATGGGATTCTTTATCTGCGGCGCAGAGGAATTGTATACATGGTTCAGCCACATCCTTTGAGGAGGCATGGCCCAGTAAGGTTTCAGCCCAGGACAAAAAAGAAGCGGCCCGGCAAAAAAAGAACGGAGTAACCTATGTTGATATGGGCTCTGACTTCTCCGCAACCGCTACAAGGTTTTATTGGGAGGAGATGACAAGTTACAATCCCGCTTGGATAGGTAAGATTAAGCCACTTATCACCCAATAAAGGTTTCACAAAAATTCAAGTAAGCGTCCAATTTTGGGCGCTTACTTTTTTCTATGTGTAACTAATCTCTAGTAATTTTTAGGGAGAAGATGTGGCTTGGTTTGACAAATTGGTCAACTTTCTTGGATTGATAGCTGGAATTTTACTGGTTGCTTTGACGGTACTTGTATGCTGTGACGTGATGGCCCGTTATTTCCGCTTGTTTTCAATGCCTTGGAGCCTCGATTTTGCACAATACGGACTTTTTGTTATTACTTTTTTCGGAGCCCCTTGGGTTTTAAGTACCAATGGACACATTACCATCGATTTAGTTGTTGAGCGATTATCTCCCGATAAGGCCAAAGTATTACGTCGTATTTCCCACATGATTGGCGCTCTTATGTCAGGTGCGTTATTTGTATTTACTTGCGTAGTACTTTGGAGAGCCTATCAAGATGGGACGACTGTTCCCGATACATTTATGTTTCCTGAATGGTGGATCTATGCCTTTGCACCAACAACGTTTTTGATTTTGATGATTATTTTTGTTCGCTGGGTCTTGGTTCCGGAAGAGCAGATAGATACTTCCATGACAAAAGAACTATTCTAGCAGGAATAAAGAGATACTGCTATGGATTGGTATTATATTCTATTAACTCTGATCGGTGGCCTAGTATTTTTTATGCTCTTGGGTTTGCCGGTAGTATTTGCATTTTTTACGGTGAATCTAATAGGCGCCTTTTTCTTTATGGGTGGCCTGGAGGGTATAATCCAACTTGTTAAGAATGCCGTCTATTCCGTTCAAAGTTTCACCCTCTTACCCATTCCATTATTTATCTTCATGGGTGAAATTATGTTTCATACCGGGATTGCTTCTCGGGCGATAGACGCAGTTGATAAATTAATTGCAAAGGTACCTGGTCGCCTTTCCCTTGTTGCTATTGTTGGAGGGACGATCTTTTCGTCCCTTTCAGGTTCAACTATCGCTAACACGGCTATCTTGGGAAGCACGCTATTACCAGAGATGTATAAACGTGGTTACTCGCCGTCAATTTCGATTGGACCGATTGTTGCGACTGGGGGGATCGCGATGTTAATCCCGCCATCTGCCCTTGCTGTTCTTTTAGGCAGTATTGCCCAGATCCCGATAGGAGATCTCTTGGTAGCCTCAATAATTCCAGCATTAATTTTGGCTAGTATGTTTTTTGCGTACGTGATCATTAGATGTCAGATTAATCCCGAGATTGCGCCATCTTATGACATCAGTGCAATGACACTGAGTGAAAGGCTCTTGCCATTCGTTAAGTATGTTTTACCTCTTATGGGAATATTTATAGTAGTGGTAGGGAGTATCATTGGCGGTGTTGCAACACCTACCGAATCGGCAGCGTTAGGCGCCGTGGCTACGCTTTTAGCGGCATTAGCCTACCGAAAATTGAGTTGGGCAAATTTTGTTGTATCCACCACACAGACCCTTCGTTTTACCGTTATGACCCTATTTATTATTTGTGGATCAATAACCTTTTCCCAAATACTGGCGTTTTCTGAAGCAACCACAGGGCTCACATCTCTTGTCGTAGATAGCGACATGCGACCACTGGCCATCCTTATTGGCATGTTACTGATATTGATGTTCCTTGGTTGCTTTATGGATCAGGTTAGTATGATGATGATTACTATACCAATATTTATGCCATTGGTTGAGCATCTAGGGTTTAATGTCATATGGTTTGGTGTTCTAATGTTGTTAGTTCTGGAAATTAGCCTAGCTACTCCGCCATTTGGTCTTCTACTGTTTGTTGTAAAAGGCGCTGCACCGGATAACACGACAATGCAGGAAATTATCTTTTCGGTATTACCCTTTATTTTGTTAGCAATGTTACTGGTTGTTTTGCTGATTGTTGTTCCCGAGATTACACTAATTTTGCCAAACCTTATTTCACGTTAATTGCACTACATGAAAATTTTGTCAGTATATGCAACGCATTTAATAATTTGTAAGAATTGGTTAGCGAGTTGGCAACAAATTAGCTGCGATTTCCTAAAGAAGCCATTTCAATACTAGCTGGGATACTTTTGACATTGATTGGTGCCATAAGGTGTGCGCCAGCGACGCCTGAAATTTGAGAGAGTTCCTGAAGATGTTCAGAACAAATTTTTATCCCCTCTAATCTAGAATCTTTTGCTGTTTCAAGCCGTTTAATAATTTTATCAGGAACTACAACACCCCATAAGTTTTCCCGCATCCAAATGGCCGATCGGGCTGAAGGAAGTGGACCGTTTCCGATAAGGAAAAACATGCTTTCAGTGAACCCTTCTTCCCTTAATAGATTAGCATAAGCTCGGATAATATCCATATCATAGTTAAGTTGCGTTTGAATAAATTGTGCGCCGCATGCTTTTTTCTTTCTCAAACCTACGAGCCACCGTTCATCAATTTTTACCGTTGGTACATCGGCAGCTCCTATAAAGAATTTAGGAGGCGTTTCAATCTTGCGGGTGTTAGGGTCGATCCCTTCGGTGGTCATTGTAACACTTTTGGAAGGAATGATCCCGTCTTGAGACATCTTATGGGCAATGGTTATCAATTCGTGGCCCTTCAGATCAAACACCGGTTTTGCTTGCGGTTGGTCGCCAACGGTTGGATCGTCACCTGTTAGGATAAGAAGGTTATGGATACTTTGGGCGCCCACGCCTAAGAGGTCACCGATCAATGCAATGCGATTTCTATCACGGCAGGTAAACTGGACTACGGGTTCAATACCATTAGCGTTTAGAATTGCGGCACTGATAACGCTCGAGAGATGAACGCGGGCGCTGGCACCATCCGTCACATTCACCGCATCCACAATGTCTCGTAGCGGTTCCGCTTTAGCCAGCAACTCATCAGAACCAGCCGATACTGGTGGGGTAACCTCCGCGGTTAGGGCAAATTGCCCGCCAAGAAGACGTCGGACTAATAGGCTCTCAATCGGCGGTGGATCTAGCTGGTGTGTCAAATTAGAATTCCTCTCAATATCATTTGCTCCAGATTACATGTGTCTCATTATTAAACCTGAGGTCATTACAGCGATCATTAATCTGAGAGATTATAGGCTCGTTTGTTACAGTTGTTGTGATCAAGTTTTCTCTAAATAATACAACAATGAACAGTTATTGTTTTCAACATCCCTTATAATTTTTTGCCAAGCACTCAAGAGCAAGTGTTTGCGCCTTTTCTAGCTGTGAAGGGGACATTATTTTCTCAATTTCCTTCTTGTTGATTGCGGCGTCCGTGTAACCGTTTTTTGCCGCGATGTTCCACCACATATGTGCCAGGGCCAAAGTCTTGGGACCCCCTTGACCCCGTTTGTGCATCAAACCTAAATTGAATTGGGCAACCGCAACACCCTGTTCCGCGGCGCGCTTATACCACTTAACAGCAGCGTTTTTGTTTTGGGGTACACCCATTCCCTTATCATACATCGTGCCCAGGTTATATTGTGCAGACGCCTTTCCT
Organism: Rhodospirillales bacterium; assembly: GCA_028345065.1. GTDB lineage: Bacteria > Pseudomonadota > Alphaproteobacteria > Rhodospirillales > UBA2165. Next base: position 8,003 of record JAOMCN010000035.1, read on the forward strand.
TGTTCAGCGGCACGTTTTAACCACTTTGCGACAGTCTTATAATTTCGTGGGACACCAAGTCCCCTCATATACATTACCCCTAAATTATTTTGGGCATTGGCATTCCCGTTTTGGGCAGCACTTGTATACCATTCGACGGCTACTTTATAGTTTTGGCGAACACCGGCTCCCTTCTCATAGATCACGCCAAGGTTATATTGAGCCAGTGTGACACCTTGCTCAGCAGCTCGTTTGTACCACTTTATGGCTGTCACTTTGTTTCGCGGGACGCCATGTCCCTTATCATACATCACACCAAGATTATACTGCGCATTGGCATGCCCTTGTCGGGCGAGAGGTTTCCATTTACGCAGTGCAATTGAGTTATGTCCCTTTCTATATGCATCTACGCCTTTCTGAAAATCTCCACCGAATACTTCGTTCGAATACGTTAGAATCAAAATAAAACTTGCGATATATGTTGAGAGCCATTTCATGATAAATTTTACGCAAAAAAGTGGAACTATGATTCTAAGGTCTACCTAGATTTAATTGCTCAGTAATCAAGTTATAGCAAGTTTTAAACCTAATTGAAAAATTTGATAATTATCATTCTGTATGGAAAATTGGTTAGATTGGTTTGTCTCGCATGGTTAGGATGCAGGTAAAATAGTGGTCGGTTAACACAAATTATATTACATCGGAGATCCCATGCCTGATTTACCAGTCCTTTACGAAAGTGACGGGCGTTTAGCCCGCATTACCTTGAACCGGCCTGAGGTTCTTAATGCGATCGACGACGCCCTACCTGCCGCTTTAGAAAGTGCGGTAAAAAGGGCAAATTCAGATCAAAAAGTCAGAGCAATTATTTTGGCGGGAACTGGCCGGTCTTTTTGCACGGGATATGACCTCAATTACTACGCACAACCGTCTGGAACTAATCCCGGAATTCAGGAAATGCCATGGGATCCAATGAAGGATTTTTCTTTCATGCAAAATACAACGAGCCAAATAATGAGCGTATGGCGATCACACCTACCGGTGATATGCAAGGTTCAAGGTTATGCTATTGCAGGGGGAAGTGATATAGCCTTGTGTGCAGATTTACTTGTGATGGGTCAGAATGCAAAGATAGGTTATCCGCCTGCTCGAGTTTGGGGTTGTCCTACGACGGCGATGTGGGTCTACCGGTTAGGTGTAGAACGGGCGAAGCGCATGCTGCTTAGTGGTGACTTAATTGACGGCCTACAAGCTGAACGATGGGGTTTAGGGCAAACGGTTCCGGAATCTGAACTGGATTCTGAAGTCGAAAATATTGCCCAGCGTATGGTTACCATTCCGCGTAACCAACTCGTTATGCAGAAGTTGATGGTAAACCAAGTTCTGGAGAATATGGGTCTTGCCTCCAGTCAGGTTCTCGCCACTCTTTTTGATGGTATCACACGCCATTCTCCTGAAGGAATTAATTTCAAGAAAAGAGCAGAAACATTTGGTTGGAAAAGAGCGGTACAAGATCGCGACCAAGGTTCGTTTGACTGGACTAAAAATATCCCATTCACCAAAAATGAGCTTGAAAGCTAAGGAGACGCGCTGTGAAACTTATTCGACGGGTAGTTGGTTTAGTCACCCTTGCAATGCTAATTTCTAGTACTTCAGCCTTAAGCATGGATAAATATGACAGGTTTAGGGTTGTTGGTGATTTTAGCTGTTCTCAGGTACTTGATAATTCCAATACCGCTAAGGTGCTTGCATACGTAAAAGGTTTTGCAACCGCTACAAATATTTGGCTGGAGGCTCGAAAGGATCATTTCAAGGGAATGCCTGCCATTGAGATGGTAAATTGGGTTATCTCTAAATGTAGAGAAAATAGACTGTCTACGCTGGGTTCCTCACTAACAACTTTGGTTAGCGAACTTACCTCGGCCAAATAATTGTCTGATGTAATCGGTCTTGGTTTTTATTTCACCTAAAATATTAGTTATCTAACCCTCTCTATAAATTCAACGGCTATTAGCGACTAATTCAGTCACTTCACTCCCGGGAATTTTGCCACAAACTATTCCAAATGGGTTCCTTTTGGACGGTTAATGATACTTAAGATATTTCACCTGTGGTCAGCCAAGCGGCACATTCTTCGCCTAATTCTTTGACGGCTAAACTATCATATTTTTTAATTTCGGTAGCATTCAACAACTCACGCCAGCGTCCATTGACACCCTTGTAAATAAATTGTTCCGCCCCGCCGTCCCAGAAGGCACCACCCAGGGGAACGCTGGGTGTCGCATTAGCTTTCATATAATCAAAGCTGCAATGCTGGAGAATTTTATGCCATTTTTCTTCATTAATATCGATATCGAGAAATCCTGCAATTCGGAGTATTTCTTTGGGCATGTCTTTTTTTAAACTAGAAAAATGAACCAACATAACGTTGGGAAGATGACGTACTTCCCACCATGACCTAACATTTTCCCAGAACGACCAAAATGGGTATCCATCATTATCAAGCCATTCGTGATAATATTGGACGATAGAATCGACCGGTTTAGTCATAGGGGGACCAACTAAACCAGGCGTTTCATTTAAGGCTTCGTACCACAAATCGTTGGCTGTGCTGTGGTGATTGTAAAGGCTCCAAAGCACATCTCTGCCATCGCGCGCTATATAAAGGTATTTTACTTTGGGTGAAAACACTAACGCCTCAACCGGTAAATGGGTCTTAATAAATCGCCGGTGTGTCTGAGCCTCTACTTCCGCCAGCTTAACGTCCTTAGGAGGGACACGAAGGTCCAGCCATGGCGACATATCAGCAACCGGAAGGCCCTCTTCGCCATCGAAAATTAATTGGCTAACAATCTGTTGTACCCACGTAGTGCCGGTTTTCGCGTACGTTGAAATGATGATGTCATCGTCTCGGAACTTGTAGTCATTCCATATGGTTGAATCAAAATGGTTGCTATGAAGTTCCTTAGATTTTTGAGGCCAAACAATATTTTTCGACATCCAAGTCTACCCCCTTTTTTAGCTTATCTGCCGGAATATAAAATTTTATAAGCAATCAATGATTGTATATTGGTTTCAAAATAATGGCAAAAAACACGCTGCCTTGAATTTCAATATTTAATGATTTTATCTAATTTAGGTGGCTTCTAAAAACTTGATAAAACTGGCGCTGCACAGCGTCAGTTTGAGAATCTATTTCAGCAGTAATTTCTTCTATGGTGCTGAAAGAGGAGTGTCGAACTAAAACCTTCAAAAGGCGGCTTTGTAGTTCTTCGCGTTCGAAGAATTTTGGACCGATAATACGGATCATAAATTGCAGCCATTGCAAAAATTGAAGGGCTTCTTCGAGGCAATTTGCGTCGCTTTCAAACAAAATATTTGCTGTCTTTAATTTTCTTAAGGCGCTTAAAGTGCTTGTTGACAATATTTGGTCATTGTGGTTCGCGTTTGCGAGTTGAAGAAATTGCAAGATAAACTCTATATCTACCAGCCCTCCAATTCTGTGTTTAATATTCCATTTCGAGGTATCTTTTTGCTGTGTAATCATCTTCTTTCGCATTTCCACAGCATCTACGCGTAGTTTTTCTTCGTTCGTAATTGAGGTAAGTGTTGTCCGGATCCCTTCGGACACCATAGTTTGAACTTCTTCTGGACCGGCGACAGGGCGTGCGCGTGTTAAAGCCATAAGTTCCCACGTCCAGGCTTGTGTTTTAAGATATTCGAAGTACCTATCAATTTGGACAACCGCCGGCCCTACTCTTCCCGTGGGTCGCAATCTAATGTCGATTTCGTAGAGTTTTCCCTCGGCGGTAGGTGCGCTTAATGCGCTGCAGATCCGTTGGGCTAAACGCGCAAAGTATAGGGTTGGTTGTAACGGGCGAACACCATCCGATTTCTCAACGCTGTCATCAATATTGTATAAAAAGACCAAGTCCAAGTCAGATTCTGGCATCAATTCTCGCCCACCGAATTTACCGTAAGCAATAGCTATCATGTTCGAAGCCAGAAGTTTGCCGTGCTGGCGGACAAAATCGCGTTCAACTACTTCCCAAATTTGTTGAAAAACAGTCTGGGCGAGATTTGTGAGCAATTGTGACGCCGTTTCGGTATTTATAATGTTTTGTAGGACCTGTATTTGGATTTTAAACTTTTGCTCGTTAGCTGAGCGACGGGTAAGATCCAGAAATTCTTCAATATTGCCTTCTGGGGGTATGGCACTAATGGTTCTGCTCTTTAAGTTGCAAGAATTTTCAATAGGTTGTGTTATTTCTTCAGTAATCAAGGAGTCAAAAAGAGTTGGTGACCTGCTGAGCCACTCAGCTAGGGAGGGAGTATCACCCATAATTAAAGCTAAAAACTCCAAAAGTTTCTGATTTGATTTGATCAAAGAAAAAAATTGAACTCCGGAGGGTAATTTTTGCAGGAACCTGTCAAATCGAGTTAAGGCAAAATCGGGATCAATTGTATTGGATAAAGTGGATAATAGTTGCGGCATTAACTCTGTTAGAAGTTGGCGAGAACGTTCATCGCGCGTCGCAGGGTATCGCCCATAGTGCCATCCACTAACAATATTAAAGACACTATTTGGTTGACTAAAACCCATTGTTTTTAACGTGAGATTTGTATCAGGATGCAACTCATTACCAGTAAATACTAGCGATCCATCTAGGCTTAGGTTGGGTGAAGTCTCAAAGAGATCGGCATAGTGTTCTTGAACACAATTCAACACTGACAATAGGCTATTCTTAAATTCAGTCACATTCCCAAACCCTGAGAAGATTGCTACATTTTCTAGATCTTGATCTGATTTAGGTAACTGATGGGTCTGTTGGTCGTTTATCATTTGGAGGCGGTGTTCAATTTTTCGCAGGAAAAGGTATGCTGTCCGGATTTCTTGAGCTGTTTCTTTGCTGATTTTACCCTCTTCCATCAGTGCGCTTGTTGCTTTTAGCAAGTACTCGTGCCTAAGTTCGGGATAACGTCCAGCCCATATAAGTTGTTGTGTTTGAATGAAAAACTCAATTTCCCTGATTCCACCCTTTCCAAGTTTTATGTTATGACCGTTTAATTCGTTACTGTTACGTATTGGACGGGAGCTGATTTGGCGTTTAATAGAATGTATATCCTCAATAGCCGCAAAATCCAGATTTTTACGCCACATGAATGGCTGCAGAGAAAGAAGGAATTTCTTTCCTAATTCAATATCACCAGCGATTGGCCTAGCCCGAATGAACGCCATTCTTTCCCAGTTCTGACCAGAATTTTCATAATACCTCTGGGCAGAATCTACGGATACGGCAATGGGAGTCGACCCAGGATCCGGACGAAGACGAAGGTCAACACGGAGTACATAACCGTCCGAGGTTTGTTCTCCCAGTATTCTGACTAAAGATTTTGTTGCTTGAATAGCTATTTGGCTAACGGCACCGCTTTTGTTTGAAGCTAAAACTACGGGATCATAAAAAACAATAAGGTCTACATCGCTCGAATAGTTTAGCTCTCTTGCCCCCAGTTTTCCTAGTGCGAGAATGAAATAACCAGAACTACTCTCGGGGTTGTGTGTGTATTTGAGTTGGATTTTACCTTCTTGTGATTGCCTTGCTAAAATATGGCAACACGCGAGTGAAATAGCTTTTTCAGCAAATTCACTCAATCGCCGCATTACTTTTTCGATTGACCAAACCCCTGCTATATCCGCCACTGCAATGACGAGGGCCGCTTGTTTCTTTGACCTTCGAAGAAATGGCATAATTTCATTGGTATAATTTTTCTGGTCACGCCACGCGTCCAATCTCAGAAGTATATCGGCAAACGTTTTTTCAGGTCCGTTTTTAAAAAGATGGAGTGCAAATTCCGCCTCTTGCTCAATAATCTGCGATAGAAATGGACTATTACCTGAAATAGCGTCAAAAAGCTTTTTGCCGCGTTCTTGATTCAGAATAAGCTGGCAGGAATTCGTGTTACCGCCGTGCGACAACCAGTTCTGACGCCCGCGCTCTGCGCGGTTTGGATTGGAAGCTGAAGGCAAATCTTCTTTGCGAAAAGAAAAAACCATTTTTCTTATCCGTACATGCTTTCAATTCAATTTGGTCGTGTTAGGGAAACCATAATGTACAACGATTGTTAAAAAAATACAGGCCGATCTTTAATGATCTCCGTGAGGAAATACTGAACCAAGCCTTATTCTGGTACAAAAAAAGTTCTTAAGCTCGCCAACGTATTTATTGTCATCGCCCGTATCCCTGATGATTTTTCCGAGTATCCGTCCATTCTTCTATTCATCCACCATGTATCTTTTACCCTTGGAAAAGATAAGCGAGCCCACACAATCTGTCCAATTTCTGGGTGCTATCCAGTCAGATGTAGGACCGCCCCGAGAAGGAGGCAAACTCCATCCCTTGTCGAGGACAACAAAAGCCACTAGAACTGGCAGCAGTCGTTTCATACTGTGATGGTGGCATAAAGTGGAATAAAATTGAAGTTAGTTGATGATGAGATTATCGCTAGGGCTTTACAGTCTGCCAAGTAGGTTAGTTGCTGTATTTAGGACAGTTAGCTGGCTCCTCAAGGCATCTTTTGGATAGGGCTTGCGCCTTTTTCAATTCGTCTTCATCAAGCTTCGATTCAGCACTATTGCGGTTACGGTGTGCTTTTTTATGACCGTTAGCGACTGCTACGTCATACCAAACAAAGGCCATTATATAATCCCTCTGCACGCCCTTACCTGCCTCGTACATCCAACCGAGGGTACCCTGGGCCTTCTTATGGTTCTGTTCAGCGAGGGGCCTTAGGTACATTAATGCAGTTGCATAGTCGCCCGCCCTATAAGCGCGAGTGGCAATTTTATAGCTTTGCTCACTTTTACTTAGCTCTTCTTGGACCTTGATATGGTTTCGGGCAATCACTGGATGTGCCGGTAAGATAAACAACACTGTAATGAGAGCTATAAACTTCATGGTTTTATTCTAAACCAACGGGCCCTTCCTCCGCAATCCATTGCAGGTTATTCGCGATGGCGACCCTCTTTCAGCAACCAAAAACTACGGGCTTGAGATATAGCCCGTAACAGCCATACGAAGGGCCCTTTCACCCAAAGGGGGAGATGAAATTTAGCCTAAAAATAGTGTTAAGGTGCTTACTATAAAGAGCCTTGCCATAGACATGGTCTTCACCTTAAACGCAACTTTTTGTTTTTACTGCAAAAAATGGAGCGGGCGATGGGATTCGAACCCACGACTTCAACCTTGGCAAGGTTGCGCTCTACCCCTGAGCTACGCCCGCAAAGATGACAGTCCCTTGTACTATAGCGAAGGCAGAGGCCGGATAATACGCTTAGTTTTTCTCAAAGCAAGGTTCATCTTAAGTTTGAATAACCTCATATTGTAGTGAAAGATATATAGCTTTCTCTGAAGGTTGAGGTATTCCGGAATTATACTTGGAATTGTTGGGGTTCTATAATCAATAAGTTGACGGTTATATATTTGTGAGTATGGATTTGTAATAAAGCGTTTAGAGAATTTTCCTTCAACCACACGTTTTGCTAAATTCAATCCATCAAACGCGTGGCTTCCGTGAAGTTGCAGTAATATGACCTTTAGTTGGACTAACGTGTTATCCATAATTCTTGAGCTTAGGAAAATGGGCTAATACAATTTGTTATTGGATTAATCTATTTTTTTGGAGATAAGCGTGCCGGCCTCAGATAAAAACCTGTTTGACCAGTTTGCCGTTCTTGGAATTCAAACAACTACAATTAGACATTCTCCAATGTTCACAGTGGAAGATGGAGAAAAGTTGCTTAGAGATGTTCCTGGAGGACATTGTAAAACGTTGTTTTTAAAAGATAAAATCGGAAATCTATGGCTTGTTGTGATGTTAGGGAATATACGTCTCGACATGAAAATGCTACAAATAAAACTGGGTGCTTCACGGCTATCATTCGCAAAACCAGATTTGATGAGAGAGGTCTTGGGGGTGGAACCGGGCGCGGTAACACCTTTTGCCCTTTTGAATGAAACAGCGAGGAACATCAAAATTGTTTTAGACAAGAAGATGATGAGGGAGAATTTACTTAACTATCACCCACTCCGCAACGACGCCACTACTACAATAACAGCACCTGATCTATTAAAATTTATCTATGCTATGGAGCATACGCCAATAATCTTAGACATGTAGCTTAGCGTAGGTGACAAACATACAAATTGGTACCTTAAACACTTGCAAGCGGGCCGCCATAAGCCAATTATGATAAACATGAAACTTATTTCTCATTAAGGGAAGATCCATGGTGACTCTTATTAATACCGAAACCCCGGACGCGGGTGCAGGTAATGGCAGCATTCCAGTCGGTGATATAATAAAAGATTCTGATACTAATAACTTTAGCACGGACGTAATTGATCAATCGACCAATATCCCGGTGGTAGTAGATTTTTGGGCTCCGTGGTGCGGTCCGTGTAAGCAGCTTAGTCCAACTCTAGATAAATTGGCTCGAGAATATGGTGGTAAGATCCAGTTGGTTAAGATCAATGTGGATGAAAACCAGGAACTGGCAACCCAAATGCGGGTGCAATCTATACCTATGGTCGTCGCTTTTAAGGGCGGTCAACCGGTAGATGGATTCGCGGGCGCCTTGCCAGAAAGTCAACTTCGCCAATTCTTTGAAAAGCTCACGGGCAGTGAGGGATCGCCTATAGAGCAGGCCTTGGAAAAAGCCTCTATGATGGTCGCGAATGGGGATACTCAAAATGCGGCTGAAATCTATTCTCAAATCCTTGCACAAGATCCGACAAATGCTGCATCACATGCTGGAGTGGCAAAGTGTCTAATAGAAGCGGAAGGCATAGAAAAGGCGCAAGCCTATTTACAGGACCTTGACGCAGACATACTCAATAAAGAAGAAGTGAAAAGCGTGCTGGCAGCTATAGATTTGGAGCATGCATCGACCGATACAGAGGAAACAGACAGTCTTCGCCAGAAATTGGCTACTAGTCCCGATGATCCGCAACTGCGTTATGATCTGGCTATTGCGTTGTATGGTGATGGCTGCAGTGAAGAAGCTATAAATATTTTGGTAGAACTAGTTAAGACAAACAAAACTTGGAATGATGAAGCTGCTCGGGCTCAACTTCTGAAAATTTTTGAGGCACTAGGTCATTCAGACCCAATTACTATTGAAGGGAGGCGCAAACTGTCGGTGGTTATCTTTTCCTGATGCGAGACCTTTTTAGCACACCATTCAAACAACTTCCGGAAGAATTAAATATATTCCCGTTGGCGGGTACGTTACTATTGCCGAGGGGTCGGTTGCCGCTAAATATATTCGAACCACGCTACCTCAACATGGTGTTAGACTCGCTCGGTGAGAATCGAATGATAGGTATGGTTCAAACCTTGGAAACTTCGGTTAATCCAATACCCGATGATGCCGGTTTCTTCAAAACAGGTTGTGCCGGGAGAATTGTTTCATTTGCTGAAACAATGGACGGCCGCATTGTTATTACCCTCGAAGGCATTTGTCGGTTTAATATTGTGTCTGAATTTGGAATACAAAATGGTTATAGGCGTATACATAGTGACTTTGAACCTTATGCCATGGACATGGATGAACCACCACAATGCGTTGATCGTGGAGCCTTCATCAGATTGCTTAAAGATTATTTCGAGGTGGAACAAATCCGAGTCGACTGGGAGATGATTGAGAAAACAGAAGACAGATTGTTGATGGCAAATCTGGGTATGATGTGTCCGTTTAACAGTCAGGAGAAGCAGGCCTTGCTAGAAGCCCGGGACTATTCTCATATGGTTGAAATCATAACGTCGCTTATGGAGATGGCCATCCGCAGCTGTGACAAATCCTCGGTCAAACATTAGCCTCATTGGAAAAACGTAAGGATATTTTACAAATGAGCAATCAGGACATTGATCAGAAACTTCTCGAAATACTTGTCTGCCCCCTTACGAAAGGTCCCTTGGAATTTGATAGAGATAAGCAAGAATTGATTAGTCGCCAGGCCAAACTTGCTTATCCAATTCGTGACGGTATTCCGATAATGCTAGTAGAAGAAGCCAGAGAACTAGATTAGTGAACCATGACCTGGCTACCAGTGTGATAAAATGGCAGATTATGTAGTAAATCCTCGTATTCCGAAGGAAATTAAACTTAAACGGAAGGAAAAACTTTTAGAAGTGTGTTTTGATGATGGCGCCCTTTATTCTTTTCCGGCGGAATTCTTACGGGTTCATAGTCCTTCGGCCGAGGTTCAGGGTCATTCAGAAGATCAGAGAAAAGTAGTAACAGGCAGGCGGCACGTGGGGATACTATCTGTGGAGCCGGTAGGTCAGTATGCCATCCGCATTGATTTTGATGACACGCATGATACGGGAATTTACTCTTGGGAAATTCTATATACATTTGGACTTCGGCAAGAAGAGATGTGGGAAGACTATATCTCTGAACTTCAAAGCCTAGGATTAAGTCGCGACCCTTAAAAAAAACAATTTTTAATTGGTGCGGTTTTTAATCCATTATTTTCTTAGAGAGACCCCCATCAAACTTTAGTATCATTGTAAAATTAGAATCAAGTTGTCACCCCTTCTATTTCTAATCTCTTGACCTACAACTCAATTCTGCCTAACTAAAAAACATATTTTTGGAATGAGGAAATACAAATCAGGTGCTTGATCTATACTCCTAATGTTTAATCAAAAGCCAGAAATCATCTCTATCTCCAACTCGCTCAATGAGGAGTAGTTAAGGATGAACCGATTGCCAATATTTGATAGTCCACTGCTTTTAGGATTTGATCATTTTGAACGTATACTGGATCGCGTGTCAAAGGGATCATCAGAAGGGTATCCACCGTACAATATAGAACAAATTGATGAAGAGAATATTCGAATTACATTAGCCGTTGCTGGTTTTACTATGGAAGATTTGGATGTTTCCATCGAAGACAACCAATTAGTGATCCGCGGCCGTATAGCGGAAGATGATGGTAGTCGGGTATATCTCCACCGCGGAATTGCGGGCCGACAATTTCAAAGAAGTTTCGTTATGGCAGAAGGTATCGATGTTATAGCAGCGAGATTGAAACAAGGGTTATTACACATAGATCTTCGTCGACCAATTCCAGAACCTCAAGTCAAGAAGATCAAAATTGAAAGCGGTGAGAGTAAGGAGAGCACTTTAGTTAGAACAATCGATTTAGAGTGAATTCAACATGTTTAGGAGGTAGAAAACCTCTATTTTGTCAGTTCGGCGTTCCTAATTTCGTAACGCTAGCATACGGAGAGTCTCATTTGCGGTTTCAGAGCACCGCATTCTAAGACTCATTAAACCTCAGCTAAATTTTCCTTGAAGTGCTTCGCGCCCATAATAACGCAAAAGAACCGACAGATGTTACGCTGCCTGATCGGCTGCTTTATCTGTGAGCAGAGAATAAAGTGCTTCCGCACTATTGGAGCCACGCAACTTTTTGCAAATGGATTTATTTCGCATTAAACGTGACACCCGCGCTAATGCCTTTAAGTGCTCCGCCCCCGACGCTTCTGGAGCCAACAATAGAAAAATAAGGTCTACGGGACGCTCGTCAATGGCCTCAAAATCAACAGGTCGCTCCAGTCTGGCAAAATACCCACTAAGGCGACCTAGATCTTCCATTTTTCCATGAGGAATGGCAATTCCATTTCCAACTCCTGTGGAACCAAGTCTCTCCCGTTCTAAAAGAACCTCCAATACCTCCCTTTCTGCCAAATTATAGTTTTTAGCAACACGTTTAGAGAGTTCTTGTAGTGCTTGCTTTTTGCTAGTCACTTTAAGATTAGGGAGGACGCTTTCGTGCGTGAGAAGCTCAGCTATTTCCATATCCATCTACTGCCATTAGTCAAAGCCATCGGAACAATATGAAGTTCGAATTGACCCTTGCTCCCTATTTGTCCGTCATTCCAACAACATCAAAAGGATACTAAATGGTTCCCAAAAAGCACCTTGTGGAGTTTCATCGAATTCAGTAACCGTTTGCCTAACATACTAACGGCGGGCGGAAGTTAGTTGGGTGGAACAATTTAGTCAAGTCACAGACATAAGCGTATGTGGTTAATAAGTTAATGTGACGGCAGTAGACCTATTTCTCAGTCGGCGACGATGAACAGACGAAGGAATTTTCATCGCTTCACGGTACTTTGCGACTGTTCGACGAGCGATGTCTACACCGTCGTTATTCAAAAGTTCCACCAGTTTGTCATCTGATAAAATAGAGCTCGGCCCTTCTTCCCCTATAAGTGTTTTAATCTTATGTCGCACCGCCTCTGACGAATAATAATCGCCGCCGTTAGATGAGCTAATAGCAGTGGTGAAAAAATACTTTAGTTCGAAAATGCCGCGTGGCGTATCGATGTATTTGTTTGTGGTGACACGGCTCACAGTGCTTTCGTGCATCTCGATTTCCTCTGCTATATCGCGAAGCGCCAACGGTTTTAGATGTTCTACACCGAGTTCAAAGAATGATTCTTGTTGGGAGACAATCTCACTAGCTACTTTAAGTATAGTTGTGGCTCTCTGGTGTAGAGATTTTACGAGCCAATTAGCCCAATTAAGTTTGTCAGTTATATACTTTTTATCATTTTTATTCCGCATTTTGGTGGAGATTTGGGCGTAGTAGGTATTGTTCACTAATACCTTGGGCAACTCTGTAGTGTTAAGCTCGACTATCCAACTCCCTTCAAGTCCTGGGCGCATGGTAACATCCGGCGTCACGGTTTGGGCCACAATTTGATCGAACGCTTCTAGAGGATTATGAGTGAGTGACCAGAGTTCATTAACCATATCCTCAATATCATCGAAATCTACGCAACAGAGTTCTGCCAGCATTTGATAATCATGCACCTTTAGAAGCTCAATATTTTCTAAAAGCGTTTTCATGGCAGGATCTAGCCGATCTATTTCTCGTAACTGAATGGACCAACATTCTTTTAAACTACGGGCGAAGATTCCGGGTGGGTCCAATTGTTGTAAGCGGTTAAGAACTTGATGCATCTTGTGTAAATCGCATCCGAGGTGCTCGGCTAGACCCTCAAGATCATTTGGAAGACGTCCACACTCATCAAGATGGTCGGTAAGGAATACAGCTATTATCTTATCTTTTGGACTATGAATTTCCATCTGAATCTGATTCATCAAATGGTCTCTGAGTGACGTTTTCTGAGAAAGGGTTTGCTCTAGGTAGCGTCCATCATAGTCTGTTCCCATTCTACTTTCACTTCCCGATTGCGAGAAAGAAGTGATATCATTAGTTGTTGTAGATGGAACGTCTTCCTGCTCCCACACGTCGCCATACTCCGCCATTTCTAGTACGTTTACTTGTTCTTCTGAGATATGCTCCTGCCTTTGCGGATCAAGAGACGCAGTCCCGTCTGTATATTCCGGCGCCTCTGAATATTCTGGGTCAATGTTATCAGACATCGCGGAAGCTCCATGTTCTTCAGCCATTCCGCTTTCCGTGGACAAGTCCTCATCGTTGAGTTTGAGCAAAGGATTGTCGGCGAGCTCTTCTTCAATAAATTCCCTTAACTCTATATTAGAATACTGTAATAGTTTAATAGCCTTCTGCAACTGCGGCGTCATTACTAAGGTTTGACTTTGTCGTAACTCTAGTCGGGGAGTGAGCGCCATTGGACCCTTATCACTAATAAATTTCTATAGGTTGAACCGGTCACCTAAATATACGCGCCGTACATCTTCGTTCCCTACGATATCAGCGGGTAATCCGTCCATGAGAACCATTCCATCATGAATGATATATGCTCTATCAACGATATCTAGGGTGTCCCTAACATTATGATCGGTTATCATTACCCCTATACCTCGCTCTTTTAGGTGCTTGATGAGGTCACGTATATCATCGGTAGCAATCGGGTCAATCCCAGCCAGCGGTTCGTCTAATAGGACAAAATCAGGTTTGGAAGCGAGGGTTCTAGCAATTTCAACTCGACGGCGCTCTCCACCGGAAAGGGCGAGAGAAGGAGTGCGTCGAAGGTGGGTGATGGAAAATTCCCCAAGTAATTCCTCAAGGAGTTCTTCCCTGCGT